>JAFODZ010000002.1 GCA_017380435.1 Oscillospiraceae bacterium
ATGCTGCCATGAATCTGAAAAAGCTGGCAAATTGGAGTTGGAATAACTCCTTTTTCTCGCAGATATTGCTCATATTTAGACATAAATACACCAAAACCCCTGTTTTTGCCTAACAAAAACAGGGGTTCTTTGACAGACTGAGCCGGCGCCCGTGATGGGCGCCGGCTTTAACTGTTATAAAACTTTAATCTTGCCAATGATATGTTGGTTAAACTCGTGCAACTCCTCTGCGGGGATCCAAAATTCCTGGTGATAACTTGCGCCAACTGTTTGCACAGGGAATTGCGCAATATATGCATCATCAATTTCAAATGTGGTGACATAACCTGTATATTGGGAATCGGGGTATCTGCGATTCCACTTTTCTGCAATTTCCCTGGCATAGCGTTCATTCAATACAGGGTAAAAAATAGGCTGCTCGGGCAACCTGGGAGGAAACTCAGTAAAGTCAGATTGCGCAATCAATTCATACTCAGCCTTCCCAACCGGACGATATAGAATCACTAAAAGGCCTCCTTTTCAACTTGAAATATGTTATATGCCCAAAATATAAAAACCGTTATGGTGTTTGGCTTCATTCAGCCAAGCCACTAACTGCTCGTAATTTGAGGGTCTGTTGGTATTAAGTTTCGTAATCAATATATCGATTGTAGAAGGTGCGTAATAATTTATACCATAAATATCGCAATCAAAAATGGGGTTGTATTCTTGATAAAAAACCTCTATATCCTCTACATAAATATATACGGAATCATTCTTCCAATGGGTTATACTGCTAACTGTAACTAATTTATTTTCTCTCGTTCCAATGGGCAAGTCACAGAATTGCATTTCGATAAAGGCAGAACCTCCGAAATTTCTGCGTTCTTCTTGAGAACTAAAAATATGAAACAACAATTTATTACCTCTCTAATATCAAGCTTATTGATAAGTTCATTGTACCATCGACAAATGCAAAAAGCAACTGCCGGCACCCATCACGGGCGCCGGCTTTACAGACTGTCAGAAAACCGTGTCATTGCGAGGGCACACAGTGCCCGTGGCAATCTCGCATTTAAATGTTTCGATAAATATGTTACTTTCGGCAAAATCGTAAAATTTTACTATGAGATTCCCACGTCGCTTCGCTCCTCGGAATGACAAGGGGAACTTCTTTGACACAATCAGCCGGCGCCCGTGATGGGCGCCGGCTTTAACTGTTTGATATATTGGAATTTGGCGGAGAATTCTCGGTTTTATTGTAGGGGAGGCGTTTCGCCTCCCGCGGGACGGGAAACCCGTCCTCTACAGTATTGATCGTATGGCAGTTAGACAAATTGGGGGTTACCGGTTTGACAAGAATTGCTCCTGGTTTACCTTGTGATGATATTTAATGGAAGCTTTTCTGTCTTTTTCCAAAATAACATCATTCAAATCGATTTGATTTAATGATGCAATAGCAAAAGCGTAGTGAATCACGTCAACCAATTCGTTTGCTAATTGAGATTTCAAATCCTCATTATCAGAAGCCTTTCGTCCGTCGCGTTTGTTTAGAACTTCTGCAACTTCGCCTACTTCCTCAACGAGTTTCATAAACAAACTTGAATCAATACCATGGTTTTTATAATGGTCATATAGATAGTCTTCATAGTCACGAATACTGACTTTCATTTTAACATCTCCTCAAATTTAAGGTTTATCGGCGAGTTCATTTTCCACAAAATCAATACTTGATATAGCCGTCTTTGAAAAAGAGCCGTACAAAGCGCTTGCTGAACTTTTGGGGATTTCTGCCAACAATAATCGAACAAACAACAACGGCACCCCAAACAAGCCCCAAACCCAGCGCGAAAACAACGAGCATGGTATATTCCTGCCTGTGCAATTGGTTTGTTTCGTCGAAACTCAAAAGGTATGCGCCGTTAAACAAAATTGCCTTCACCGAGTAATATGGCGCTCCGTCGTCCGGAGTGACTTCGGTGGAATAGGTAATTACAGCTGTTTTTCCGTCACAGATGGCTTGAATGTTTGTTGTGTCAAATTGTTCATCTGTAAATCGTATTATATAGATCTGCTTATCTGCGGAAGTCAAAACGACTTCATCTTCGTCTGCATCACAGGACACAAAGCATACCGATTGTTCAATCGTATTGTCTGCAGTACTTGGTGTAAAGTAGGCGAAGTAAATAGAAAAGCCGAGAAGACCAATCACAATAACGCCGACCAAAATGTAGGCAAACAAAAATCCACCCATATCGTTGACGTTCCCATTGAAAATATCGTGTTTTGTTTTATATATTTTGGGAAGGCTGAGACCTTCATTTGCAATTCTGTATTTTTTCTTGACATGCTTCATGAAGTCTGCTCCGCCGATTGAAAATTCATCGACCATCACTCTGTGCTTGCCTATGTAAATATAGTTCTCATGCATATTCTCTTTGATTGCAGTGACCTGATCATATGTAAATTTTCTTTTTTTACCAAAGAAGTTTTTAGCAACAAACCCTTCTTCGTCATAGGTGATTCTGCAATTTATAAAGGCGATAATCAAAATCGCACCCAGAGAGGACAGCAAGAGAAAAAGGATGGGAACCCATAGCTGTTCACCTAAAAAAGCAGTGATTATGGCGGGAATTAAGAAAATACCCGAGGTGACTATTCCCAAAATTGCCAACAATTTCGGCAAGAAAACCATACCGTCTTTTGCTTTTTTGGGCT
This sequence comes from Oscillospiraceae bacterium, assembly GCA_017380435.1. GTDB lineage: Bacteria > Bacillota > Clostridia > Oscillospirales > Oscillospiraceae > Faecousia. The sequence continues at coordinate 2,698 of JAFODZ010000002.1, forward strand.
GCCGCAAATAGCCGAGAATATTATTTACAAAGACGGATATCAGCAGAAAAGTCAGTGCGCGAATTATGTGGTCCATTACAACATCACCTTAATCATTTTTGGTGGGTTTATTGTATCACCGAAAAAGGTGAAAATCAACCGCTGGCTGCCAGCGTTGACCACACAAGGCAATCTCTGGTGGCAAACAGAAGCATTGACAAATTTCATATAAAATAGTAAAATAGCGGCACGATCTGTATGTGACCGATGAACGGAATCCAAGAAGGAGGAAATCGTAATGACAATAGATGTTAACGAACTGTTTAAAGAGCTGGGAAGTCTTCCCCAAGTGGAAGCGATTGCGCTGGGCGGCTCCCGAGCAACAGGCAGAAATGACGAAAAATCCGACTACGATGTGTATGTGTATATAACCGACAGCATTGCGGAAGCGGCACGCAGAGACATTTTAGATAAATATTGTCAATACATGGAGATTGGAAATTCCTTTTGGGAGCTTGAGGATGATGTCACCCTTAAAAATGGAATTGATATGGATATCATATATCGTGATCTGCAAGGCTTTGAAAAAATGGTGTCTTCGGTGGTGACAGACTGCGTTTCGTGGAACGGATACACCACATGCATGTGGCATAATCTGATAACTTCCCGAATTGTGTTCGATCGGCAAGGCAAATTATTTGCATTACAGCAGAAATACCACATTCCCTATCCCCAAAAACTAAAGGAAAACATTATTTCCAACAATCTCAAGCTTCTGAGCGGCATGCTGCCATCTTTTGATATGCAAATACAAAAGGCAGAAAACAGAGCAGATTTGGTAAGTGTAAATCATCGCGTTACGGAGTTTTTGGCAAGCTATTTTGATATCATTTTTGCCCTGAATGAAATGCCTCACCCCGGAGAAAAAAGAATGCAGAGCATTTGCTCCAAGGAGTGCAGCATATTGCCCCAAAACTTTGATGAAAATCTAAATCGGCTGTTTGAAGGAATGTTCCGGCAGGATATATCGCCTGTGATTGCCGATATGGTGGATGAAATAAAAAAGGCAGTACGGGAAACAAACAGCCGGGCAAGGCAATAATTGCGGAAGGTGCGGAAAATGAATTTTGATATCAGCAAACTGAAATGGACAAGACAGCCGAAGAGCTATACGCTGATGGATGATAAAATTGAAATTGTGACCAATCCACACACGGATCTGTGGCAACGCACCTATTACCATTTCCAAAATGATAATGCCCCGGTTTTGCAGATGGAAACGGATGAAAAATTCTTCTCGTTTACGGTGAAAACGGAATTTGACAGCAAGCATAGATTTGATCAGTGCGGAATTGTAATGTATTTGGATTCGGAAAACTGGCTCAAAGGGTCAATCGAATACGAAAATGCGGAATTTCAGCATTTGGGAAGCGTTGTCACCAACAACGGATACTCCGATTGGGCCACAACAGCCATAGATGCATCCGTGAAATCTATGTGGTATCGGCTAAGCCGCAGAGAAGACGATTATTGCATAGAATGTTCTGCCGACGGAGTCCGTTTTTCTCAGATGCGGGTTTGCCATATGTGGAACGGGGGCGGTACTGTCCGATTCGGTGTTTATGCGTGCAGTCCGGAAGATTCTTCCTTTCGAGCTGCTTTTACCAATCTGGAAGTGAGCGAATGCAAGTGGCTTGCCCACGATGGACAGCAGCCGGATCCCCAATGACTTATCAAAATGGGAAAAAATGGTAAAATCAATTTATTCGTTACCGGGTGCGGCGGCTCGCATCCGGTAATATTTTTGCTTATTTTTACTTGACAAGGGTTTGGTTTGGCAGTAAAATGGATTCGGTATAGTATATGTTGAGGAAGTATGGCTAACTTTCTCGCGTTTTATATCTATTTTCCGGCATCATGTCGGTGAAGTGCGTTTTTTCGCCTCATGGCGTTGTTTTTTGTAGTTATGTTTGCCGCAATTTTTGCGGATTTATCTGCCAATTTCACATCATGGGGTGTCAATCCGCCCACCCTCCGACTGTGCCTATTCTACAAAAGGAGGTGTGCTGATTTATGAACCCGATTTTAGCAATCGTTTTAATCGTCGTTGCTGCCGTAGCGGGCGTGGGCATCGGTTTTGCATCCGGTGTCGGTTACCGCAAGAAGTTTGCCGAGCGTGAGATCGGCTCTGCAGAGCAGGAAGCCACACGGCTGATCAATGAAGCAATCCGCAGCGGTGAAAGCCGCAAGAAGGAAATGCTCCTGGAAGCAAAGGACGAAATCCATAAATCCCGCACGGAACACGAAAAGGAAGTCAAAGAGCGCCGCGCTGAGCTGACCAAGCAGGAGCGCCGGCTGCAGCAGAAGGAAGAATCCCTGGACAAAAAGACCGACGCCTTTGAGAAGAAGGAAGAGGACCTGGCCCGCCGTATGGCAGAAGTGGCTGAGATTAAGCAGGAGGCAGAAGCTGTCCGCCGCCAGCACATCGCCACATTGGAGCAGTTGTCCGGTCTGTCTCAGGAGCAGGCGAAGGCTGCCCTTCTGAAGAATGTGGAGGAGGAAATCCGCCACGATACCGCTGTAAAGATCAAGGAGATCGAGCAGCAGATGAAGGACGAGGCCGACGAAAAGGCCAGAGAGATCCTGTCCATTGCCATTCAGCGCTGTGCTGCTGACCATGCCGCAGAGGCTACGGTTTCCGTAGTGCCCCTGCCCAACGACGAGATGAAGGGCCGCATCATTGGCCGCGAGGGTCGCAATATCCGCACCCTGGAGACCATTACCGGCGTTGACCTCATCATCGACGATACCCCCGAGGCAATTACCGTCAGCTCCTTCGATCCCGTCCGCCGGGAGATTGCCAGACTGGCTCTGGAGAAGCTGATCGTAGATGGCCGTATCCACCCCACCCGCATTGAGGATATGGTGGAAAAGGCCCGTAAGGAAGTGGAACGCACCATTCGGGAAGAGGGCGAAAGAGCCTGCTACGAAACTGGCGTTCACAACCTGAACCCCGAACTGGTCAAGATTTTGGGCCGTCAGAAGTACCGTACTTCCTACGGTCAGAATGTGCTGAACCACTCCATCGAGGTTTCCCATATTGCAGGTCTGATGGCCTCCGAGCTGGGTGTGGATGTGGCGCTGGCTAAGCGTGCAGGTTTGCTCCACGACTTGGGCAAGTCCATCGACCACGAGGTAGAGGGCAGCCATGTGCAGCTGGGTGCTGATCTTGCTCGGAAGTACAAGGAAAATCCTGTGATCGTCAACGCCATCGAGGCCCACCACGGCGATGTGGAGCCGAAAACTGTGGTGGCTGTGCTGGTCCAGGCTGCGGACGCAGTTTCTGCTGCCCGCCCCGGTGCCCGTCGGGAAAATGTGGAAAATTATATCCGCCGTCTGCAAAAGCTGGAAGAGCTTACCGGCTCTTATCCCGGCGTAGAGAAGGCTTTTGCCATCCAGGCAGGCCGCGAGGTTCGTATCATGGTCAAGCCCGAGGAGGTCACCGAGGACAATATGATCCTGCTGGCCCGGGACATTGCCAAGAAGATCGAATCCGAGCTGGAGTACCCCGGCCAGATCAAGGTCAATGTGATCCGGGAAACCAAAGCAGTGGAATACGCAAAATAAGAAACAAAATGCGGCATAGCCTTTTGGCTGTGCCGCATTTTCTATATTTATCCGATTGCTGTAAATGATTGTTTATAGCATCAACTATCGTATAAGACCGTAGGGGCGTTCTTTGAACGCCCGCGGGCGAACACAGTTCGCCCCTACGGGTAATTTGTAAGATAAATTCTGATTTAGCGGAGAAAGGGATGGCGAAAATATCGAAAATGTAAATTTTTAAAATAGGGGCAGACAAAAGGGAAAATGTGTGATATACTATAAGATGACGATTTATGAAAACCATTCTCATTTCCCGAGGAGGCGAGTTTGTTGAAATATTGGCGTGGTTATCTGATTGCGGCCGTCCTGTTTGCCTGCAATTTTGCATTGGTAGGATTTTGTAAGGGGCATGTCCAGTTGGTGGATATGTTCTACCCCTATGTTGACCGCATTGTTATGGATTATCTGGCTAACTGGAGCGCAGGCTTTGCCGGAAGCTTATGGCAGACCGGTGTGGTGTTCCTGGCAGTGCTGTTGCTGGGCAGCGCGGTGCTGATGATCGCACTGCGGTGGAATCCTGTCCAGTGGTTTGGCTGGGTGCTGACTGCGGCGGGCATTTTGGTTCTGCTGAACACCGGCATCTACGGCATCAATGCGTATGCCGGCCCGATTTCCGAGGATGTGCGGCTGAGCGTGAATGAGTATTCCTCCGGCTCTTTGGAGCGGGCGGCTTCCTACTATGGCCAAATGGCTACGGAATATGCCAAAAAAGTGAAACGCACAGGAAAATATGCAGATTTTTCTGATTTTGATACCCTGGCAGAGCAGGCAGCTAAAGGCTACACCGTGCTGACCTATGAGCGGGGCATCCCCATTTTCAGCGGTACGACAGTCCCTGTGAAGAAGCAGGGATGGATGGGCCGTGCTGACGGAAAAACCGGTATGACCGTGGGTCTGACCGGCGAATCTGCAGTCAATCCCGATGTGCCCGAGGTAGGTCTGCCTTTTGCAATTTGCCACGAAATGAATCACAGAATGTGCATCTACAACGATTCCGATGCCAGCTTCGGCGCATTTTTGGCCTGCACAGCCAATTCCTCCCACGAATTCATTTATTCCGGTTATTTGATGGCTTTCCGGACTTGTTACAACGCCCTGGCAGGAATCGATAGCCAGCTTGGCCGTGACAGTCTGAACCGGGTAATGGCTTATGTGAGCGATGATGTGATGAACGACATGGCGCAGTATAACACCTTCTTCGGCGAGGATGCGCAGCAGGTGGATGAACAGCTGACCAATTTGCTGGTAAGCTGGCATGTCCAGGAGATTGCCCAGTACGGCGAGGACGAGGAAGAGGATGTCTTTGACCCCATGGACGAGTCCGACGAGCGGTTCCAGGATATTCTGAACCCCAGCAGAACCGGTGGCTGATGATGAAAATGGAACAAACACTCCGAAAGGAGCTTCCTAACTTAAAACTGGAGCTTTCTGAGCAGACCCAAAAGACCCTTTGCAATTTTGGTATGGCGGTAGTGGAGCAGAACAAAGTGATGAATCTGACGGCCATCACCGAACCGGATGCGGTGGCAAAGCTGCATTTGCTGGACAGCTTGACGGTGCTGTGCGCCCAGGATCTGAAGGGCAAAAAAGTGATTGATGTAGGCTGCGGCGCAGGATTCCCCGGCGTACCGCTGAAAATTGCCTGTCCGGAAATGGATTTGACGCTGCTGGATTCTTTAGGCAAGCGGATGAACTGGCTGCAGGAGATCCTGCCGACTTTGGGCGTAGATGCAAAGTACCGCATCGCCCGGGCAGAGGAGGCTGTGGCAGACTGCCGGGAGCAGTATGATTTCGCCACCAGCCGGGCGGTGGCACGGCTGCCGATTTTACTGGAATTGACGGCCCCCTATGTAAAGGTGGGTGGGGCGGTTTTGGCTATGAAGGGTGCAGCGGCAGAGGAAGAATTGGCTGAATCCCAAAAGGCCATTCGGGCGCTGGGATTGAAGCTGGAAAAGGTGGAAAAATTCCCTATCGACGGCACATCTCATGCGGTGATCGTGCTGCGCAAAGTGGCACCTACGCCGAAGCAGTACCCCCGCCGGTACGCAAAAATCAAACAAAATCCATTATAAAAATAAAGCTGTTTTATAAAGATAGCAGCATACAAAAATGTCATTGCGAACCAGTGACCGATGTCACTGGTGTGGCAATCCGTAATATACCCATTGGAAAACGGATTCCCACGCCAGTGTGCGCACTGGCTCGGAATGACATAATTTTTTGTATTCTGTCTTTAAAAACAGCCTTTTTGTTATTTACCGATCATGAGTTTCACAATTTCAGCATCGGTTTGCTTCATACCCACCTTGCCGATATAGCCGACCGAGCTGATGGTGTGTCCGGCATCGTCCTGCAAAATACCGGAGTTGGCTTCATAAACCTTGCCCTTCATAGCGAGATTGTGCGCCAGCAGTGCAGCATCCAGCGCCGATGCGATCTTGGCAGCGCAGGAAGCCTTGGCACCGTCGCAGATGATGCCGGGAATGTCGGCAAGGGTGTTGTCAATGGTATCTTTGACCTGCTGCACACTGCCGCCCAGCATATAGGTAATGGCAGCTCCGGCAGCACAAGAGGCAGAAACAGCTCCGCAGAAGGCGGAGAGCTTCCCCAAATACTCCTTTTGGAATACAGTCAGCAGACTGGAAAAAACAAGACAACGGCTGAGCTTTTCCTCGCTGATGCCCAGCTCCCGGGCGTAAATAATAACAGGAACGGTGGAGGCAATACCTTGGTTGCCGCTGCCGGAGGTGATGATCACCGGCAAGTCACAGCCATCCATTCTGGCCTCCGAGGCGGCAGCGGTGTAGGCCTTGGCCCGGGTGATGGGACTGCTGGGATAAGTGTCCATAATGGCGGGGCCGATCCCTAAGCCGTATTTGCCGGTCATACCCTCCTGAGAGATGGCCATATTGCAGGCGATCTGCCGCTGGGTGAAGGGCGTGATATCCGCCAGGGGAACTTCGTTGGCAAACTGGTAGATATTTTCAATGCTCAAATGCTCCCGCTCCGCAGGCTGGATCACCTCGGTGGATTGGGGATTTTCGTAGATAACAGCGCCGTTTTTGGTGATGCGGGCGATATTGGTGTGGTGGTGCTGTACCTCCACGCAGACCTGCTGACCATCTCGCTCCAGCTCGATGATAAAATGCAGCGCGATAGGGGATTCCAGATATTCCACCCGGCACCGGTGCTGGGATAAAAACTGCCGTGTCTGCTGCAGACCCTCGGCAGTAACGGATTCCAAGACCTCCATGAGCCGACTGCTGTCACCGCACAGCGCGCCTAAGGTGCAGGCGGCTTCAATACCTACCATACCCTGAGAGTTGGGAATGCGCACGCAGCGGACATTTTTGATCATATTGCCGCTGCAGCGGGCAAGAATTCTGTCCGGGGCGCAGCCTAAAATTTCCCGTCCCCGGGCGGCAGCGTAGGCCAAAGCAATGGGTTCTGTGCAGCCCATGGCGGCAATCAGTTCTTCGGATAAAATAGCCAGAAAACTCTGGGTAATGTTGTCAGAAAGCATGGGAAAACCTCCTTGGCGGAAGAATATATTCAAATTATATCAAAAAAATAAGATTATGCAAGGCTAATGTCGGCCTGAACAAAAGGAAAACATTTCGCGAAAAGCTGTTGCGGCGTGTAAAAATAAGTTGCTTTTATAGGGAAAATTGAGTAAAATAAAGAAAAATAAAATCTACAGAGAAAGAGGGGTACTATGAACAGAAAATTCAGACTTTCCACAGCGCTGGATATTGACGACCTTTTAATGGAGTGCATTCCTTATGCCATCCGTCTTGCAAATGAAAAATACAAATTTGATCCCCCACTGACGATTTATGAGGTGAACCGTTGGGGAAAACTGGGCACCCGGGCGGATGTGATTTTTGAGTTTTTCACGCCGGAGTTTTTTGAAACCCAGCCGGTCATCAAGGGCGCGAAGGAATTTGTGCGCAAGCTGACCAAAATGACAGAGGTGTATGTATCCACCTCCGTCTATCCCGAGTATATGAGCATCCGCGCCAAGCGGATCATGGAGGAATTTCCCGAAATTCCTCAGAATCATATTTATCTGGGTGCAGGCAAGGATAAAATCGATGTGGATATTCTCTTTGACGATGGTATGCATAATGTGTTCCGTTCCAATGCGGCCTATCCTATTTTGATGCGCCGCCCCTGGAATCAGGATGCTTCCGGTATGCTGGCGGTCAATACCTACGATGAATTTTTGAAGCTGGTGGAAGTGATCGCCGACAGCTACAATCCCAAGCCGGAGCATGGATTCAATGATGAACCGGGCATCCTGGTGCTGGTCGGTCCTTCCGGCGGTGGTAAAAATGAAATTGCCCGTCAGCTGATGAAAAAATCCCGTGCGTTCCACAAATTGACCAGCTATACCACCGATGCGACGGTGGGAATGCAGAGCGGAGAGCAATATCACTATCTGTCTGTGGATGCCTTCCACCAAATGTGCGAAAATGGGGAGATGTTTGAATCCACTATGTATGCCGGCCATCACTACGGCTCCTGCAAGAAGGATGTTGAGGAAATTATGGCCAGCGGCAAGCATGTTTTGACGGTTATGGATATTTGCGGCGCTATGTCTTTAAAGACCCACTTCCCCAATGTGACAACCATCTATGTCCAGCGGGATAAGCAGGCGTTGCTGGAAAATCTGCTGACAAAGCCTCTGAATCTGGACGAGAAGATCCGCCGGATTATGTCTTTGGAGGCAGAACAGAAGAATGCGGATATCTGCGATTATATTATCTCCGGAGACGATCCCCAGCAGGCGGCAAAGGAAATTATCGAAAGCCTGCTGAAAAAGAAAAGAAAGAGATAAATAAGAATTTATCTTACAAATTACCCGTAGGGGCGAACTGTGTTCGCCCGCGGGCGTTCAAAGAACGCCCCTACGATCTTATACGATAGTTGATGCTATAAACAATCATTTAGCATAGGAGAAAATATGGTGAAAATTTGTGATTTACACACCCATTCCACATACTCCGACGGAACCTGCACCCCCGCTGAGCTGATCCGGCTGGCGCGGGAAGCGAACTTAGAAGCTTTGGCACTGTCCGACCACAATACTGTGGCCGGACTGCCTTCGTTTTTGGCAGCCGCAGAGGGCAGCGGTATTGAGCCGGTTCCCAGCGTGGAATTTAGCACGGAATTCCAAAATAAAGAGCTGCATATTCTGGCGCTTTATGTGCAGCCGGAGCATTATGCTCCCATCAATGCCCGTTTGCAGGATTTTCTGGATCGAAAGGATCAAAGCAACTTTGATCTGGTGCAGCGGCTGAAAGCTGCGGGGGTAGAGCTGGATTACGGCACAATTCGGGAAAAGTCCGCGGGTAACATCAATCGGGCGGTGATTGCCGCGGAAATGGTAGAGCTTGGCTACTGCGAAAGTATCAAAGAGGCTTTTTCACAGTGGTTGTCGCCGAAGCGCGGTTATTATGTGCCGGCGACCAGACCGGATGCTTATGAGACGATCCGTTTTATCAAGTCTATTGGCGCCGTGGCGGTGCTGGCCCATCCTTTTTTGAGCATGGATGAGTCGCTGCTGCGGGCATTTTTGCCCGAGGCGGTGAATGCCGGACTGGACGGTATGGAAGTATATTACTCCACCTATGACGAGGAACAGACCCGGCTGGCGTTGGAAATCGCTGCGGAATACGGCCTATTGGGAAGCGGCGGCAGTGATTTTCACGGGCAGAACAAGCCGGATATTTCCATAGGCGTGGGGAAAGGAAATCTGTCTATCCCGCTGACCCTGCTGCAGCAGTTAAAGTCCCGCAGAAAGAACATTCTTCCATAATAGAATTTTGTTTGAAAACATAGAAAGAGACCCCCATTTTTCGTTCAAAAAAACGAAAAATAGGGGTAGCAATCCGGGGACGTTTGTGTTATAATATCGTATGGAAAATTTTCGGTTACTGGAGTAGGATGCCTATGCACAACGATATACAAAAAGCCAGCCTATGGAAACGGATCGCAGCGGGTATTTTGGATGTGATTCTTTTAGTGGTGCTGGCTACCGGTGTCTGCTGGGCACTTTCTGCGGCTCTGGATTACAGCCAATGGTTTGAACGGTCGGAGGAAATTCGGGCAGAATACACCCAAAAATTCAATTTACCGGAAGAATTGACCCAGGAATACCTGGATCAGCTGACCCCGGAGGAATATGAAGCATATCTGGAAAAGGTACGGCTGGCTGATGAAGCTGTGAATCAGGATGAAGAAGCCATCCGGGTGTTTTCCTTGGTTGTGAATCTGTCCTTGCTGATCGCTTCCGGCGGAATTTTACTGAGTATGCTGCTGCTGGAATTTATCGTACCGCTGATTCTTGGAAATGGACAGACGGTGGGCAAAAAGGTCTTCGCCCTGTGCCTGATCCGCAATGACGGCGTAAAGATCAACACTTTGCAGCTATTTACCCGCTTCCTGCTGGGAAAATTTGCCGTAGGTGTGATGATTCCGGTGTATTCGGTAATTATGATTCTTTTAAATGTTGTCAAACCGCTGCTTTTGCTTTTGGCAATTGCCCTTTTGGCAGCACAGGTGATCTGTTTCGTGGCAACCCGCAATAATTGCTTGCTCCATGATCTGATGGCAGGTACCGTGGTGGTGGATTACAGCAGTCAGCAGATATTTAAAACAACTGACGATCTGATCGCCTACCAACAAAGAATTGCAGCCGAGCGTGCAGCCCGGCAGAAATATTAAGTTAGCAATTAAAAAACATATAGAACAGGAAGGATATTTGTATGAAAGTAGTACTGCAAAATCTGACAAAAATCTTCCCCAGCCGGGACAAAAAGGCCGGTGGCGAGGTGGTAGCTGTTAACGACTTCACCTTTGAAATCCCCGATGGCAAGCTTATCGGCCTTCTGGGCCCCTCCGGCTGCGGCAAGTCCACCACACTGTACATGATCAGTGGCTTGCAGAAGCCTACCTCCGGTAAGATCTTCTTCGGCGAAGACGATGTTACCACGCTGGCAACGGAAAGCCGCGGCATCGGTCTGGTGTTCCAGAACTATGCACTGTACCCCCACATGACCGTCAAGCAGAACATCCTCTTCCCCCTGGAAAACCTGAAGGGCAAGGATAAGCTGACCAAGACCGAGATGCAGGAGCGGGCACTGGAAGTTGCCAAGCTGGTGCAGATCGACGAATTGATGGACCGCAAGCCCAGCGAGCTGTCCGGCGGTCAGCAGCAGCGTGTGGCAATCGCCCGTGCGCTGGTTAAGATGCCCCGCGTTCTGCTCCTTGACGAGCCTCTGTCCAACCTGGACGCCCGTCTGCGTCTGCAGACCCGTGAGGAGATCCGCCGCATTCAGAAGGAAACCGGTATCACCACCATTTTCGTTACCCACGACCAGGAAGAGGCTATGTCCATCTCCGATATGATCGTGGTTATGAAGCTGGGCGTTCTGCAGCAGATTGGCAAGCCCCAGGATGTGTATGATGATCCTGTCAACCTGTTTGTTGCCAAGTTCCTGGGCACACCTCCCATCAATGTGCTGGAAGGCCGCATTGCGAACGGCAAAATCTGCGTTGGCGACGCTGCTATCGGCGAGGCTGCCGGCGTTGAGGATCAGGACATTTACATCGGTATCCGTCCCGAAGGCTTCGAACTGGATGCCAACGGCGCTCTGGAATGCAAGCTGAGCAATGTGGAAGTTATGGGCCGCGATGTGAGCATCGTATCCACCCACGAAGCTTCCCTGAACCCCGTGATCCGCTCCATCATCGATGCTGACAACAAGATCGACCTTTCCGCAGAAACTGTTCGCTTCAATATCAAGCCTCATAAGCTCTTTGTATTCAACAAGGAAACTGAAAAGCGCATCTATTGGTGAGGTGACGGAATATGGTAGAAAGTAAGCATCAATGGAAAGCGTGGCTGTATCTGGCACCGGCGATCATTCTGCTGCTGGTGTTTACCGTATGGCCCATCATCAATACTGTTGCCATGGCCTTCCAGAATGGATATAATGCCCTGGCGGCAAAAAGAGGCGCCAGCTTTGACATCGGTATCCAGAACTTTATCGATGTTCTTGGCTACGGAAGCTTTTTGAAGAACCTGCTCAATACCATGCTGCTTTGCGTGGCAACGGTTCCTCTATCTACTATGCTGGCTCTGCTGATCGCAGTAGCCCTCAACTCCATCAAGCCTATGCAGAAGTTCCTGCAGACCATTTTCTTCCTGCCCTATGTCACCAACTCCATCGCCATCGGCATGGTGTTTGCGGCAATGTTTAACATCATCGGCCTGCGTGGCGGCGGATCTATGGCAGATACCTGGGGTATCGTGAATAACTTCTTGATGCTCCTGGGCTTTGAGCCGATCAACTGGATCAACCAAGGCTCTGACTACTGGGCAAACATTGTTGTTATGGTAGTTTACATCGTCTGGAATGCACTGCCCTTCAAGATCCTGATCCTGCTGGGCGGCCTGCAGAGCATCAACAAGCAGTACTACGATGCTGCCCGTGTAGATGGCACTGCAAGAAGAAGAGTGCTCACCCGCATCACTGTACCGCTGCTGTCGCCCATGCTGGCTTATGTTATCATCACCGGCTTTATCGGCGGCTTCAAGGAATATTCCAGCATCGTCGGTATTTTCGGCGAGACAATGGGACCTCCCGCTGCTGCCGGTCGGCTGAATACAATGGTCGGCTTTATCTACGACTCCCTGGCAACAAGCTCTCAGGGTAAGGCAAGTGCAGCTGCGCTGATCCTGTTCGGCATTATTCTTGTTGTGACCATGATCAACCTGCAGGTCAGCAAGAAGAGAGTTCACTATTAAGGAGGCAGTCTAATGGATAAGAAAAATATGAAAACAATGACTGCCAAGGATCTGCAGCACGTTTCTGCAGGCGCCCGGATCATGGGCATCCTGGTGAAAATCGTTACTTACGCATTTTTGATCACGATGGCACTGGTCGTGCTGTTCCCCTTCTACTGGATGATTATTTCTTCTTTGAAGTCTGAAGTGGAATACCGGGCAACTATCCCCACCTTCTGGCCTCAGCAGTTCATTTGGGGAAACTACGGTCAAGCTTTTAAAGACGGCAACCTGCTGCAATTGTTCAAGAACACTGCATATGTTGGTATTGTGTCCACCTTTTTGTCCCTGGTCATCACCGTGCTGTCCGCTTTCGCTTTCGCACGGCTGGAGTTCAAGGGCAAGGATGCGCTGTTCGCAGCACTGCTGGCAACTATGATGATCCCCGGTGAGCTGTTCACCATCACCAACTATATCACGGTTAACCGCCTGGGTTGGCTCAACTCCTTCGAGGCACTGATTATTCCCTTCCTGGTAAGCGTGTTCTACATCTACCTGCTCAAGCAGAACTTTATGCAGATCCCCAATGAGCTGTATTTGGCTGCTAAGGTGGACGGCACTTCTGATATTAAGTACCTGTGGAAGGTTATGATTCCTCTGGCTCTGCCCACCCTTATCTCCATCACCATTCTGAAAATGATGGGCGCATGGAACTCCTACATTTGGCCCAAGCTGGTTGCCAACCGGGAGGATATGTGGCTGGTTACCAACGGTCTGCGCAACGCCTTCACCACCGCAGAAGGCCAGGCCAACTACCCCGTGCAGATGGCTGCGGTTGCCATCGTTTCTGCTCCGCTGTTTATGGTATTCCTGTTCCTGCGTAAGTACATTATGGCAGGCGTGAGCCGCAGCGGCATTAAGGGCTAAAAACAAACGAAATGTTTGTTATTAGATATAATGTATAAGCATAAAATCTCCAACAAAGAAAGGAACTGACAATCATGAAAAGAATCCTCGCACTGATCTTACTGGCAGCGCTGACGTTTTCTCTGGTAGCCTGCGGCAGTGACAACGGCGGCAACAGCAATGTCGGCGGCAACACTGAAATCAAGGGCAATTTTGCTGTTCCCGCAGAAGGCTATGATGGCAGCGAAGTTACCATCAAGTTTGCTCACACCATGGGCGCAAAGCTGCAGGATGTTCTGAACTACCACATTGGTGAGTTCAACAAGCTGTACCCCAACATCACCATCGAGCATAGCTCCTACGGCGGATGGGGCGACATCGCCGGCCTGATCAACACCGAGATCATGGGCGACAACCAGCCTAACATCGCATACTGCTATCCCGACCATGTGGCAAGCTACAACACCGCTTGGGCAACTGTTACTCTCGATGAGCTGATCGCCAGCGAAATCGTTGTTACCCGCGACGACGGCACCACTGAAGTTCTGGGTCTGACTGCTGAGCAGATTGCTGACCTGAAGGACGGCGGCTTCTATGAAGAAGGTATGGTTTACGGCGACGGCCTGATGTACACCATGCCCCTGTCCAAGTCCACCGAGGTTCTGTACTACAACAAGACCTTCTTTGAAGAGAATGGTCTGAGCGTTCCCAAGACCTGGGAAGAGATGGAAGAAGTCTGTAAGAAGATTCTGGAGCTGGATCCCCAGGCTATTCCTCTGGGCTACGACTCCGAAGACAATATGTTCATTACCATGTGTGAGCAGTATGGTTACGACTACACCAGCGCTTCCGGCGATGAGCACTTCTTGTTCAACAATGACGATTGCAAGAGCTTCGTCAAGACCTTCCGTGAATGGTACAAGGCCGGCTACATGACCACCGAGGCTCTGTACGGCTCCTACACTTCCGGTCTGTTCACCGAGCTGGATAAGTCCATCTCCCACAGCTATATGTGTATCGGTTCCTCCGGCGGCGCCAGCTATCAGATCCCCGCTGACAAGGCTTTCGAAGTAGGCGTTACCTCCATTCCTCAGGTTGATCCTGCTAACCCCAAGGTCATCTCCCAGGGCCCCAGCCTCTGCATCCTGCAGGGCGGCAAGACCTCCGATCAGCAGGTCGTGGCTTCTTGGCTGTTTGTGAAGTATCTGACCACCAACATGGGCTTCCAGACTGAGTTCTCCTCCACCTCCGGCTATATGCCCGTTATCGCTTCTGCTCAGCAGAACGAGGCTTATGCCAGCTGGCTTGCTAAGGCTGACGGCTACAGCCAGCTGCCTGCTCTGGTCATCAAGGCTGCTCTGGAAAACACCGATGCATACTTCACCTCTCCCGCATTCGTAGGTTCCTCCGTTGCCCGTAAGCAGGTCGGCGAGCTGCTGGCTTCCTGCATGGCTGATGAGACCACCGATGTGGATAACCTGATCAACAAGGCATTCGACGAAGCCTACAACGAATGTAAGTATCACGCCGGCTAATTGAGAAATTGAGGCGTCGTGTTATGAAGAAAAGAATTTTCGCCCTGCTGGCGGCCCTGTGCATTGCACTGGGCTGCCTGGCAGGCTGCTCCGGAAATGAGGAGCCTGTCGTCGAAACTCAGGGTAGTGGCACACAGCAGGCTGAATGGGTGGACTATGCTGCCTCCATTCCGCTGGATATGTCCTCTGAGACTGCCAAGCAGGAAGTTACTGTTAAGGCATTTGTTGACGGTGACACAACCCACTTCAATGTTCCCGGCTCTGTTTCCAGCGGCGGTCTGCTGAAGGCTCGTTACCTGGCAGTTAACACCCCCGAATCCACCGGCAAGATCGAAGTTTGGGGCAAAAAGGCTTCCAACTTCACAAAGTCCCGCCTGGAAAGTGCCGATTCCATCTACATTGAATCCGATGACGCCAACTGGAATGTCGATTCCACCGGCGGCCGTCATCTGGTTTGGGTATGGTACAGACCTGCCGGCAGCGATACATACCGCAATCTGAACATTGAGCTGCTGCAGGAAGGCTTGTCCATCGCTTCCAGCGCTGCAGATAATCGTTACGGCGAAACCTGTATGGCTGCACTGACCCAGGCCAAGGCTTACAATCTGCATATGCACTCCAAGGATAAGGACCCGGATTTCTACTACGGCGATGCAATTCCTGTTACCCTGAAAGAGCTGCGTACCAATATCGAGCTTTATCAGAATATGAAGGTTGCCTTTGAAGGTGTGATCACCTACGAAAGCGGCCAGACAGTTTATGCTGAGGAATACGATCCCGAAACCGATACCTACTATGGCATGACCGTTTATTACGGCTACAACATGACCGGTACCGGCCTGGAAATTCTGGAACCCGGCAACCGCCTCTCCTTTGTCGGCTCTGTACAGTATTACGCCACTGGCGGAACCTGGCAGATTTCCGATATTAAGTATGTGGATATGCGTCCCAACGACCCCAACAACATTCAGCTCATCTCCTCCGGCCACGAGGCTGCCAACCGTCTGACCGACGGCAAGACCTTCAAGACCGGTAAGGTTGAAGTGGATGTCCGCAGCGAGTTGGGCAGCGACGAAACCACCACCGAGACCCGGGATTACGGTCAGATGGTGCTCAGCACTTCCATTTCTATGGAAAACCTGCGCGTGGAAAGCATTTCTACCACCACCAACGAAGATAGCTCCAACAAGGGTGCTATGACACTTACCTGCAGAACCAGCGATGGTTATGTTGTTTCTGTCCGCACCGCAGTTCTTTACGATGAAAACAGCCAGATCATCACCGCTGATGCCTACCAGGGCAAGACCATCAATGTCAAGGGTATTGTAGATTACTACACCTACAGCGGCTACCAGGTCAAAGTTTTCTCTCCCGATGATATTACTATCGTCAAATAATTCGTGATTTGTTTGAAAAATCAAATTTAGATAAAAGGAGCTTGCTATGAAAAAAGTATTAGCATGGGTACTGCTTCTGACGCTTGTATTGGGCGCATTCGCCGGATGTAAGCAGAAGCCGGAGCCCGAAGTCACTGAGCCTCCCTATGCCGGCGCAGGTGCAGCTGACGCTATCGAGTACCTGAAGGGTTTCTATAACGATGGCGGCAAGAAGACACCTGTTGACTACACCCGTTTTGGCATCGTTCGCGTTGGCGGCGTTGCTTTCAACGTGGTATGGAGCGTAGATGTCAGCGAAGATTTGGTTAAGGTTGTTCCCAATGAGGACGGCACTGTTACCATCGACATCAACGAAGCCTGTGAGGAAGACACCGAATACACTCTGATCGCTACTGTCACCGATGCACAGGGCAACACCGCCACCCATTCCTGGACCTATGTCCTGCCCAAGGGCGTGGATATGGTTGAGGTAGTTAAGAGCGCTTATGCTCTGCAGCCCGGCGAAAGCCTGCCCTATGAGTCCCGTCTGATTGGTAAGATTATCTCCATCGACGCCATCTGGACTGAGGATTATCAGAACGTGACCGTTACCATCGAGGTCGAGGGCGCAGAAGATATGCCCATTAAGTGCTATCGCATGAAGGCCAATGATTCCACCATCGATGCTGCAAGAAATCTGAAGGTTGGCAACATCATTACCGTTTGCGGTACTCTGAAGAACTACGAAGGCACCATCGAATTTGATGCCGGCTGTATGTTGGAGAAGGTTGAAAAGGGCGATGCTATTGAAGCTCCCACCGATCCCGTGCAGATCGTGAAGGAAGCTTATGCACTGCCTGAGAATGCAACCCTGCCCTACCAGGCAACTCTGACCGGTACTGTTACCGGCATTGACAGCCCCTATGATCCTCAGTATGGCAACATCTCTGTTGTGATCTCCATTGAGGGTGCTGAGCAGTACCCCATCCTCTGCTACCGTTTGAAGGGCACCGGCGTTGACCAGATCGCAATTAACGACCTGATCACTGTTACCGGTATCATCAAGAACTACAAGGGCACTATCGAGTACGATGCAGGCTGCGTTATGACCAACCGCGTCAGCGGCGGCGGCGTTGCTCAGGGTCCCTCCTCCGATCCCAACAAGATCATCCCCGATGCACTGAAGCTGGCTCCTGGCGAGAAGATGGCTTACCGTGCAACGCTGACCGGCGAGGTCGTCAGCGTGGATACTCCCTATGATCCCGGCTACGGCAATGTGACCGTGACCATGAAGGTCCAGGGTTATAAGTTCCAGTGCTACCGCATGGTAGGCGACGGCATCGACCAGATCCGTGAGACCGATACCATTACTGTTTCCGGTGTTATCGAAAACTACAATGGCAAGCTGGAATTCGGTGCTAAGTGTACCCTCGATAGCTGGGTTAAGGGCCCCCGTCCCGTAGGCTACGGTCCTCTGAAGGAGGACACTGCATACAGACTGTATGTGGACCAGAAGGGCATCGGCAAGATGCTGTACTTCAACGGCGAATACTCCGGCAGCCGTCTTTCTACTTCTGAAAAGGGCTCCGAAGGCGTTGATGTCTTTGTTGAAAGAGTTAGCGGCAAGGGTGTCTATTTCTACTTCATGGATGGCCAGGCTAAGAAGTACATCAGTGTTGAGGACTACACCAACGATAAGGGCCAGGTTCGTGGCCGTACTTGCGTGGTTGATACTCCCAATGTTCACTGGGCATACAATTCTGACCTGGGTGTTTACCTGGCAGAAGTTTCTGCCGGCAAGCACTTCATGGGCGCATACAACACCTATGAAACCATTTCTGCTTCCTGGGTTGGCTACATTGATGGCTCCATGGCAAGCAGCAACCAGTATGTTGCTAAGTTCATGGCAGCTTCCGATGTTCCCGCCGACGGTCCCTCCGGCAACACCAAGGTTGAGGGTACTCCCGTAGCAGAGCCCGTTGTTGGCACCGGCTACAAGTTCGGCTTCCATCAGAATCAGCTCGATGGCAAGCCTTTCCTGGGCCTCACCGGCGAGATGGCTGGCTTCTACTTCGAGACTTCCGATGCAATGGCTGATATGGTGGATGTATATCTGGAAGCAGCCGATGGCGGCTACCACCTGTACATCATGAAGGGCAACACCAAGACCTACCTGGATGTTGTAGTTCGTGAGGACGATGCTTCCAAGGTCAATGTTGTGTTCACCACCAGCGGCACCCACAGCGTTTACGCCCTGGATACTGAGTATAAGTATGTCAGCACCGTGGTCAACGGCACTGAATGGTACTTGGGCACCTATGGTGTCAATAAGAGTATTTCTGCCTCCAAGATCTCCTACATTGCAGATAAGTCCACTATCGGCGTTAGCCAGTTCTGTGCATGGTTCTGCGAAGTAGCAGAGGTTGAGGTTGAGCCTGAAGAACCCACCGAGCCTGATGTAACAGAACCCGAGAATCCTGGCACTTCTTATGATGCCCAGATCGTGACCGATCCTGTAGTTGAGACAGCTTACAAGATGGGTATGGATAAGGGTGACGGTAAGGTTCTGTACTTCACCGGCAACCCCGAGTCTGAGCAAAAGACTTATCGTCTGGAAACCAGCACCGATGCCTCCAAAGCTGTAGATGTATATCTGGAAGCAGCCGACGGCGGCTACCGTCTGTACTTCATGAAGGACGGCGTGAAGACTTATATCCGCGTGTTCCACTATACTGACGGCAATCCTGGTTATGGCAAGGGCAGCCTGGAGTTTGTAACTTCTGCTCCCAGCGAAGTCTTCACCTACGATGAGACTGCAAAGACATTGTTCTATGATTACGATGGAAACAATGCTTACTACATGGGTACCTACGGCGACTTCGTTACCTTCAGCGTTTCCAACACCTCTTATATCACAGGCAACAAGGCCAATACTGTTGATGTTAGCCAGTTCCCCGCTCGTTTCTACACTGTGAGCGAGAGCGAGGGCGGCGAGCCTGAAGTTACTGAACCCACAACTCCCGATGTGACCGAACCCAGCACTGGCGACGGCTTCAACAAGATCACTTCTGCTGCCCAGTTCACCACCGGTAAGTATGTGATGATCGTGGATACCGGCTATGCTCCCGGCGTACTGGATGGCAAGTGGGTAAGCGCTGTTCAGCCTGTTGTCAGCGGCAACCAGGTTACCGATACCAAGGATGCTGTTTGGACTTTGACTGTTAAGGGCAACTCTGTTGTGATCACCGATGCTAGCGGCGCTTCTATTGCTCCCAGCGGCGGTAACAGCAATGGTATTACCTCCGGCAGCTATGACTGGGCATGGAGCTTTAAGAACGGTAAGTTCGTATTTGCCGGTACCGGTTCCGATACCGTTTATCTGGCAAGCAACACTGTTACTACCGGTCAGTACGCTGGCAACCACCGTTTCCGTGGCTACAAGACCAGCACTGTGAACGGCAACCCCAGTACTTATCCCTACGAATTTACTATGTATAAGCTGGGCGGCGAATATGTTGAACCCGAAGTGACCGAACCCACTACTCCTGATGTGACTGAACCCAGCACCGGGGCAGCTCAGATCGTAACCGATCCTGTAGCAGGTACTGCTTACAAGATGGGTATGGATAAGGCTGATGGCAAGGTTCTGTACTTCACCGGCAACACCGAGTCTGAGGCAGTTGATTATCGTCTGGAAACCACTAACGATGCTTCTAAGGCTGTAGATGTATATCTGGAAGCAGTCGACGGCGGCTACCGTCTGTACTTCATGAAGGACGGCGTTAAGACCTATATCCGTGTATATCATCGCACCGATGGTGATCCCGGCTACGGTAAGGGCAGCCTGGAACTGGTAACTACCGCACCCAGCGAGCTCATGATCTATGATGAGACTGCAAAGACGTTGATCTATGACTACGATGGCAACAATGCCTACTACATGGGTACCTACGGTACCTTCTTCACCTTCAGCGTTTCCAACACATCCTACATCACCGGCGATAAGGCATCCAATGTGGATGTAACTCAGTTCCCTGCTCGTTTCTACACTATTAGCGAGAACGAGGGCGGCGAGCCTGAGACTACTGAACCCGAAGTTACTGAACCCGAAGTCACTGAGCCCACTCAACCCAGCACCGGAACAACCGGAATCGTAACCAATCCTGTTGCAGGCACTGCTTACAAGATGGGTATGGATAAGGCTGATGGCAAGGTTCTGTACTTCACCGGTAACACCGAGTCTGAGGCAGTTGACTATCGTCTGGAAACCACTAACGATGCTTCCAAGGCTGTAGATGTATATCTGGAAGCAGCCGACGGCGGTTACCGTCTGTACTTCATGAAGGACGGCGTCAAGACCTATATTCGTGTATATCATCGTACCGATGGTGATCCCGGCTACGGTAAGGGCAGCCTGGAATTGGTGACCACCGCACCCAGCGAGGTCATGATCTATGATGAGACTGCAAATACATTGTTCTATGACTACGATGGTAACAATGCCTACTATATGGGTACCTACGGCACCTTCTTCACCTTCAGCGTTTCCAACACATCTTATATCACAGGCAGCAAGGCATCCAATGTGGATGTAACTCAGTTCCCTGCTCGCTTCTACATTGTTGGCGAGAACGAGGGTGGTGAGCCTGAGGCTACTGAGCCCGAGACCACCGAGCCTGAAGAGACTGAGCCTGAGGTTACCGAGCCCGTTACCGGTAGCGGCTATGTCAAGGTTACCGATGCCAGCCAGCTCACCTCCGGCAAGTATGTGCTTGTTGTAGATGGTGGCTATGCTCCCAGCACCTATGCCAGCGGTTGGGTCAATGTTGTTCAGCCTGTTGTCAGCGGCAACCAGGTGACCGATACCAAGGGCGCTGTCTGGACTCTGACTGTCAGCGGCAACACCGTTACCATCACCGATGCTAACGGCGTGGCAATCGCTCCTAAGGGCGGCAACGCCAACGGCATTACCAATGGTGACTATCAGTGGGCATGGAAGTTCCAGAACGGCAAGTTTGTATTCACCGGCACCGGTTCTGATACCGTTACCTTGGCAAGCAACGGAAATAACACAGGTTCCAACCCCGGTAACTTCCGTTTCCGCGCTTACAAGAACACGACTGTTAACGGTCAGCCTGATATTTACCCCAGCCAGTTCACCCTGTATAAGCTGGTTGGCTAATCCGATAATAACCCAATAATAAAAATCCTCCGGTCGAAAGACCGGAGGATTTTTGAGTGTGTCAAAGAAGTCTTCTTTGTCATTCCGAGGACCCTGAGCAAAGTCGAAGGGGCCGTGGGAATCTCATAGCAAAATGTTACAAATTCGCAGAAAACTATATTTTTATGGAAACATTTACCTGCGAGATTGCCACGCCAGTGTGAGCACTGGCTCGCAATGACGCGGTTTTTTGTCTGCGTAGGTACTGTGCGCGACAGTCTAAGCAAAAATAAAATCGACCCATTACGGGTCGATTTTATCATATTCAGAGAGATTTGATTTATCTTCTGGGTTTTCCGGAGCGCTTTGTAGGTTGACTTCTGGCACTTGCCAAAATGCCGAATCCTCGCTCCAGAACCAGCAGGCGGCTGCGGCGGTTCATATCCCGCAGTGCCTGCTCCATTAGCTCGTTCCATTTTGCTGCAGAGCCGATTTTTTCGGTGCGAAGCTGCATATAGGGGCAGTCCGGATAGAGAGACTTACCAAACTTGCTTGCAAATTGCTTGCCAACACCCAGCGCCAAGGCATAGGGGGCCAGTTTATGGAAGTATTCCGGGTCTGCCTCGCAGATGCGATAGATTTCATCCCGGGAGACGGTCAACAGGTACAGCCGCAAACCCATAATCTGGGAGAACTTTGTTTTTCCTTGTTCTGTCCGTCTGCCGCCATAAAATGCCATAAAACCGGCAATCCATTGCACCAGAACCAGGGTCAGACCTAAACTGAATTGCCCGGCGACCATACTGAAAATGAGCCAAACCACAGTACTGATCAAACCCCAAAGGGTTTTCTGCGTCTTACGAAGGAAAAGTTCACTTACAGGAATCTGCATCAGCCAGCCGCAAACACCGCCCAAAATTGCCATTGAAAAAATCCCAACGAAGGGAACAGCGGCATCAACGGTCATTACCATACCCAGGCCGACACCGCCAAACAGACCGATCAGCGCAGCCAATGCCCGGAACAGAAGAATATTTCCGGACCGGGGTTTCACCAAGGATTGCAGATCTGGTGACATCTTGCTGACAGTACGGCACAGGTTGGCATAGAACAGGCTGGAGGTATCTACGCTGGTGCGCCGGTCAAAGAGTTTGCGGAAGCACCGCTGCTCAAAAGCGGATCGCTCGTTGCCCATATCCATTTGTTTGAAAAGATAAATACGGGTCTTTTCAATGCGCATCTGTAAATAACCCATCTGCGCCCAGGACATTGCCATCAGCGACAGATCTGCCCTGCCCAGAGTCATTACCACACCAAGCTCACCGGCGGAGACATCCTCCGGCGCAGCCGCAGACCGCCGCCAAAGGCGGGGCAGCGCCCGCAGAAAGATCAGCCAGTACAGCGCGGCAAGTACACCGCAGACGATCATACCAATCTTACCGGTATTGCTCTCGTTTAGATCCAGGGGTGTTACGGAGAATACCTCGGGATCGGCATCTAAAGTCATTGTCAGCGTTTCGTGGTCTTTCAGAGAGGCCAGGGAAGTACCGGTTACAGTTGAACCGCTGACGGTGCAGGAGATCGTTTCTTCAATACCTGCGTGGTGGTAGCCGCTGAGGAATGCCGGTTTGGTGGTAACCTTTCCGGGCATCGTTACGGTAAAATCCAGTTGCGTAATGGGGCTTTCGTAACCAGACAGCAGAGGTAACTGAAGCTGGGGGGCGCCGGCAGAGCTGGATTCGATTACATCCGGCAGAGAATAGCTTATCGTTACAGTGAAATCGCCGGTCATATTTTTGAAGACCTTGGAAAGATGAATCCTTCTGGCCTGGGATGTGCGGGATGTGCGCACACGGCTGCCGTTAAGTGCAATGTTCTTGGCGTCCAGGGGAACAGGGAAGTACAGCTCGCCGTCGTTTTGTTCTATATGGAAGGTGGCGACTATGGTGACTTGACAGCTTTCGTCACCGGCCACATTCGCGGTCATTTGAACCCGGGAGGCGTGATTCGCCGCAGATACCGGTATAAATAGAGCTAAAATCAGCAGAATTGTGAATAAAAACAGGGTAAACCGCCGCATCCGACAGCCTCCTTTCATTTTTCTCCCACCATATTATCACACCGGCCTTTTAAAAGCAAGAAAAATCCCATTTCTGTATTGTCTGTACTTGAATCTTTAATTTTCCTATGTTACAATGAAATTGGTTAAAATACATAAGGAGAGGATATCTATGAAAACAAAAGCTGTCCGTATTCACGGAAAAATGGATCTTCGCCTGGATGAGGTCAATTTGCCCGATATTGGTCCTGACGATGTCCGCATTCGCGTTGTATCTGATTCCCTGTGCATGTCCACATACAAAGCTGCCATCGAGGGCGGCGATCACAAGCGTGTTCCCAACAACTGCGACGAGAACCCCACCATCGTAGGTCACGAGTTCTGCGGCGACATCGTGGAAGTTGGCGAAAACTGGAAAGAGAAGTACAAGGTCGGCGATAAGTTCGTTATCCAGCCTGCCCACTTCCATAAAGGCAGCCAGATGGCTCCCGGCTACTCCTACAGCTACTGCGGCGGCAACTCCCAGTACTGCAATGTTCCTATTGAAACACTGCTGGAAAACTGCCTGCTTCCTTACGACTCCGATACATACTACTACGGCTCTCTGGCTGAGCCTCTGAGCTGCGTCATTGGCACTTTCCACGCCATGTACCACACCAAGGCCGGCTCTTATGTCCATGAAATGGGCATTAAGGAAGGCGGCAAGATGGCATTGCTGGCATCTGTTGGCCCTATGGGTCTGGCTGCCATTGACTATGCGCTGCACTGCGACCGCCGTCCCAGCTTGCTGGTAGTTACCGATATCGATGAAGCAAGACTGACCCGTGCTGCTTCTATTTATACTGTAGAGGAAGCTGCCAAGCAGGGCATTGAGCTGCACTATGTCAACACTCGTATGGAAAATGCTACTGCATATCTGCGCGAACTGACCGGCGGCACCGGCTACGACGATGTGGTCTGCTTTGCCCCTGTTAAGCCTGTTATTGAGCAGGCTGATGATATTCTGGGCTTCGACGGCTGCCTGAACTTCTTCGCAGGCCCCACCGATCCTCAGTTCAAAGCCCCCTTCAACTGGTTCAATGTCCACTACCTCTACACCCATGTGGTTGGCACTTCCGGCGGCAACACCAACGATATGCAGGAAGCTATTGCCATGATGAACGCCGGCAAGCTGAATCCCTCTGCTCTGGTTACCCACATTGGCGGTCTGAATGCGGTTATCGACACCACGCTGAATCTGCCGAAGATCCCCGGCGGCAAGAAACTGATCTACACCCAGATCGATCTGCCCTTGGCAGCTATCGATGACTTTGCTGAATTGGGCAAGACCGATCCCATGTTCGCAGAACTGGATCGCCTGTGCAAGGCAAACAACGGTTTGTGGAATCCTGAGGCAGAAAAGTACCTGCTGTCTCACGCAAAATCCATTGATTAATCCATAACACCGTAAGGGAGGGGCAACGCCCCTCCCTTATTTTTATATAAATTATCTAAAAATGAATAGCAAAACTAATATAAATGTAGCTTTTTAAGATAATATCCGTTATAATACTTTTATCATATCCAAGAACGGAGGAGATCTTCAGTGAAGATGAAACTTAACTACCGACGCACGATGCTGGTTGGCTTTGCCTTTTTCCTCATTTGCGCCTTCTGGCAGATCTATGATGTTACCATTGCAATGACCTTGACCAATAAATTTGGCATGGAACAGGACATTTCTGGTATCATAATGGCACTGGATAATATTTTGGCGCTGTTTATGCTACCCTTGTTTGGTTCTATTTCCGATAAATGCAAATCCAAGCTTGGCCGCCGGAAACCCTTTGTTATGGTTGGCACTATCTTAGCTGTTGTATTCCTGATGACACTTTCTTTCGTAGATAATGCACAGCTGGCAAGCATTGAAAAATATGCAAAAGTCAATGATCCTGCGACCATGGAAGTGATTTACGACGAACAGAAGGATACACTGCTGAAAACACCTGAGGGCGTGGAGTATCGCTTGGCGGATGTCTATACCCGTGAAGAATTTTCACAGCTGACCACCAGCTCCACGACTACAGAAATGAACACCTTCGGCCGTGAGGTGGAGGTAAATCTTTACACCCGGCATGTGGTTCCTGCCCGCCAGGCTTGTGTCCACGAGGCTACAAATCAGAATCCTATGATTCTGTGTGTCTTTATTGCTGTGTTGCTGTTGCTGTTGATTTCCATGGCAACCTTCCGCACACCTGCGGTGGCCTTGATGCCGGACGTAACCATCAAACCCTTGCGTTCCAAGGCTAATGCCATTATCAACCTTATGGGTAATGCAGGCGGCATCATTGTCCTTGTTTTGGGATCTGTATTGGCAATCTCCAAGGTGAAAAATGCCTATATGAGCTACACCGCTCCCTATGCGATCGTCGGCGGTATTATGCTGGTTGCCCTTCTGATTTTCCTGCTGACCGTGAAAGAGCCTCTTTGGGTAAAGCAAATGCACGACGAGAGCAATCGGCTGGGCATTGATGAATCCGCTGCCGAAGAAGAGAAAACCGGCAAAAAGCGCAAGCTTTCCAAGGGAGAAAAATGGAGCCTGACCTTTCTGCTGGCCTCCATTGTACTGTGGTTCTTTGGCTACAATGCAGTTACATCTAAGTACACCGTTTATGCGCAGAGCGTTCTGGATAAGGATGCAACGCTGACTTTGCTGCTGGCAAATGCTGCAGCCATTATCTCCTACATTCCTGTGGGTATGGTTGCCTCTAAAATCGGCAGAAAGAAGACTATTTTGGCCGGCGTGGCAATGCTGTTTACGGCGTTCCTCATTGCGGCATTTATGACTGCATCTACTCCCCCCTGGCTGATGTCTGCAATGTTTGTGTTGGCCGGCGTTGCCTGGGCAACGATCAACGTCAACTCCTTCCCCATGGTTGTCGAAATGTGCAGCGGCAGCGATGTGGGCAAATATACCGGCTATTACTATACCGCATCTATGGCAGCCCAGTCTTTGACACCGTATTTTTCCGGCCTGTTTATGAAGCATGTGGCTATGACCACTTTGTTCCCCTATGCTGCGATTTTTGTGGCACTGGCCTTTGTTACTATGATCCTTGTGCGCCACGGCGATACCAAAGTCGAGGCCAAAAAGGGTTTGGAAGCGCTGGATATTGATGACTAAGAAAATTCACAGAAGGTATTGCATATGCAAAATTGGATTATCATAATTTGTATCATATTGGCAGCGCTGTTGCTGCTGGCGGTTGCCTGCATAATTGCCTTGTTCCTGCTGCTCGCCATCTTCTATGTGTTTGCCGTGAAGGGTCGCAGAAATAAGAGCATGGAGCATTTGAAAACCTGGAAATATGCCCACCGGGGTTTGCATGATGCAGAGAAACCGGAGAACTCTATGTCTGCCTTTGAAGCGGCTCTGAAGAAAGGTTACGGTATTGAGCTGGATATTCATCTGACCCAGGATAATGAACTGGTTGTGATCCACGATCATACGCTGGATCGCTGCACCGACAGCACAGGAACCGTGGAGGAAATGACGGTTGCGCAGCTGCAGCAGTGTCATCTGGGCGGCACCCAAGAGGTGATCCCCACTTTCCGGCAGGTGCTGGAACTGTTCGACGGAAAAGCGCCTATGATTATTGAGCTGAAGTCCACCGGCAAGAATTATGCCGAGCTTACCGATCGGGTTATGGAGGAGCTGAAGGATTACAACGGCGATTACTGCCTGGAATCCTTTGACCCCAACTGCTTAAAGCATTTGAAAAAGAACTATCCCGATGTCATTCGGGGTCAGTTGTCAGATAATTATCTCAAAAACAAGGTAGATCACCCCCTCCACCTGCGGTTTGCAATGACCTATATGCTGGCAAACTTTATGTTCCAGCCGGACTTCATCGCATATCGGTTTGAACACAGAAAAAATCTCAGCAATTTCTTAATTCGCAAGCTTTGGAAGATGTATTCCGCAAGCTGGACACTGAAGAATCAAGCGGATTATGATACGGCTGTGAGCGAAGGCTGGATTCCTATTTTTGAAGGCTTTGAGCCGTAAGGAGTATTTATGAACCAATATTTAGACATTCATCCTGAAGTAGCTGCTACGTTGGCAGCGGGAAAACCGGTGGTGGCATTGGAATCCACCATCATTTCCCACGGAATGCCCTATCCCCAAAATGTGGAAACTGCTCTGAATGTGGAGCGGATCGTTCGGGAAAACGGTGCTGTTCCTGCTACCATCGCTGTGATCGGCGGCAGATTGAAGGCCGGCTTGACCCCCGAGGAGATCGAATACTTCGGCAAAAAGGGACAGGCCATTGCTAAGGCGTCCCGCCGTGACCTGGCGGTGCTGTGCGCCCGGGGTGAAGATGGCGCAACGACGGTTACAACGACCATGATTATCGCCCATATGGCAGGCATCAAGATCTTCGCCACCGGCGGCATCGGCGGTGTCCACCGGGGTGCGGAAACCACAATGGATATCTCTGCCGACCTGGAAGAGTTGGGTCAAACTCCGGTGATGGTAGTCTGCGCCGGCGCAAAGTCCATTTTGGATTTGGGGCTGACCCTGGAATACCTGGAAACCAAGGGCGTACCGGTTATCGGCTACGGCACAGAGGAATTGCCCGCTTTCTACACACGGTCTTCCGGTTTCCGTGTGGACTACCGTATGGATACCCCCGAAGAACTTGCCAAGGCATTTAAGACCCAAAATGATTTGGGATTCCCCGGCGGTATGTTGGTGACCAATCCCATTCCGGAAGAATACGCAATGCCCCTGGAAACCATCAACGCCGCCATTGAGCAGGCGCTGGCAGAGTGCAACGAAAAGGGTATCCACGGCAAGGAAACCACACCCTTCCTGCTGGCACGGGTGTCGGAGCTGACCGGCGGAAATTCCCTGGCCTCCAATATCCGACTGGTTTATAACAATGCGAAAGTTGCCGCACAAACCGCCGCGGCCTACAGTCAATTGACAACGAACAATTGACGATGAACAACAAAAAATCGGCTCTGTAATTTTTACAGAGCCGATTGTTTTATTTGGTTACTTTTGCTAATTTCCGTTCTTCTTTTGTCTTGCAGAATTTTTCCAGCTGAGGCACCAAAAGCAGGCAAATCAGCGCAGCCGTCAGACCGCCGTTATACAGGCAGAATCCGCCGTGCAGATCGGGAACGGCAGAAACCAGCAGGTAGTGCAGTCCGCCAGCCAGAATGCCGTAGCCAAAACCATACTTGCCGGAGATGGGACTCAAGCCGTTGGCGTAGCACAGGCCGATCAGAATGGACTGGCTGCCAATCGTCAGTCCGTAGCTCTCGCCGCCCAGCAGCTTGAAGAGCCAGCCGAACAGGAAAGAGGTAATCATATAGCCAGCCATAATCGGCCATACATTGCGGGGATGGGAGCCGGAATTGCAGGTTGCCAACATGCAGAATACGATGCCAAAGGTCATACCGGTCCAGATGTTGGTGCCATCAATGGCAGCAGCCAGATTGAAGTACGCCAAAATCATCAGGCCAAATACGCCCACATTCATCAGGAAGGGGGCGTTGCCATACTTCGTGGTGAAGCTGACACCATGGCCGGGATCCTTCATTAAATTCCAGTAATCCTTCGGCTTGCAGCCCATCAAAAATGCCAGCAGAATGCAGAAAGCAAACACTACAATACAGAAGATGTTTGTTCTTGCCCAGGAAGCGGTGGCCATCGCGCCTAAGGTGCTCAAGTTGGCACCGATGTCACCGATTTTCCAGCCGAGGAGAACATTATAAAGAACCACCCGCAGGAAAAATGCGGTAAAGCCAATGGGAACGGCGGCAGAATAATGATCGTAGCCTTTGTGAATATTGGGGGCGTGGGCCAGTCCTGCAGGCAGGAAAAACCCGATAATCAGACCAACAAACAGGGCAAGGACAAGGCCTAACCAGTTAAAACCGATGTATTCAGCGGCGGGATACCGCAGCAGCAGCTCGGAGATCAGCGGCGCAATACCGGTGGAGTACATCATGGCGTTGCTCATAGCGCCCAGCTTTTCCTTCTTTACCAGGCAGTACAGGCAAACACCCAAAATTGTGGGGATCATATTCAGAGGGTTGATGCCCCAAGAGCCGAAGCCAATGGTGAGCAGCACACCCAATGTGGTTACATTGTTGGGTTTTGCGCCGGGCAGGCAGCACAGCAGGGTGCAGAACAGGCCTACCAGACCCATATTCAGAAATGTTGCGGCATAGCCGCCCAGCTCAAAATAGTTGGTGGAGATTTTGCAAGTGCCGGTGAGGATCTTGCCGAAGCCGGTGAGCATCTGCGCCCGGTCGGGCATACAAAATGCGGCAATGATAAAGCACCAACTGATAAACAGAAAGAAGATTCTTAAAAATCCGCTTTCCGGCATATTTTTCAATTTTTTCATAGTTATTACCCCTCTTTGGCTGAGAAGTCCTATCTTGGCCCCCTCGTTTTGAGGGGGCTGTCTTATTGCCGATATTAGGCAATAAGACTGGGGGAGTGTATGAACTCCCTCCGTCACGGCTAATGCCGTGCCACCTCCCTCATAACGAGGGAGGCAAGGCTTCTTTCGACAGTTTTATGGAAGCAAACAGGGAACGGAACAGGATGTCCGTTCCCTGCAATTCCAGATTAAAATTCTCAGATCTTCTCTGCGGCTTCTACCACGTGCTTCATCAGAACGGTGGTGGTAACAGCGCCTACACCGCCGGGAACGGGAGTGATGGCCTCAACGATAGGCTCAACTTCCTCGTAAACAGCGTCGCCGGACATACCGCCCTTGCCCTTGGAGGTGATCTTTTCGGGATTCCAGTTCATAGAAACATCGATAACGATCTGACCGGGGCGGACATATTCCTTTGTCAAGCTACCCAGAACACCGGCAGCGGAGATGATGATGTCAGCCTCACGGCAGACAGCAGCAGTATCCACGGTCTTGGTGTGGCAAACGGTAACGGTGGCGTTCTTGCCAATGAGCATCATAGCGGCAGGCTTGCCGACGACCAGGCTGCGGCCGATGACAACGGCGCTCTTGCCCTTGCAGTCGATGCCGTAGTGGTCCAGAATTTCCATACAGGCAGAGGGGGTGCAGGGAGCGTAGCCCAGATCGCTGCGGCCCTGATATACACCGGCGCTGCTCAGATCGGTCAGGCAGTCCATATCCTTCTTGGGGTCAAGACGGTTGCAGATCTCTCTCTGATAGGGACGCAGGTGAGCAGGGAAAGGCTGGAACATCAAAACACCGTGAACGGTGTTGTCGGCATTGACCTGGTCAACAGTTGCCAACACATCCTCACGGGATGCGTCCTCGGGCAGTTCGAAAACCTTAACATCGATACCAACGGTTTCACCCTTTTTGATAGCACCCTTCTCGTAGGAAAGGTCGTCGGGTCTTGCGCCAACACGGATAATACCCAGGCAGGGGGCGATGCCCTTTTCCCGCAGGGCGTTGGTGCGCTCCAGCAGATTGGCTACCAGAGCCTCGTTTACTTCTTTACCTAAAAGCTGTTTAGCCATAATATGAATCTCCTTTAAAATATGTAATCGTTCTAAGGCTCCCCTCGCAGGGGAGCTGTCACCGCAGGTGACTGAGGGGTTTACTGTGCTATCATTCCATTTCCAATCCGGTTTCAACACCACACTGCTGCATTGCCAGCACAATACCCTCGCATGCGCCGCTAAAATTTCGGTTGACCTGTCCGTTATCCACACGCAACACACGAATATCAAGAGAATGGAAATATGCAGTTCTGGCATTATCTTGTTCCCTTAACTCCGGTGTAAAATGCTGAGAACCGTCAACTTCAACAATCAATTTTGCATCATAACAGAAGAAATCTGCAATATAAGGGCCAATCAGTTCCTGTCTGCGGAATCTAGGCCTGCAATACCGTAGAAAGTCATACCAAAGGTGTCTTTCCTGGGGTGTCATCTTTCTCCGTAAAGACCTGGCATTTGCAAGGTTTTTTGGACTTCGGGGATAACGCATAATTGACAGCTCCTCTAACCCCTCCGGCTCGCCTCACGGCGATCCACCTCCCCTACAGGGGAGGCATTTGGACTTTTTATTATACGCCGAAGCCGGCCTTGACGCAGTTGAAGATCTCGTCAGCCATAGCGCCGTAAGTAGCCAGCATACCCAGAGCCTTTGCGTTCATTTCTTCTGCCACTTCCCGGTTTTTCAGGGTCTTGGTGTTGATGAACACATTCAAAGAGGCGGCCTGCAAAGCAGACTTGCAGCAAACGGCGCCGCAGCCTGCATCGGAAACAGCCAGACGGCTGCCCTTTTCGGCAAAGATCTTGATGTACTCGATAGCCTGGCAGCACAGCTCCATGATTTTCATAGGTGTGGAGCAAGCAATGATGGTAGCATCTTCCATAATGGCGTCCCGGTTGGGGTCATCCTTGGGAATGCCGTATGCCTTGGCCAGGGGCAGGAAGTTCACTTCGTCAGCTTCCACCTGGTCCAGCAGCTCTTTTTGCAGTGCGTCGCACTTGCCCTTCAGCTCGATGATCTCAGATTCCACCTCGGCGTACTTCTTCTTGCCCACGGTCAGAGAACCGACCATATTGCCCAAAGCAGTACCAATGGCACCAACCAAAGCGGCTGCGCCACCGCCGCCGGGGGCGGGAGCATCCGATGCCAAAACCTCCACAAATTTGCGGCAGGATTCCATTGTCATATCCATAGTATTTTTTCCTTTCAGTCAAAAATAAGTGAATAGTGAATAGTGAAAAGTGAAAAGTTGAGGTATCCTTGCGGGATGAATTTCAATAATCTGCCAAGCAGATACCTCAGTTTTTCACCCTTCACTATTACCTTTTCACTGTCTTTCCCCCAACGGGGGGAAAGCACAGGCAGTTTCCCGCCTGTGCTTTTTTAGTACTTAATTAGAACAGACCGCTAACCTTACCGGTTTCGGTGTCAACGTCAACGCGGCGATATGCGGGGTCAGCAGCGGTGCCGGGCATCATGGAAATGGTACCGGCCATGGGGCACAGGAACTTAGCTCCGCCGTATTCCAGAATGTCGCGAACGGTCAGCTTCCAGCCAGTGGGAACACCCTTCTTGGTGGGATCGTCGGACAGGGACAGGTGAGTCTTAACCATCATGGTGCAGTAGTCAGCGTACTTGGGATCGGACTCGAAACGCTCGGCCTTCTCCACAGCCAGGGGCTGCCAGATAACACCGTCAGCACCATAGACTTCCTTAGCAATCAGCTCAACGCGCTGACGCAGGGGCATATCCAGATCGTACAGGAACTTGACTTCGTTCTTGCTCTCACAAGCTTCCACAACAACTTCAGCCAGCTCAGCAGCGCCTTCGCCGCCGTAACGCCAGTGGTTGGACTCGGCGCAACGGATGCCGCGCTCAGCACACAGCTTCTTCAGCAGAGCAACTTCTGCGTCGGTATCGGTGTAGAAACGGTTGATACATACGACGGGGGTGATGCCGGACTTCAGAATGGTATTGACATGGTGGAACAGGTTGCAGGTACCCTTTTCCAGCAGCTCCAGGTTCTCTTCCTTGTACTCCTTGGGCAGGGGTGCGCCGGGGGTAACCTTGGGGCCGCCGCCGTGCATCTTCAGGGAGCGGACGGTAGCAACCAGAACGGAAACGTTGGGGGTCAGGCCGGACAGACGGGTCTTAACGTTCCAGAACTTCTCCAAAACAGTTGCTGCAGCACCGATTTCTTTTGCTACTTGATAGGCCATAGCTGATTGAATAAAGGCATGTTCTTCACTTCCTTCTTTTGCTTTTACTTCAAC
>JAFODZ010000006.1 GCA_017380435.1 Oscillospiraceae bacterium
ACTCGAACCCCCGACCTACTGCTTAGAAGGCAGTTGCTCTATCCAGCTGAGCTACTGGCGCATCTATGGAGCGGGTGACGGGAATCGGACCCGCGTATCCAGCTTGGAAGGCTGGTGTTCTACCATTGAACTACACCCGCAAATCCTGTTCAGCCATAGGATTTTAGCATAAGATTTTCAAACTGTCAAGGCTTTGTTTGGATAATTGGCTGATTTTTTTAATATTTTTCGTCCTATGCGATTTCGTTGACAATTTTATGGGGGAAAGTTATAATATTTACAACATTTGTATTTGGAGCTGATGCATATGGATACATCCAGTTGGGATTTTACCTTGGCAAACTACGGCGCTGTCTGGGCCTTTATGGTGCAGCTTGGTCTTTTGCTGCTGTTTCTGATGCTGGGCAACACCCTGCGCCGCAAGATCCCTTTGTTCCGCAAAGGACTTGTCCCCTCTGCGCTTTTGGGCGGTGCGCTGCTTCTCGTGGTAAATATCATTTGCAAGCAGTTTGATTTTATTCTTGTGGATAACCGGCTGATGCAGGTCATCACCTATCACTGCCTTGCCATCGGTTTTGCTGCCATGTCCTTAAAAACCGAGAAAAACTCCCACAAGACAAATAAGGCCCAGGTTTTTGAATTCGGCGCCCTCCAGGGTGGCACCTATATGCTCCAAGCCTTTGTGGGGTTGGGCATTACCATCGTAATGTTCCTGCTGACCCGCCACGGCGGCAAGGTCATCTCTTATGTATGCGGTTTGATCCTTCCTCTGGCATTTGGTCAAGGCCCGGGCAACGCCCTGAGCTGGGATATCAACTTCACCAACACGGCCTCTGCCCAGTTTGCCGGAAACGGCAGCTTCGGTTTGTCCCTGGCATCCATCGGCTTTGTAGTTGCATCGGTATTCGGCGTTCTTTACATCAATGTGCAGAAAAAGAAGGGCGGCCTTTATGTCCGCAAGGGCAGCGTCGAGGAAAATGTGGATCAAACCAACCCCGACGGCGACGAGATCCCCGACAGCGAATCTGTGGATAAATTCACCATGCAGGTGGGTTTTGTGGCGCTGGCCTATGCCCTTTCCTTCGGCTTTATGTGCCTGCTGGGCGTGATTTCCGACTTCACCAATTCCATCGCCTGGGGTTTTAACTTCCTGTGGGCATCTCTGGCGGCAATGCTGATCCGTTTTATCGTCAAGCGCCTGCGCAAAGGCAAATTTATGAACCGCGGCTACATCAACAACTACCAGATGGACCGCATTTCCGGCTTTGCCTTCGATCTGATGATCGTCGCCGGTGTTTCCGCCATTGAGATCAACGATATTAAAGCTTACATTCTCCCCATTGTGATCCTCAGCCTGGTAGGCACGGTCATCACCTACATCTACATCCGTCTGGTGGCCAAGGAATGCTTCAAGGGCTTTGAACACGAATTTTTCCTCATGTGCTTCGGCACGCTCACCGGCACTGCCTCCAACGGCGTGATCCTGATGAAGCAGATCGATCCCGGCCTGCGCACCCCCACCTCCAGCCTGTACATTCTCTCCAACTTCCCGGCAATGGTGATGATCGCGCCGCTGCTGCTGACGCTGAATTTCGCCGGAAAATCCTTTGTTAACAGCATCGTCGCCTGCGGGATCTACTTCATATTATGGATCGTCTATACCCTGTTTCTTTTCCGCAGAAGGATCTTCAAAAAGCGCTATGCCAATTCTCCCGTAGAAGTATGGAAAGACGAGGCTTGACTCCCATAAATACGCAGGGCGTGTTGCAAAATGCAACACGCCCTTATGTCTTTACGAATACAATATTTTCAGCCACTTCATTTTTTCTTTTGAGGAGGCCCACGCAATGCATAACGCCACTGCCACACATCCCAGCACGGTAAATACATACCTATATGAGCGAAGATCCAAACCACATTTATTCAAAGCAGCAAGGCTCAGCATAATCACCCGATATACCAAAAGATGCAGCATCCAAATTAATACGCCTGTGCTCCGAAGATGCTTAAGAAATTGTGTCCGTCCTTCCTTTACACTCTGAAAGTTTACTGCAAAAGCAAACAGAAAGAACACCGCAGGCACTAAGAACACATAAAAATTATAGTCTTTGGGAATGTCCAGCCGCTGTAAGACAAACACTTCTGCAAACAGGCATAGCATGGATATGGAAAAACCTGCCGCAGCAATCACCGTGTTGATCCGTATTTTTCCAGATGCAAAAAGTGCGCCTATCAGCACAAAAAGAAAGCCCATAAATACACCGTTGCGTGTGTTTGCAAACAAGTATTCATATCCCTTTACCGCCAGGTCGAATGGTCTAAACTCTCTTAATGGCTCTAAAACCCCGTAATAGGCATCTCCGAATAAACCTATGACATACAAGGACAATGCCATCATTACCATCATTACGGGTTTAATACGAAAACGGAGCAGTAAGCAAAGCAGCAATATCGCCACCACCGCACCTCCGAGATACCATAAATGATATGTTTCTGTAGAAGCCAGCACAATACTCCAAATGCCAAGCAACCGCACCATTTTCCAGCAGTATGCTTTTACGGTATCCCATTGAACCTGTAGGCCACCCATTTTTCGAAACAGGAAAAACCCGGAACAGGCAAAGAAAAAAGGAACCGCCAACCGGCAAAGATATTTCTGTAACCCAAAATTAAAATACTTAGCCATGGAAAAACTGTCTGCCGAAAAGGGAGCGATGTGTATCGTCAGTACCATAAAGCAACAAATAAATTTAATTACATCTATCATGTAGTAGCTGCACATTTTATCCAGTGCAACCAATTTTACATCTTTTGCAGAAGTCTGCATTAACGATCACCTCTTTTTACTGTATCCAACAAGATAACAATCGTCCGAAAAATACCGTTTTTTGATAAGCTATTAAAAATCCGGGATGTAAATATGATCTGCGGCTGCGGCCTCCTGGGTAAATCCCTCCAGGCCGTTTAAATACATCCAGCTCAGCACCGACTGGTATTCTTCCTCCGTTATCTGCCTGTCTAAAGGCGGCTGCATCCCCGGCATGGGGGTATATTGCCGCATCAGACTGACCAAAACCTCTCCGGGGGCAAAGGTATCTCCGATCCAGTCCAGAACCTTTAGAGAATTCTCTACATATCCGGGCAGGATCAGATGCCGGATCACCACGCCCTTGACGATCTTATCCCCCCGATACTGCACCGGCCCTGTCTGGCGCACCATCTGCCGGATAGCCGAGGCCGCCACTTCAAAATAGTCCGAGACCCCGGACAGCGCCTTCGCCAAGTCGTTATCGGCATATTTCATATCCGGCAGCCAAATATCCACATAACTTGCCAACGCCCGCACAATCCCGGCATTTTCATAGCCGCCGCAGTTATACACCACCGGCACAGGCAACGACGGTGTCAGCGCTGGGATCACCGTAGGCAAAAACTGGGTAGGGGTCACCAGGTCGATATTCTCCGCCCCTTGGGCGATCAGTTCTTCCATCATTTCTCGCAGGCGGGTGCTGTCTGCCCGCTCCCCCACAGCGCAGGTACTGATGGCCCGGTTTTGACAGTAGCGGCAGCCTAAGGTGCAACCGCCAAAAAAAATGGCACCGCTGCCACCCTCTCCAGCCAGCGCCGGCTCTTCCCACTTGTGGAGCATATATTTTGCCACCAGCGCCGTATCCGGGCAGCGGCAGAAGCCTGTTTGCCCGGCGGTTCGATCTGCACCGCATTTTCTGGGACACAGATTACATTGTTCGTAAGTCATATGCATTCTTCCTGTAAAAAGGTAAAACCCTCTTCGATCGCGCTTACAGGCTGCCGAAGAGGGTCGTTTATTATTCCTTGACCGTTCCGTCGGGGTTGAACAGGGGCAGCTTTTCCAGGTAGATCAGATCCTCCCGGTTTTGGGCATCGCCTTCGGCCAAAACTGCCATCTTGCCCACGATCTTGCCGCCGGCCTTTTCCACAAGTGCTTCCAGCGCCAGCAGGCTCTCACCGGTGGAGATCACATCATCAACTACCAAAATCCGTTTTCCCTTGATCAGTTCTGCGTCGGCAGTATCCAGATACAGGGTTTGCTCCTTGGCTGTGGTAATGGACTTGACAGAAGATTCAAACACACCGGTCATATACAATTTCGGATTCTTACGAGCCAGGAAATACCGGGGTGCATTGGTCTGCCGGGCCATTTCATGGGCCAGGGGAATACCCTTTGCCTCCGCAGTGAGAATATAGTCGTACTCCGGGGCCTTCTTCAGCAGTTCCCGGGCGCAGGCTACCGTCAGCTCCTGGTCGCCAAAAATCACAAAGCCTGCAATATATAAAGAATCAGTGACCTTACAAATGGGCAATTCACGCCACAAACCTGCCACTTTCATACGGTAAACCATAGAAAAATCTCCTTTTTTGCAAAATACATACCTATTATACATTGGTAGTTTCAAAAGTCAACGGCGATATCCGGTTTTTTTGCTTCATTAGTTCATTGTCCCCTGACTGCGGGAAAACAGTTGCCGAATTCGGCCTCGCAGAGCCTTCCCTTGGGGTGTATCGTCCGTTCCCATCGTTTCGATCCAGGCAACAGATGCCTCCTGCGCCTGCTTCAGAGTGCCCAGATCGCAGCTTAAATTTGCCACCCGGAACACCGGCAGACCGGACTGCCGGCTGCCGAAGAAGTCGCCCGGGCCACGCAAAGCCAGATCCTCCTCCGCAATACGGAAGCCATCGGTGGTCTTGCACAAAGCCTTCAGCCGGGCATTGGTTTCAGGATTCTTATTTTGACTTAGCAGGATGCAGTAGCTTTTCCCACTGCCTCTGCCTACCCGTCCCCGCAGCTGATGAAGCTGAGAAAGACCGAATCGGTCCGCATCCTCAATCACCATCAAGGTGGCATTGGGTACATCCACGCCCACCTCGATCACGGTGGTGGCTACCAGAATATCTGCTTGCCCTGCGGCAAAGGCTGACATAATCTGCTCTTTCTGTGCGCCCTTAAGCTGGCCGTGGAGCATAGCCACCCGCAGGTCGGGGAATACCCGCTGCTGCAAAGTCTCTGCCCAGGTTTCGGCAGCTTTTAGATTCAGCGCCTCGCCCTCCTCCACCGCCGGACAGACCACATAGCACTGATGTCCTTGTTCCACCTGCTTGCGGATAAAGGCATTGATTCTGGCCCGGTAGCTCTCCGTCACCAGGAAGGTATCCACCGGCTCTCGCCCCGGGGGCAATTCATCCAAAACAGAAACTTCCAAATCCCCATACATCAATAGCGCCAGCGTTCGGGGAATCGGGGTGGCAGACATCACCAAAAGATGGGGGTCTTTGCCCTTGGCGGACAGCGCCGCCCGCTGCCCTACGCCGAAACGGTGCTGCTCATCGGCAATCACCAATCCCAAATTAGCAAACACAGTGGTATCCGAAAGCAGCGCGTGGGTGCCGATGATCAGATCCGCATCCGCCGCCTCCACCGCCTGCCGGGTCAACTTCTTTTCTTTTGCCGTCATAGCGCCGGTGAGCAGGCATATACGGATTCCCAGCGGCTGCAGCAGGCGGGAAAGGGATGCATAATGCTGCTCCGCCAAAATCTCTGTCGGTGCCATCAGCGCCGCCTGCTGTCCGTTTTGGATTGCCAAAAAGGCTGCCGCGGCGGCCACCATGGTCTTGCCGCTGCCCACATCGCCCTGTACCAGTCGGTTCATAGGTGTTCCTTTTTGTAAGTCAGTGGCAATCTCTCCGATGGCCCGGTTCTGCGCCCCCGTTAGGGTAAAGGGCAAAAGTCGGTAAAAATCCGTCAAATCTACCTTGCGATAGGGGGCAGTCTTTTTTTGTGCCCGGGATGCCCGCATCAGAGCAAGGCCCGCTGAGAATACGAAAAACTCCTCAAAAATCAGCCGTTTTCTTGCCTGCTGTGCCTGTTCCATGGATTCCGGCTGATGGATAGCCCCATAGGCCAAATGGGCAGGCAAAATATTGTATTGCGATAAAACCTGGGGCGGCAATATCTCCTCCGGCGGATCGCACAGCAGCAGCGCTTGCTGAACCGCCTTCATAACCGCACCATTGGAAAGCCCGGCGGTCAGCGGATAAATGGGCAGCACCCGTCGGGTCATAAGCGGCTGGCTGTCTATGGCCTCGAAAGCAGGAGATGTCATTTGATATCCTGCATAGTCCCCGGTCAGCGTTCCATAAAAAATATACTCGCTGCCATATTGGAGCTGGCCAGTGGTAAACTTTTGATTAAAAAACACCAGCTTCAGCCGTCCGCTGTGGTCTGCAACCTGTACGCGGGTGATGTCCAACCCCTTGCGGATATGATGGGTCTGGGGTGTCTGCATAACCACCGCCCGGAAGCAGGCCGGCTGATCCACCTGGAGCTGAGAAATGCTCACAAGCCGGGTACGATCCTCATAGGCCCGGGGGAAATGGCAGATCAGGTCTTCCAGGGTATAGATGTTCAGCGCAGCAAATTGTTTTGCTTTGCTGGGGCCAATGCCCTTTAAAATTGTAATCGGATCTGTCAATCGCGCCATTTCACCGCCTCCTTACCTTTATATTATAGTAACTGACTAACCAATTCGCAAGTATGAATCTACATCCGGTGGGCAGATCTATCACGTTCAGAATCATTGTCCATTGTCAATTTAAAAAGATCCGCCGAGAAAAATGAAAAAACTCCCTCTAAGCTTCCTAATACAGGAAGTTCAGAAGGAGATATTTTCAGAGAAATCAGGCCAGCTTGTTCAGACGCAGGGTCATGCTGCTCTTCTTACGGGCAGCAGTATTCTTGTGCAGAATACCCTTGTTAACAGCCTTGTCAACCAGAACGACAGCGCTGGTGTAAGCTGCGGTAGCAGCAGCCTTGTCGCCGGACTCCAGAGCAGCGTCGTACTTCTTAATAGCAGTCTTCAGCTCGGACTTGTCAGCCTTGTTCTTCTCATAAGCAATCTTGGAACGGATAACATCCTTCTTAGAGGACTTGATGTTGGGCATGGTCACACCTCCTATTCATCGTATTATGCTCATGCGTTTACCCATTATATCCTGTCTGCATCGTAAAATCAATACTTTTTTAAAAATTTTTTCACTAAGACAAGAAAAGTACATTCTGGGGACGGTTCTTGCTGGAAGGCGCTGTCGGAAGATGATTTTTGTCTGTCAAGTGTAATTTTTTAGTATGCAAAATCTGCCTCGTCATTTTGATTTTATGGCAAATAATTCGGAGTGGAAACCGCAACGGGCAGATGTATTATGTCAACTCAAGAAATTATTTCTTAACTTTTCCGCCCTGTGGAAAAGCCTGTGGAAAGTGTGGAAAACTCACAGTTATCAACACTTTCCCCAATCCTTTTCACAATGCCGGCCTGGGAAAAATCCAATTTTTGCCGCTGTTTTTTCTTGTTTATGAACGGGAGAATTCGTGTTATGTTGCCATAATTTTTCCGTCGCTTTTTATTCCATTTTAAGGCAAAAAGTTGACAGATTGGTCACTGCGTCCTTTTTTTGCCCCCTGCTTTCCACCCTGATAAGACACAATTTTTGTGAATATTTCACAAATCCATTTTTACGCCGTGATTTTTGCCACCCGGACTACCGTGAAGTTCCTGAAGCCATTCTCCCTTTCCCTGCTGGCTGTATATTCCGAAATGGACAAACATACCAAAACCAAGCTGCTCAAAATCCTTGCTATATTGCTTGATGATCCCAGATATCTCTCCTTACCAGGTCACAAATGCGGCGCTGCCCGGTGCTAATGTGATATCAAACTTGCCGTTTTCTGCTTTCAGGCAGGATTCTTGTCCGTCTTGATACAGTTTCAGTTCCTGCACACCGTTACCCGCAAGTGTGATTCTGCTTGTACTTTTGCGAATGGGATCGGTGTAGTTTACCAGCATATACGCCTTTTCGCTGCCACGGGTAAAGCAGCCAACCAGGGTATCGTACTGCCCTTCTACGGCAATTTCAAACGGCTGGCAGAACAGCTCCTTTGCCAGTACCATTGCCGCTGTATTATAGCTGTACAGGCTGCCGGGCACCATATAGCCGCCGATGCTGTCATAGCCGCTGAGGATGGGTTCAAAATATGCTACCCTATCACCGGCGGTTTTGACCATATCGTAAATCCGGTCATTGCCGTCGGGATCCAGAATGCCGGGAAATTCGCGCGCATAGGAGCGGTAGCAGAAGTACTCAAACAGCCTTGCGCCCAGCGCCATGCCGGTATACATCTGCATAGAAACTTCCTCCGGCATGGTAATATCCCGCTTGCGGTCGTCAAATATAGACTTTGCCTCAAAGGTCTGAATACAAATGCCGAATACCGCCTGATCCTCCGGGGCAGCTTCTGCGTTATAGGCTCTTGCCACCTTTGCGGCGGTCATCAAATCAAACAGATAATCCTTTTCTATATAATTTTCGCCGATAAAAGGATAGTTGTCCAAACAAAGACTGCGTCCGCATCCCTTCAGCCGTTTTAAAATCACATTGACATATTCCGTCAGAAAATCTTCGTAGTTATAAACCTCACCGTTTCTGGGCAGATAGTGATCCCAGCTTTGACCGGGGACATGATTCATATGGAAGAAAGCACCCGGATAATATTGATTTTTCCAGTCCACCAGCTTTGTCAATTGGTCGAAAGAGGCAAACAGATGGTTCTCCTTGACCATCCAGTCAATGTTCACCTGCTCCGGCAATTGGTACATATAGGCCTCGTCTGCCATATAAAAACCGGTCACAGCCGGAAATTTTGTAAATTCCTCGGTAATATGCCGCGGCTCCATTTCATAGGGCCAGCCGTAGTTTGAGCCGGTTTTCGGGGTATCACAATCAAAATAATCCGCATCGTTGAACATATTGCGGATCCAGACCTGCATACCGCAGTCGGAAATATTCTGAATTGCCCTTTCGTAATCCCGGCTGATGGATCCGTTTTCAACCATTTTTACATCATCTTCGGTGAGCAAGCAAATATTCATGCCCAGTTCCTTATAATGCTGTAATTGTTGCAGATCCATAGGATTGGGAGGCAGATCTGCCAATCTTAAGAATTTGTTTTCCATAACAAAAAAACTCCTGTTGGTTTCCTATAAAGTACCGGTTTATTTTTGTCCAATACAGAAACAAACCGCTGCCTTATAGCGGTTTTCAAGTCCCTCGGTCACATTGATTGAAAATGATTGTTTATAGCATCAACTACCGTATAAGACCGTAGGGGCGTTCTTTGAACGCCCGCGGGCGAACACAGTTCGCCCCTACGGGTAATTCGTAAGGTAAATTCTAATTTAGCTTACAGGACGGGGGGCAGGCCCCGTCCTGTATATTCATTATGAAATTATGCGGGGATGATAAAGCAGCCTGCGCCGGGAGCCAAGGTTACAGTATAGCTGCCATTTGTCAAATCCACGATTTGACTGATCAGCACGCCGTCAACCTCAGTATAAACTCTTGCACGGGTGCAATCTGCGAAGGTCAGTTTTACGGTGTTGTTGCCGGTAACTGCTGCGGGGTCATTGTAGTTGACCAGCATATAGCCGTTCAAGCTGTCCTTGGTGAAGCAGCCAATGACAGCATCGTCTGTAGAAACATAGCTGTCCAGTACGCCGTTGGAACCATTGGTCAGAACCAGATCTGCAACGCTATTGAAGGCATCGCCATTGTGGCTGTTTACAGAACCTGCGCTGGTGACGATACCGTTCCAGGCGAAGGAATTGACCACATCTGCAAAGCAAAGAGCCTGATTGCCCTCCTGAACCAGGTCATAGATCCGCTTACTGCCGTCCTGGTTCATAATACCAGCGAAATCGTCGTTGGAGTTGTATGCGAAGTACTCGAATACATCCGCACCCATTGCCAGACCGGTATATACCTGCAAAGAAACCTCTGCGGCAGAAGTGATGTCCCGGGAAGTCTTATTTTTCAAATCGCTGGCCTCAAATGTCTGGATACACAGGCCGAAATCGTCCTCGCCTGCTACCTGGGCTGCGATCAGACAGTTGAGCAGATAGGTATCCTGGATGCCGCTTTCAAAGGTGCCGCCAAAGCCGAAGAAACCGCCGTATTTGCCCTGTTCGTGGACAAAGGGATAGTTATCAAAGCTGATGGAAGCGCCGCTGGCATTGGTTAGCTGATCATTGAAGCTTGCCTTGTAGCTTGCCAGGAAATTCCGGTAGCCGGCCACATCAATGCCGCTGAGGGTGTCACCGTTTACGCTGGTGTAGTGATCCCAGGAGTCCAGCGGCACATGGTTGGAATGGTAGTACTTATCCGCAAAGTTGCTATTAAACCAATCTCTTACCGCTGCCATTGCAGCAAAGTCGCTGGTTGCGGTCTGACCAGATGCAGTCTTCAGTGCCTCGGTTTGGAACATCTCGTCCACCATATAGAAGCCATCAATAACATCCTGGTACAGCTTCAAAGCAGCGGTGATATCGCCGGTAAAGTAATCTTCCGTATTGTGATAGTTCCGAATCCAAACATTCAGACCGGCAGCATCAATATTCTCCAAGGCGGTCAGATAATCGTTGCGAACAGTGAAAATGTAGTCCCGGTCAGTGGTATAGACCTTGTCACCAGCCTTCAAGGAAGTACCGGCCTTCAAAATGTACTGGGTGCCGGGCTTATTGAAGCTGTTGAAATGGAAGGTCAGATACACAGCTCCGCTGAGCTCGCCATACTGGAACCAGCCAACAGGCTGTGCACCCTCGGTGGTTTCCAGAATAATGTTGTGACCATTATCACCCAGCAGGAAGTTACCGTAGGTCAAACCGGTGGGAATATTGGTCTTCAACTGGATGTACTTACCTGCACCTGCGTTCAAGGACAGGTGTAAAGTGGAAGCATCCATACTCCAGTTTTCTCCATCCCAAGTGAAGATGTAGTCAGCATCCAGGGTGTAGGTGCTGCCATCGGTGAAACCGAAGACAGCGCCCTTAGGCAGTACATAGGTCTGACCTTTTTCGAATGGGGCATTGAAGTGGAAGGTCAGCACGATGGTGCCATCCGCATTGTCCATGCCAATCCAGCCAACCCACTGCACAGTATTGCCGCTCTGGTCAATATGGCAGCCGTTATCAGCCGTGGTAAAGTTGACGCAGGGGGTATCGGAGGGCAGATTGGTATTGACCTGGATCAAGGTATTTGTACCATAACGGTATGCAAAGTTCAAGCCGCTTTCGGGAACATTGGCAGTTTCCATAGAAACGGAGAACAATTCATCCGGGCCCTTTGCGCTGGTGTGATCCTCTGTCAGCAAAGAGGTGTTGAAGCCCAGAGCCTTGTACTGCTGAATTTTGGCGGGATCATGGGAATCCACAGGCAGATCCGCAAAGGTAATGACCCCGCCGCCTAAAAATTTTGTGCGTCCAGAACATCCTGTGCAGCAGGCTTTTGCGTTGTCCAGCCAGAACCGTCCCAATAGAGGGTGCAATCATAATACAAAGTATAAGCAGAGCCATCGGTGAAGCGGAACACAGAACCGGCAGAAAGGGTGTAGCTCTGACCATAGGCAAATGCAGAATTGAAGTGGAAGGTCAGAACCATTACGCCGTTGGTTTCGCTAGGATCATTCATCTGAATCCAGCCAACCTGCTGATACTGGTTGGCATCCTGCTTCAGATTGCAACCATTTTCGGTAGCGGAAAAGTTGGCGATAGGCGTAGAGGCAGGCAGATTGGTGTTGACCTGAATCAAGTTTTCTGTGCCGT
This sequence comes from Oscillospiraceae bacterium, assembly GCA_017380435.1. GTDB lineage: Bacteria > Bacillota > Clostridia > Oscillospirales > Oscillospiraceae > Faecousia. Next base: position 11,691 of record JAFODZ010000006.1, read on the forward strand.
AACGGTATGACAGATACAGAACAGGATCTGTTACCCAGCCGCTGCCGTTAAAGTAGAAGGTGTAATCCTGATCCAGCACATAGCTGGTGCCATCGGTGAAGGCAAAGACGGAGCCTGCACCCAGGGTGTAGCTCTGGCCATAGGTAAATGCAGAATTGAAGTGGAAGGTCAGAACCATTACGCCGTCGGTTTCGCTAGGATCATTCATCTGAATCCAGCCAACCTGCTGATACTGGTTGGCATCCTGCTTCAGATCGCAACCATTTTCGGTAGCGGAAAAGTTGGCGATAGGCGTAGAGGCAGGCAGATTGGTATTGACCTGAATCAAGTTTTCTGTGCCGTAACGGTATGACAGAGCCAGAACGGGATCTGTTACCCAGCCGCTGCCGTTAAAGTAGAAGGTGTAATCCTGATCCAGCACATAGCTGGTGCCGTCGGTGAAGCCGAAGATGCTACCTGCGGACAGGCTGTAACTCTGACCGACTTCAAATGCGGCGTTAAAGTTGAAGGTCAGCACGATGGTGCCGTCAACATTAGCCATAGAAACATAACCAAACTGCTGATCGCCGCTCTGGGTGATCTGGCAGCCATTGTCGGTAGCCAGGAAGTCCTTCAGGGCAGTAGTTGCGGGCAGATTGGTATTGAACTGGATCACATTTGCTGCGCCGTAACGGTATGCCAGGCTCATATTCTGAACAGGCTTTTCTGTTGTCCAGGTAGCGCCGTCCCAGTAAAGGGTGATATCCCCTGCCAGCTGATATTTGCTGCCGTCAGTAAAGCCGAAGATGCTGCCTGCAGACAGGGTGTAGCTCTGACCAACTTCAAAAGCATTATTGAAATTGAAGGTCAGCACGATGGTACCATCAGCATTGAGCATGGAAACATAGCCTACCTGCTGATCGCCGTTCTGGGCGATCTGGCAGCCGTTGTCAGTAGCCAGGAAGTCCTTCAAAGCAGTGGTTGCGGGCAAATTAGTGTTGTACTGAATCAATTTGTTTGTGCCGTAACGGTAAGTCAAATCAACCGCCGGCTCGCTTGCTTCCATAGTCCAGGAAGAGCCGTCGTAGGTGAAGGTGTAGTTCTTGTCCAGGGTATATTTGCTATTGTCGGTGAAGCCGAACACAGCGCCCTTGGGCAGGAAGTAGGTCTGACCGGCCTCAAAAGCAGCATTGAAGTGGAAGGTCAGCACGATGACACCATTCACATTGTCCATACCAATCCATGCTGTCTGCTGATACTGGTTGGCGGACTGGTCAACATTACAGCCGTTATCAGCGGTAGTAAAGTTGACGCAGGGGGTATCAGAGGGGATATTGGTATTCACCTGGATCAGGTTGTTTGCGCCGTAGCGGTATCCGAAGTTCAGGCTGCCGGTGCGGTTTTCTGCCACGCCGGTGAAGACCTTTGCTGCTTCAAAGTAGCCGTTGGCTGCCAGCAGCATTGCTTTCAGCTTTGCAGAGGAGCTTTCCTTGTTGTACATACGGATGATATATGCCATGGGGCTGTAGTTAAAGGAAAGGCTGCCGGTATCGTCGGTGACGGATACCGCCATTTCGGCATCCATCTGGTGGGGGTTGATGTCAGAGACCTCAATGTAATACAGCCCGCCCTTTTCCTTTACAGGATAGGTTTCTCCGTTTACCGTAAAGCTATAGCCGTCAATGCCGTTTTCAGCGGCAAAATAATGTCTGATGGCAATTTGAGAACGGAACACCATGGTGCTGCCATAGTAGCTGATACCGCTGAGGCTGCCGCTGGCAGTAACCTTCGGTACTTCTGTGGAAATGGCAGTCTGGGTTTCGATCTCGTAGCCGGCGTTGGCCAGGGCATCGGTCTTATAATCGAAGTAAAGCTGTGCCTTGGTGCCGTAGTCCAGCATTGCCTTAACCAGGGCCTTGGTCTCGTCGGTGTAGTTGTTTTCCAAAAGGTAATGGGCATACTCCTGAACGCTATAGTCCTTTGTCAGGATATCGCTGGTGCCATCATTTACCACCAGCTTGATCTGCGCTGTCATCTCAGCCGCTGCCAAATGGACAAAAAGGTCATAGCCGTTTTCACCGGGAGTCAATTCAGACAAGGTGTACACAGCTCTTTCGTTGCCTTCAACAGAAATGGTGGCGGTTGCATTTGCAGCTTCCGTTTTTACATGGAAGTGCATGGTCAGGTCATCGCCCAGCATCAACTGCTGTCCGACAACCTCTGCACCTGCTTCCGCAGCAAATACGCCAAAGGGTACAAAGCTTGCTATCATGCACAGGGTTAACAGGATCGCGAGGAATTTTTTGCTGAATTTTTGCATATCATTTCCCTCATTTCTTTTATTTTTGGGAAGATTCCTTCCCGGAAATACGATTTTGTATTGCCTGTCTTAGGACACAATGTTACTTGGTAAAGGTATCGTTTATGGTGTCATTCTGAGCGACCAACGGGAGTCGAAGAATCTGCGCATTATCGGGTGCGAAGATCCTTCGACTACGCCGTAAACGGCTTCGCTCAGGATGACACATTATTTCGGGTTTTTATTGGCTTACGGTCCAGGATGTGCCGTTAAAGGTAAAGGTATAGTCTTGATCCAAAACATACTTTTTGCCGTCGGCAAAGCCGAACACAGCGCCCTTGGGTAAGAAATAGGTCTGACCGGCGGAGAAATTGCCGTTAAAATGGAAGGTCAGTACCACTACGCCGCCGGTTTCGCTGGGATTGTGCATCTGAATCCAACCAATTTGCTGATACAAGTTTGCAGATTGATCGATGCTGCTGCCATTATCCGTTGTCAGGAAATTGGCAACAGGAGTCGTGGCAGGCAAATTGGTATTGACCTGGATCAGATTGTTGGTGCCGTAACGGAACTGGAAGGTCAGTGCATTATCTTCCGGCTCTTCCGCCACCATCGTCCAACCTTCGCCATCAAAGGTAAAGGTATAATTCTTATCCAGCTCGTAACTGCTGCCATCGGTGAAGCCGAAGACCGCACCCGCCGGCAGGTAGTAGGTCTGACCGGCAGTAAATGCGCTGTTAAAATGGAAGGTCAGAACCATTACGCCGCCGGTTTCGCTGGGATTGTGCATCTGAATCCAGCCTACCTGCTGATACTGGTTGCCGCTCTGGTCAATATCGCAGCCGTTATCCGTTGGCAGGAAATTGGCAACGGGGGTAGTTGCCGGCAAATCGGTATTGATCTGAATTACATTGTTAGTGCCGTAGCGGTATTGGAAGGTCAGAATATTTTCTTCCGGCTCAGTTTCTTCCGGTTCTTCCGGTTCTTCCGGCTCGCCGGTCACCATAGACCAGGCGCTGCCGTCATAGGTGAAGGTGTAGGTATCCGTCAGTGTAAAGCGGCTGCCGTCAGTAAATCCAAAGACAGATCCAGCGCCCAAAATGTAAGTCTGACCAGCGGAGAAATTGCCGTTAAAGTTAAAGGTCAAAACGATCACACCGTCGGCATTCGCCATACCGATCCAACCAATCTGCTGATACTCGTTGGCAGACTGATCGATCTGACAGCCATTATCCGTTACCAGGAAGTTGGCGCAAGGAACAGAGGTGGGCAGATCGGTATTAACCTGAATGACATTGGCCCCGCCGTATCGGTACTCGATGCTGAGCAGACCCTCCTTGGGTGCTTCCGGCACCGGAATTTCTGCCACATTGGTCCATGTTTCACCGTCCCAAACCGCATTGAAGGTTGTCTTTACCTTCACCGCATAGGTATCGTTGTAGAGTACAGAGCCTTCCAAAACGGTTACAACCTTGCCCTTATGGTTCAGTTGCTCCAGGCCCACGGTAGTAGAATTGAGGTAGCTGTTGAAGGCGGGATCTTCCACCTTTACGCCTTGCAGCAGGACAGCACCCTCAAAACCGATGGGTGTGCTGTCGGCAGGAGCGCCGAAATCGTAGATGTTGGGGAACTGGACCAGAGAATCCATGGTAAAGCCGGGGATCAGCTCCAGGGTGTCCACCAGCTCACGGGTCGTGCCGTCCGCCAATGTCACATATTCCTTTTCCGGCTCTGTGGGAATCTGGGCCACTGCCTGCCAAGAGCTTCCGTTCCAAATTGCGTTGAAGGTATTGGCTACCTTTACGGCAATGCCGTTATAGTAGATCACGGAATCCTTCATAATGGTCAGGATCTTGCCCTTATGGGGCAGCTTGAAGCAAATGGTGTCGGTATTGGGATAGCCAACCACCGCAACGGCACTGCCGCTTTGGGGCTTGCCGTCCAGCAAGACCTTACCGGAGAAGCCCAAAGGCGTGTCGTTGGCAGGAACACCGAAATTGAAGAAGGTGGTAAACTGCACCACATCCGGGTTGGTGTAGCCGGGAATCAGCGGCTTTGCACCGGCGCACAGCATTTTCTCACCGTCAACGGTAATGGAATAATAAGTATTTTTCAGGCTGATTTCCCGGAAAATAACAGAAGCACCACCGGGTACACCGGTAAAGCTGCCGTTCGGTCCAAAAATCAGATGAATACCCTCCAGCTTGCCATGGTAGGCGGAAATATCCACCTCGAAGGTGTGGAATTTTCCGGTATTGGAGCTGTCCAGCTTCAATACGCCCAACTGCTTGCCAGAGTAATCGTAAACACGGATCTGACCAAAATCAGCATTGCCCACCTGCATATTCAGCACAAGTGTGGTATTTCTGCCCTTATTGGCAGCGTAGGGGAACTGGAACCTCACGCCGGAGACAACGCCCCAGGATCCGGGGCCAATGTCCATCTTCACACCCTCAGCGGTCAATGTGCCGGAAAGGGATGTGGCTCTGTAGCCGCTATGCTCCGCATCGGTGCTGAAGCTAAGCTGATCGTTAAACAGATCGATGTACAGTTCATCATCGAATTTTGCCAGGCTGTTGCCTACATCCAGGCCGTAAACAGCCGTTGCAGGCTGGGCATCCAGGGTCGTCACGCCGTTGCCCAGGGGCGTTACGCGGATATAACCCTTCTCCCCTGCCAAGGTCATTTGGGTTTCCCGGGTCACGCTCTCGGTGCCGTTCATATTGACCAGATAACCCTCTGCACCCTCTACCGCAGTCCAAACTGCCTGGTCGCCGGAGATTTTCACCTGGGTAGCGGGCAGGAACTGGGCAATGGAAATGCTATCTACATACAGCAGCATATTGTTGAAGTAGCCCGCTTCTCTGTGGAAGCAAAGCTGAATGGCATCCGCCGGATCTCCACCTTCATAGAAGGTAGAATTGGGATTGTAGGCAGCATTGGGATACATACCGATATGCTCGGCCGTATCTGCCGCAATATAGAAGGTCTGCCATTTTCCGGTCTGCATACCGCTGACGCCTGTGGTAAAGGCTCTTGTAGTGGCATCCTCTTCCCGGAAGGCTACATTGTTGCCGGCAAACAGGAAGGTATCCTTAATGTTATCTGCCTCTACATAGATGCGGACTGCCAGGTATTTGCCCTGCAAATCTTTTTGTGTGAAGGTCTTGGGCAGACGCAGGCGAATGGTGTTGTTGCCGTAGCCTGCGGCATCGTTGAAGGACAGCTCCACCTTCAAAACGCCCTCTGCGCCCTGGAATTCCGGGAGCCATTCATCGGAATAGTCGTCGCCAATCTTATAATACTGATTGGCATCGCCGCTCTCTACCAGATTGCAATAGCCCTCAAAGGCATAGTCTGCCAGGATGCCCTCAGCGGGCATCTGATCCGGCTGCCAATTCCGGTCCTTGACCTTCCAGGTCACCGACTGTGTTGTTTGGTTGCCGTAGATATCCTTGGCAGTCAATTCGTAGAAGAATGTGCCAAACTGGGTGATCTCGTAAGAATTGTTGATCTCGCGGTAAGTATATTCCCGGAAATCGTCATCGTCCTCGCCCTTGAATTTCAGCACCCGCTCAAGAGCGACGCCATCGCCGGAGGAGGCATCGGAGATGGTATATAGGGGGAGCTTATTAACGGTATCCTCGGTGATATCCTGCAAGAATAAGCCGTTGGGAATATCCAAAAATTCTATCACAGGGCTGGTGGTATCCTTGACAGTGAAGGGCACGACCTTTTTCACCTTAGGATCGGCCTTATAGCTGTAGATCAGCTCATAGTCACCGGTTTTCAGCTCGAAGGTGGCGTACTCATCGGTCAGCTCCGACTGATCTGTCAGATTGACCACCTTATACTCCACATTGTAGGACACGATGCTGCCATTGGTGTTGGCTACATGCGCCACCGGGAACTGAAGCTTTTGACCGGTATATTCGATTACTGCACCGTCGGACAATTCTCCCTCGATCACGATCTGCTGCTGTTTTCCGCAAGCGGTCAGACCCAGCAGCGCTGTCAGCAGCAGGGTCAAGGCCAGTGCATACCGCAGCGCAGTCAACCATTTTGAATTTTTCATATTGTTTTCCTCTTATGAACGCAGCTTACTGCTCCTGTGCAGCCAGATACAGCTTCATTCTCTCTGCCCAGGTACCGGCCAAACCATTGTAGGTGCTTTCATAGATATCCTCTGCTGTCAAAGCCTGCTTGGTATATAGATTCTTGGTCAGTGTGCCGCCGCTGACGGTGGTGTCCTGATACCAGGACATACCCAGGGCAATGCCGGCAGGCTTATCAAACTTCGCCAGATCTACGATCACAGCATCCTCCAGCACCTCATAGACGCTCTTGCTGAATTCACTGTGTACAAATCCCAATTCTTCCTCTGTAGGCTGATATCCATAGTTCAGGACAGGCAGACCGTTGCAATTCTGCGCAGCGATAAGCTGTGCCCGATCAGAGGTCAGGTAGGCCATAAAGCTCTTGATATCGTCCTTGTTTTGGGCGTTTTTGGTGATGACAAACTCACGGCAGACCAGCTCAGCCATCATATTCCGGGCTTCGGCGATAATGGCAGCATCCTCTTCGGTAACACCCTCGGGCAATGCTGCTGCGTTGCCATCCACATAGTCGATCACAGCAGACAATGTAGCATCGTCGGCAATGCTGGGGGTTCTTTCGATAATGGCGGAGATCACAGGCATTTTCATCACCCGGATATCCTTCTTGTCGATCATACCCAGATCGATATGGGGCTGCATTTCGATCTCCGCAGCGCCGGTATTGTAATAAAATGCCACGGGGTACTCCGCAGTGCCGCCGAAATCGCCCTGGCTGAGCAGATACTGGGCATCCACAAAGTTCAAGCTCAAAGACTTGGCGTGCATAAACTCCGCGCCCTTCCGGCCCTGGCAGAGGGTCTGTGCCGCCGCATAGGTAGCTTCAATGGCAGAGCGGTTCTGCTCTACATTCTTGGGTGCATCCTTAGCCAGCTCGTAGCCGCTGCCCGTATCGTACTCACAGCTAAAATAGTGGTTATAGCCTTCCAGGCCGGTCATCTGTGCGAACCAAATCTCGTAGCAGTAACGCAGATAATCAGCACCGCCGGTGGTATCCTGGCCGGCAAAGGCAGTCAAAAACACACTGTTGTCAAACAGCGTTTGACCCATGGTGAAAAATTCCTCGGTGGTATTGGGCAGCTTCCAGTTGCCCTCGCCCAGAGTTTCATCCAGGAGGTCTTTGTTATAGGTCCAGTTCCAGCCCATCATATTGGTGGCAGGCATCTGATAGATCTTGCCGTCCTCGGTGTAGTAATCGATCCACTTCTGATCGATCTTGTCCCGAACCTTCACGCCGGCTTCGCCGGGGACTTCCATATCCAGAAGATCTGTCAGCTCCTCCAGTACGCCGGACCGGTTGAACATATCCACCTCGATGTAATACATATCATAGGTGCCGGTCTGGGCAGCGATCTTCTCTCTTGCCAGGCTGTTATCTGTGCTGGCCTTCAGAGAGATATAGACCTCGGTATTGACATTGTCCATATAGTCCGTTGCCACAGCACGAAGCCACTCGATGCCATAGCCGCCCTCATAGTAGCAAAGGGTCACCGTTCTGGGACGGTCGGCATATTTGTTGACATATTCCTCAGCGGCATCGTCGCCGCTGCTTCCGCCGTTGCCGCAGGCTGTTACCGTCAGCAGCATCAGCATAGCAAGCAGTATGCACAAAATCTTTTTCATAGTAAGCTCCTTTCTTTCATCAGCCCTTGATTCCGCCGGAAATCTGAATGTCCATCAGCTTCTTTTGGAATATGGCAAACAGTGTAACAGTGGGTATAATACAAAGCAGCATAGCCGCAAAGTATGCCGGATATTTGGTTGCACCGATGTTGGTGCTGACCACGGTTCTGAAGTGGTACAAGCCGGTGGCCAGAGTGGGCAGATCCGGGTAATAGATCAGCGAGCTTTCCGCATCCGCCCAAAACAGAATAAAGTCAGACATGATCAGCGCTGTCATCGGCGAAATCACCTGGGGCAGCATGATCTTGAAAAACACGGTGAAATGTCCTGCTCCGTCAATGAACGCCGATTCCGCATAGGCCCAATCCACATTCCGGAAGCAGCTATACATAATGATGAACGACGCATTGACCGTCTGTGCCATGGCAAACACATAAAGGCGGGAATTATCCACACCCAAAGCAGAAACATACTTCAGTGTGCTGGGCATAGCGCCCACAACGGGGATCATCATGGTGATCAGGGCAAACCAGTAAATAAACTTGCTGCCTACAAACTTGTACTTGGCGCAGATATAAGCGCCGCAGCTGGACAGAAATACGCCCAAAACAGCACTGCCGCCGGCAAACCACAAAGAATTTAGGATCATTTGGGGAATGCCGTTATCGCCAAACTTCAGGTCATTCCAGGCACTGAGGTAGTTTTCCAGCTTCAGACCGTTGACAGGGAAGGGAAAAATGCTTTTTTTCCAGGTGGGAAAATCCGTTACTGAGGAAAACAGCGCATATACATAAGGTATCAGCAGGATCACCATATACACGGCGAACACAAGACCGATCACCCAGCCGGCGATTCCCAAAGAGCAACGCTCCTGATTTTTGATTCTTTTTGCCATCAGTAGGTCACCTCCGGATTCACCTTATTAATAATCAGACGGGAAATCACCAGAATGGGGATTCCCAGCATTGTGAAGATCACACCCACCGCCGCGGGATAATTGTAGATATCGCCCCGCACCTGGTTAAACAGCCAGAAGCCTAAGGTGCTGGTTTCCGCCGCACCCTCTGTAAAGTAGAGGATGGGGCCACTGGCGGCGAACACACCGCACAGACTCATCAGGAAGAAGGTGGAATAGGTTCCGAAGGTCAGCGGGAACACCAGCGACCAGAATTCCCGCCAGGTACTGCAGCCGTCCAACTTACCGGCTTCCAGAATTTCCTTGGGAATCCGGTTCATAGCGCCTAAGAAAATCAAATAGGTAGTACCGATGCCGGACAGGAACATATACGCCACAATGGTTTTCGTAGCGGTTTCCGGATAAGCCAGCAGTTCCTGGTACTCAATGCCGAACAGACCGTTTACGATCTTGTAAACCGGGCCTCCCACCTTGATCAGCGCCATAAAGATGGCAGTGGTGATGACCGGTGCGATCAGGCAGGGCAGATAGAAAGCAAAGCGGTAGCTTTTATGACCGGGAACTTTCTTATACAGAAAATAGGCCACCACATAGCACAAAAACTGCTGAATAAGTCCCACGCAAAAATACAAGATCGTATTTCTCAGCGAGATCGCCAAAATGCCGTTTCCCTGCATATCCTTCCAAAACAGCTTAAACCAATCCAGGGTAAAGGGGTCTTTAAAGGGTTCATCCACGGAAAAGGCCAGCAAAATGGAATATCCGTTGATGGCTGCATACCGGATAATGCCGTAGATCGCCGGCAGCATCATCACAAGAAGAAAAATACTTTTGTTGGCTTTGGATTTTAAAATATCTCTTTTTTCCATAACTGCACTCCTGTATTACACCGGAATGATAAATGCGGCCTGGCCGCAGCCAAGAGTCACCCGCAGGACACCGCCATCCACAAGGTTTACCTGCTCTACGCCTTCTTCGGTATAGACCAGCGCTGTGGTGCAGCCGGGGAAGGTCAAGGTAACCATATTGGTTTGATCCAGGTCGGGGGCGGTATAGTTAACTACCATATAGCCGTCCTGATCGCCCTTTTTAAAGCAGCCCACAACGGTATCATAGCGGCTTTCTATATCTGTCAGCGCGCCGGTTTCCTCCGCCACCATATCATCGACGACCTCGAAAATGTTTTCCGGACCGCTCTGACTGCCGTGGTTTACGGTAGTACCGTACCAATCGAAGGCACAGACAACTTTCTGGAACGGAAGCGCTCTTTCGTTTGCTTCGGCGATGTAATCATAAATTCTGGGCTGACCGGTCATATCCACGATGCCGAACAGGCCGATGCCGTCGATACTTCTGTAGCAGAAATACTCAAAAAGCCGTGCGCCGCAAGCCATACCGGTGTACATCTGCACCGTAACATCGCTGGAAGATGTAATATCCCGCAGCCGCAAACTTACATCCCGGAAGGTCTGCAAGCAGATGCCCATAGTAGCCTGCTGTTCCTCGGGGACAGTGTCGTTATAATTTTTTGTGGCGTGGGCTAACACCAGAACATCGTAGAGAAATGCCTCCTTAATCACGCCGCCGCCATCCGGCAGGGGGTAATGGTCCATACAGATGCTCTTGCCGCCGTTGCCCTCCAGCTTTTTAAGCACAGTTTCCACATAGGCATCAATGAAGTCGGCATAGGTATTGCCCGCCGGCCAATGATTCCAGGAGCTGCTTCCAATGTGATTGACATGCCAGAAAGCATCGGGATAATATGTATTTTTCCATTCGATCAAAGTACCCAACTGATCAAAGGCCGGATGAAGATCCTCTCTGTCTTCCGTTACGGGGTCATCGGTTCTTGTATTTTGGAAAGGTTCGTCCATCATATAAAAGCCGGTAACTGCGGGATAATCAGAAAAATCATCGGTGATATCCCGAGGCTCCAGGGTATATTGGTAGCCGTAGTTGCTGCCGGACTTGGTTTCCGTGATCTGGAAGTACTGCGGATCATTTTGCATATTGCGGATCCAGATCTCAAAGCCTTCCTCTGTCAGGATCTCGATGGCCTCTTTGTAGCCCTCGTGAAGCGCGCCGTCATAGACCATAGGCGTATGATCTTCCGTCAAGATCCAATGGGTAAAGCCCAGATCCTTATAAAGCTTTACCGCGTCCGCAACAAAAGGACTGGGCGGCATATCCGCAATCAAGATCATTTTCTCATCGGTTTCATAGTCAGAAGGATTCATCGTCTGCATTTGTTCCGCAGAATCCCCACAGCCTGCCAGCATACCGAAAAGAATCAGAATTACCAGCGCTAAGCTTACTGTCTTTTTCATATTGTCCCTCCGTATTTCAATTTGTTAAGCGCCATGTCCCCGCATCCAGGGTAAAATCATAGTACCCATCACTGCCGGGATAATAGAGCTGATCGGTTTGGGTATTTTTGAGGCATTCCCATTCTGCCGGGAAACGGCAATGCGCCGTCAGTCCCTGGGGAATACACACACAAAGCTCATATTTTTCCGGGGTATTCGACCATTCCACAGATACCGCACCCCAGGCAGTTTTCTTGCTGGCCTTTGCCCATTTTAGGCAGTCCGTAAAATAAGGCTTGATATGAACAGTTTTTTGGTAAAGCTCGCTTAAATCCAGGCCAGCCACACGCTCAAACAACCAGGCTGCCACAGAGCCATACATAGGGTGGCAATGGGACAGGTCGCCGCCGCCCTTCACAAGCCGGCTGTTGCCCGGTTCGCCGAAATAGTAATCGGGCCATTGTTTGCTCCAGTGCTCACTGAACGTGGTATCGTCCTCCATCAAGCTGAAATAGGAGGGATATGTTTTTGCCGTCATGATCCTATAGGCAATATCCCGGAAACCGTGGTCGGTCAGATAATCTACCAGCACCGGGGTCAGCACAATGCCGGTATCCAAATGATGATCCGTTTCCACCGTATAGTGACGACGAAGCTCTGCCGCCATTTTGTCCCGGTACGCTTCCGGCACGATATCTTCCGCCAACGCCAGCATATTCTCGCCTTGCACACCGTTGCCGTAGGTAAGCTTTTCTTTGTGGAAGAACACCCGGTTGATGCCGTCTTTGATCTTCTCCCGGAGAGCCTCCCACTTTTGGCAGTTCTCCCGGTCAATTCGCTCGGCAAAAAAGATTGCCGTTTTCACCGCCTGCAGGTAGCAAACGGTGCTGATGTAGTAAACATCGGAGCATACCACCTCCGGTGCCAGCCAGTCGCCCAGCATCCAGGTGTGGGAATTGCTGCGGATAATGGAATTTTCATCCGATTTGCTCTCATAGTAGGCCAGCCATTTTACAATCGCATCATAGCTTTTGCGAGCGATCTGCAAATCGCCGGTGTAGCTGTAAAGCAACTGACTGACGGTGCAAAGGGCATTGCCCCAGGCGTAGCCGCCGCCTCCGCCCAAATAGGGCGCGGAATTGGGGATCAACCCCTCGGCAGTTTGGGCATCGAGGATATCCTGTAGCCATTTATAGTAAAAATCGGTCACATTCAGGTTATAGAATGCGGATTTCATCACCAGCTTGCCATCGCCGGTATAGGGCAGACGCTCTCTATGGGGGCAGTCCATCACCATACCGCTGTGCATATTGCAGCGCAGGGTCTGCAAAAAGGTATCGTTGATGCGGTTGAGCAATTCATCACTGCACGAGAATGTGCCATCGGCAGAGGTATCCATATGGATAAACAGGGATCGCAGATCCGCAATGCGCACCCCTTCCGGCTGGTCGATCAGCGCATAGCGGTAACAAAACCAGCTAAACCGGGGGGCAATTTCCTGCTCACCTGCTCGTAAATGATAGGTATTTTGTTGATAAATATCCTTTTTTTCCTCAGTTTGCACGTGTTTTCCGTGCCAGGCGGCAGTTTCAAAATTCAGCGTCCCGTCGCTGCACAGCACTTCCGCAAACTTGACTGTGATCTGAGCCGGTTTTTCGGAAAACACCGTCATTGCCAGACCGCCGGTGTGATTGACGCCAAAGTCATACACAGTACCCTCCGGCGTTTGCCAGCTTTTCACCGGCACGAGGGGCTTTTGCAGTTTATCTGCCTCGCACCCCGGTGCCGTCATACGGCCCTCAGGTGCTGTTACCGGGTGGGCAGCGCTCCAGGGCATTGGCGCCTGGGTAAAGTCGATGCAGTCACCGGAATACAGGTTGCTCACGGTGTTGGTGCAGCGCACCTGGGTTTTCTCATCGCTGAGGATGGTTTGCACATTACCGGAATCATCTTCTATATGCAGCTCATAGCGAAGGCAGGGTTCACCGAAGGAATAATCCGGCTGCGGCTCATAATGCAGCTTTTCCTGATTGGCATAGTAGCCGCCTGCCACCTCTGCGCCCAGAAGATTCTCCCCCTGCCGCAAAAGGTCGGTGACATCATAGGTATAATAGCTGATGCGATGCCCCCGCCCCTGGTGGACAGGATCTACTGCTTCCCGGTGGGTATAGTCCGTAACCGGGGGGATAAAATAAGAATCGTCCAGCAGTTTTCCGCCCAAAAACGGACGGAAATATCCCAAACCGCAGATATAAAGTCTTGCTTTGCTTACCGACGCATCCAAAAGGATCTGTCTTTTAAATTCCAGGGTGCAGCCTTCCTGCTTGGGGCCGCCGATCCACTGTGCCTGCCACCGGCTGATACCGGTCTCAAAGCGGCCTTCCGGTGACAAAAGCTTCTTTCCGTCGGCAGTATATGCCGCCACCTGCCAGCAATAGGCAGTTTGATCCTCCAACAAGGCAGGATCTATCCATTGGGTAAATCCGTCATCGGGTGTTCCCTGTAGTATGCAAACTTCTTTACCGGAAGCATACTGAAGCTGCACTTCATAATGGGTTATCTCAAGACTGCCGCAAAGCGTAAACGACAGCCGTATATTCTGTTTATCTACGCCAAGGGGATCTTTCTTCCCGCAGCACCTGAGTTCAAATTTCATCCTAACTCTCTTCCTAACAAATGACAGAAGTGATAGTAAACACCGAAGGTCCAGCCAAGCATGGTAGGCATTTCGTATTCATCCACAACTTCCGCGTTTCCTTTTACTACATTATATTTTTCCCACAAATGACCGGTCTGGGCAAAGCAGCTTTCCACCAGGTCACAGTATTTATTAGCAATCCGGAGGGCATCCTCCCCATAACCGTAGCGAAGCAGTCCATCTACAATGATCCGCTGGGTAGGAGGCCAACCGTTGGGGTGTCCCCACTGGTAATTGCCCGGCTTGTCGCACTTTTCAACACAGGCAACACCAAATTCTTCTTCCACTCTATGCAAAACTTTTACGGCCGCATCCGCCTCTTCCTGAGTTGCCATGCCCACATAGAGCGGATAATAGGTTGCGGCACTTACCAAAGAAGATCTTTCCTTTTTGATCTCGTGATAGTCGTAAAATACTCCGTCGTCGCCCTTCAGGAACTGACGGCAAAGGGCCGCTCTTTGATCCCGGGCATTTTCCCAGTGCGTTTGTTCCTCTGTCAGTCCCAGTTCTCCTGCAAAGAAAGCAAGCTGATCCTCCTGGGCATACAGCCAGCTATTAAGATCCAAAGCCGCATAGTTAAAAACTTCCCAGCCCATACGGGGTGTAAAGTCCCAGCCGCTTTCACCGGCGGCGTGGTTGGCACGGCCCATATCCGCATCCGTCATGCCCTCCGGGCGGAAGCCCAGTCTGCCAATGGCAGATTTGCTGGAATGCTTGATCCAAGCCTCCGGCAGAGGCTCACAGTCGTAGCGGTTCAAACCGCTTTCATTTTTGCGCCGCTCCATCCAGAAAGCATTTTCAATTTTTAGCTTCTCATAGGCATTTTTCAGCCACTTTTTATCCGGCACACAATCGTAATATTCCCGAACCATCAGCGCCAGCACCGGCGGCTGAGAATTGTACAGAAAATAGGTATTGCTGCCATTGAGAACAAAGCCGAACCGATCGATCATATGTAAAAGATCATCGATATTGTTTTTCACCTGCTCCAGATCCCCCCGGAGTATCAGTCCTGTATTGGCAAAGTAGGTATCCCAGTAGTACATCTCCTGAAACATTCCCTTGACACTGGGGATCAGGTAAGGATACGGCAAGGCATAAAGACTTTCGCTGTCCTCCGGCTGATACCGGATGCTAAGCGGCAGATTTTTTTCAATATATTCCTGTAGCTTCATATTGCACTCCACTTCTCTGAATAAAGTCTGTTTAAATTTGCTCTTCGTTGACTCTGCAAGCATATTGGGCAGATATGCGCCCCCTTACCCAATGTTTTTTACACATTTTGCCTTATTTGGCGCAGTATCCCGAATATACTTTTGTACTATTTAACTATAAGATATCACAGTTATATAAACCGATTCTTTACTTTTTTTTACTGTAACTTGCTCTACATTGACCTCTTTCACCTTTTTGTCTTGATAATCGAAAGCATTTCGGTGTATGATATGCACAAAAGGAAGGTGCAGCAGATGAATTCTGTTATTCTTGACGACTGGATGACCACCCCGGAGCATCCGTTTAACTCTAAAATTACAGAATATGGCGATGATGTCGTTCACAGCCATCAGTTTTATGAGATCTTTTATATTTTGGAAGGCTCTATTTCCCACACCCTGAACGGTGAAAGCCAAATGCTCCATACCGGAGATATGGTTTTCTTAAATCAAACCGATATCCACTATTTCAACCGGGAAGAGGGCAACACCTGTAAGCACCGGGATATTATTATCTATACCGACTTCTTTGATTCCATCTGCACATTTATGGGAGATAACTTCAAGGAAGCCTATCAAGCCAATGCCCTGCCGAAGGTTCTGTCCCTCTCTTTGGAGCAAATGGAGAACTACGAACACCGCATCACCAACGCCATCCTCACTTCCAGTATGAACTCGGAATACCGAATGGCATCCACCCGGGCGCTGTGTGTTTCTCTTTTGAACCACTTGGTGGAAAACCAGATCCGCCACAATGATTCCTATTATCCTATGTGGTTCCGGGAGCTGCTGGGTCGCTTCCACATGAATGACTTTCTGAAGGTGGGTCTGGACGATATTTTAAAGCCTTTTCATTTTAATAAGTCCTATCTTTGCCGCCGGTTCCGCCAATATACCGGCTACACAATGACCGAATATCTGAACCAGATTCGTCTGCAACAGGCGGCGTTTCAGCTGCAATATACGGACAACACCATTCTTTCCATTTGCAATAATGTGGGTTTTTCTTCCGTATCCTATTTTAATAAGCTATTTAAGCAAACCTACGGCGTAACGCCCAAATCCTTCCGCAAAAACAGAAAAAAACTTTAATGTCAAAAACCGCGGCAATCCGTTTTCCCCAATACCTTCTCCCGGGGAGAAGGTGGCCGAGCGCAGCGAGGTCGGATGAGGAATGCGGGCAGAAAACTTGCCAATACGGACCATCCATCAGACTTTATCCCGTTTCCAACCTGTCGCCGTTCCTCACCCGTCACGGCTTGCGCCGCGACACCCTCCCCCCGGGGGAGGGTATATATCGGCGTGGCAATCCGCTTTCCCCTCGTAGGGGCGGATATCATCCGCCCGCCCCACGAGCTGTCATCCTGAGCGGAGTGAAACGAAGTCGAAGGATCTTCTGGCCTATCGACACTGCGTAGATTCTTCGACTCGCTGTGCTCGCTCAGAATGACAAGGAAGACTTCTTTGATAAGCTAATCGGGTGCAGAAAGCTGAGCTTTCTGCACCCGATTTTTTGATTTTATTTCTTATACAAGGCTCACAGCCGTTCTTACAAGAGATTCTTCCGGGATACTGGGAATGCCGCCGGATTTTTCCGTAGAAAGGCTGGCCGCGGTGGAAGCAAAACTGCCGACCATATACATCTGTTCTACAGTCAGTTCTGCAGGCGCTGTACCCAGCTTCAGCAAACGGCTGACGGCACTGCCGCCGAAAATATCACCGGCACCGGTGGTATCCACGGGGCTGACTTTCGGACACTTGACATATGTAAAGCCGTTTTTGTTCTTTAAGTATGCGCCGTTGGGTCCCAAAGTGACCATAGCCAAGCTGACACCAAATTCATTCAGCAGCTTATCTGCGCCCTCCTCCGGGGTGCAGCCAAAGAGAAATTCCACTTCCTCATCGCTGATTTTTACAACATCCGCTTGCTTTAAGCCCCACAAAAGCTGCTCTTTGGCTGTTTCCATATCTTTCCACAAAGGTTTTCTCAAGTTGGGATCATAAGTAACCAACTTCCCCTTGCTCTTGGCATAGGCCACAGCCTTTTGGGTAGCGCTGCGGGCAGGCTCGTCGGTCAGCGACAGCGTACCGAAATGGAATACCTTTGCCTCGTCGATCAGACTTAGATCCAATTCCTCATAGCAAATACAGGTATCCGCACCGGGCTTCCGGGAAAAGGCAAACTTCCGGTCACCGCTTTCATCAAAGGTCACAAAAGCAAGTGTGGTAAACACATCGTCGGTCTGCACCAAGCCTCTTGTTTCGATGCCCGCCTTTTTCAAAGTGTCCATCAAAAGATTTCCAAAGGTATCCGTGCCTACCTTACCCAAAAGAGCTGTTCCAAAGCCGTATTTCGTCAGCGCAGCCAGAAAATTCGCCGGTGCGCCGCCGGGATGGGCAGCCATGGTGGGATACCCGTCAGCGTCGGTACTGACTGTAGCAAAATCAATCAGAAGTTCGCCTAAAGCTACTACATCAATCATAGTTATTTCTCCAAAACTGCGAATTATTGTTTAGCGTGCTATCAAAATACACACAATCCCTTGTCCCCCTCGTTTTGAGGGGGATGTCAGCGAAGCTGACAGGGGGAATCTCGTCCCCCTCGTTTTGAGGGGGATGTCAGCGAAGCTGACAGGGGGAGTTCACGCCTTAAGATAGTGTACTCCCTCCGTCTTCGCCTTCGGCGAATCCACCTCCCTCATAACGAGGGAGGCAAGGCGCTACGCGCATTTTACTAAGGTAAATTCTAATTTTAATTATCCATTTTGCATTGGCAAATTATTTTGCCACCGGGTATTCGTTACACAGCAAACGGTAGGGAGCTTCGTCCTCCTCGATGGTGGGAAAACGACCCACAGGAGGATTAAAACGGTTGTCCGTATTGTCGTCATTGCACTGGCTGACTTCACCCAGCAGGACAGGGCCTGTGCCCTCTTCCACGGCAAAATCGTGGTACAGGAACTGCTGCACATGGATGCTCTCACCGGGAGTCAGACGGATCTGCGTACCGGCAGGTACGGTGTAGGTTCTGCCGTCGGTATGTACGGTGACATCGGATTCGTAGTCGATTTCTTCATCGGGCAGGCTGTTATAGACACGAATCAGCACATTTCCGCCGCCACGGTTGATAATATCCTCGGTCTTAAACCAGTGGAAATGGTTGGGGGCATACTGACCTTCCTTCAGGTACAGCAGTTTTTCGGCATAGACCTTGGGGTACTTGTCCTCCATAGCACGGTTGCCGTTACGGATGGTGATCAGGGAGAAGCCAAACTTGTCGAAATCGCCCATACCGTAGTCGGTGATATCCCAACCCAGCATACAGTCACGGACTTCGTCATACTCGTGACCGATGGTCTGCCACTGGGCCGGAGTGAAATGGCAGAAAGGAGGCAGATAGCAGTGGTGCTTTTCGCACATAGCTTCCAGTTCTTTTAACGCTTTATTGATTTCCGATCTTTTCATAATGTACATCCTCCATGATATTTATTTGCTTTTCAAAAAAACCGTGTCATTGCGAGCCAGTGCGCACACTGGCGTGGCAATCTCGCAGTTGATGTTTCAATAAATATGTAGTTTTCGGCAAATTCGTAATATTTTACTATGAGATTCCCACGTCGCTGCGCTCCTCGGAATGACAAAGGAGGCTTCTTTGAAACGCTCAGTTTTTGCCATAAGAGAGCCAGACTGTTGCAAATAATTTATTTTCCGCTCTCATAAAACGGGACGGACGATCGTCCTGTTTTCATTTAGCAATCTGTTTTCTTGATTTCGGCCGTGGTGCTATCCCTATGGATTGTAAGCCAGCCATCCTTGACGGGCAGCTTTGCATCCAGTGTTTCAACACCAAATATGTGGGGCACTCTATCGTTTTCCTTCGTAAACTCCATTATATACTCTATGATAAATGCCAGCACACCCGATGACCAGCCATGGCACAAAGAATGACGGAATCCCTCATAGCAGAACGCACCGTAATCTCCGTGAATGTCTTTTTCTCCCGGCTTCGGGAATTCATCGATCGAGCCGCTGCCTTCCAGCCAACGAATGTCAAAATCCTCCCAAAAGGTGGTCGCGCCTCTGGAAAGCATACCGCCAAAATACTGCTTGATAATGGGAAGCATCTGCGTACCACCCGCCATGGCATCGGCCTTCAAAATATAGTAGGCCATAAAGGTGGAAAATCCCTCTGCCCCGTTTTTCTCCAGGAAGGCACTCTCCCCCTCTGCCCTTCTTCCGGCCAGGATCTGAAATGCCCGGGTCTGCTTAAATTGGCAGTCCGCATCCAAATAACAGGACAGCTTTTCTATGATTCGACCGCAGTCTTCGTTATCCTCTATGTGTAAGTACTTTTTCGCCATATAAACCAGAAGCGCTGCTGTGCCGATTTTGGCATCCGGTGTATCGGTTGTGGGCCAGTCCAAAAAATAGGGCATCCAGTGCGGCGCAATGGAAAAATCCATTTCACCATCTTCATCAATACAAGCATTAAAATTCTTTATAACCGCCCGAGCATAGTCCTGATGCTTTTTGAAAAAATTACAGTTACAGGATAGCCTGTAATAATCACACAGATTGATGACCCACCAGGCGGAGTAAGAGGGTATTGCATTGATCCACTTGTCCGCCGGTGTTTCTTCTTTCAGAAATTCCAATGAATTTTGAACATTTCCATTGTCACCGTACAAATACATGGAAAGCAGAATTTCCTGATGCAAATCACCCGACCAAACCAGCCGATCTCTTTTGATGCCATCCCAAATATAGCCGTTTTGCAGATTCAACTTCAGGGTATATGCAGCGGTGTCTATGATCCGGTTGAGCAGCGCATCGTTGGTTTTGACCGTGCCCTCCCTTTCAAAGGCGGGCAGCGTATTCACCCCATAGACATTGCGGATATAGACCGGCTTTTCCGTCAGCAGCTCGATCTTGGCAAAGCGAAATCCGCTCATACCAAAGGTCAGATCCGAAAGCCCCGGAACCACCGCTTGAAAATCTCGGGGAGAATGGTCGTTGGTAGCATTTTTTTCGCCTACTGTGGAGCAGGCTTCCGTGAGAGATTCTCCTAAAGTAATATGAAATTGGGCGATGCTGTCCATACTCCCCGTAATCATACGAACGCCGCCGCACAGCTCTTTTCCAAAGTCCAGCACAATATACGCACCCTTTTGGCTAAACTCCGCCGAGCGGTCATTGCGAAAGGATACGCAGGCAGGTTTTTCTTCCAGCAGATGCTCTGCACCCAAAACCGCCTGCTGGGCTTTTATTTTTAAGGGCATCAAAATCTCTTTTGCTACAGTAGTTTCCTTGTTGTATTCCAACATCAGTTTCCCCCTTATATCACAGCAAAACAGTCATCCGATGGCTCTGTCTTTGTGATACCGTTACGCTTTCTCCAACGTCATGCACATAATAAATGTATTACCCTGAAAATCATAGGGTGTGCTTGCATTGCCGCTGGCGCAGAACAAATGGGTCGGCTTGCCGCCTTCGTCAAACAGCAAATAAGGCCTTTCCAAATTCCCCTGCACGGAAGTATGTCCATCTTTCCATGTTACCCTGCGGGAATATACCTTGGGATTTTCCGCAATTTCAAAATGGATGCAGTCGTCACTTTCTGCGTAGAAACCGCCGCCCCATTCCCCGGTAATACCGGAAGAGCCGTTTTTGCAGTCGTCCTTGGCAATCAAGCAGAACTTTTTTCTGCCTGCATCGTACCATATATACGGGTCCTCCACATGGAGGTTTTCATCGGAAAATTGCAGGATCGGCTCGTCTGTCAATCTGGTAAACGGCCCCTCCGGGCGGTCTGCCACCGCAATTCCCAACTGCAAAGGCTGACCTACGCCCCGGCGGGATTTGTAGATCATGTAGGTTTTGCCGTCGGGCAGAATGACTACCGATGGGTTTGTGGTAATGGTACAGTCCCAATGAGAGCAGTCCCGCGGTTCTAAAAGAGGCTTATCTTGCCGAACAAAAGGTCCGTTGATGCTGTCCGACACAGCTAAGCCGATCCGTTTCCGGTTCCAGACCTCCTGCCCTCTTTCGTCGGCAATGGTATCCCCGATACCGGGAATCTGCCCTGCATAGGTAGTTCCCATATAATACAGATAGTATTTTCCGTTATATTCCTTGATGCAGGTATTATGGGTACTCATGCCGTCAAAATACTCTCTGCCCCGGCGTGGAAGCACAACACTTTCAAACCGATACGGCCCCTCCGGGGTATCCGAAACACTGTGGAAAACCTGACTGTTAAATAGCCAGTTCCATCCAAAGCCCAGCCGCCGATCCCAGCCGGAGGAAAACATATGATATTTTCCCTCGGCCCGAATCACCGCACAATCCCATATATATTGGTCTTCAATGGCCAATGCTGTCACAGCATTTTTTACCTGATAACCAAATTCTTTTGTCATACTTATTCTCCCAAAGCTTCCAGAATAGAACGAACAGTTTGGGCAGCGCACAGCTCTATTCCCAATTGGTTCAAATGAATCTGATCCTCACAAATGCCGTCAAGTCTATGATCTTCCATAACGGAAAACAAATCGTTAACCGCAATGCCCCGCTCACGAAGCAGCGGAACCAACGCTTCGTTATAGCTCCGGATGCGCTCGATGGTGTGGTAGGGATAGTCCGGATGGGTGGGTGTCGTGGTGGCAAAAATTACCTTTTTACCGTACTGGAGCAGCAAATCCGCAATGCGCAGCATATTGGACACATATTCTTCCACAGGCGTAAACGGACCGTCTCCAAAAATGTCGCAGGCATCCCAAAGACCGTTATTCCAATGAATCACATCCGCATTTTCGATCTCCTGCCGGAAATCAAAAAGCATCCGCAGCGTATATTTGGCAAACCGGCAATTATCCTCCGGCTGCCATACCGCAAACCGATCCTTTAACATTTCTTCAACTTTATTGCCATATCCGATCAAGCGAATGGAATCGCCTAACAGCACAACCTTTTTCATAATATCCTCCCCATATTCTTCCGTATCGAGGTTTTTTCATTTTCTCATTATATACTATATTTTGTATGTAAATCAACACACCCTTTGCTAAAAACCTGCTCTGAATTGACTATATAGCACATAAACGAAGTATGATTCTAAGTTCCTATGGAATATAAAGGTCCGGCTTTTTACCATGTGCATTTTTTGTGTTCCAATAGTCGGGGTATGAATTTTCTCTGCCGGGAAATACTGTAAGGGAATCAATCACCTTACAGGAGGACACCTATGCAGGGAAAAGTAGAGATCTGCGGTGTGAACACCGCCCGACTGAAGGTTTTAACACAAAAACAAATGGACGAGCTTCTTCTGCAAGCCAAGGATGGCAACGAGGATGCCCGTCAGCAGCTTATCGAGGGTAATCTGCGGCTGGTGCTTTCCGTGATCCAGCGCTTTGAAAAACGGGGCGAGAACCCCGACGACCTGTTCCAGGTAGGCTGCATCGGTCTTATCAAGGCAATTTCCAACTTCGACCCCACCAAGCAAGTCCGCTTCTCCACCTACGGCGTTCCCATGATCGCCGGGGAGGTTCGGCGATACCTGCGGGATAATTCCGCCATTCGGGTTTCCCGCTCCATTCGGGATGTGGCATACCGGGTTCTGCAATGCAAGGAAGCTATGCTGCTGCAACTGGGCAGAGAGCCTACCATAGAAGAGATCTCCCGGGAACTGGAATTGCCGGAGGCAGATGTGTCCGAGGCGCTGGATGCGGTCTGCGCCCCGGTCAGCCTGTACGACCCGGTGTATTCCGATGGCGGCGATCCGTTGACGGTGATGGATCAGGTCAGCGACACCCGCAACACCGAGGGCCGCTGGATGGAGCGCATCGCCCTGCGGGATGCCTTTGGTACGCTGTCCGACCGGGAAAAACAAATTCTGTGCCTGCGGTTTTACGACGGCAAGACCCAGATGGATGTGGCCAATCTTTTGGGAATATCCCAGGCACAAGTCTCCCGGCTGGAAAAAGGCGCAATCAAAACCATGCGCAAATGCATCAGCTAAATAAGAATTTATATCGCTGACGCTCATAAATTCAATGCAAAATGTAAAATGCAAAATGCATAATTAATGTGTCGCCAAAGGCGAATATTTGAAATCATTTTCGAAGAAAATACCATAATTTTGCATTATGCATTATGAATTATGCATTATATTGTTTATGTGCAAAAAAACGGAGTGCCTTGGTGAAAGGCACTCCGTTTGTTTATAAGGAAAAGCTTTGAGGCAGCAGGTCGGCTAATGTGAATTGCTGCACGCCGCCCTGGCTGTCGTGCAGGTAGATCAAAAAATCCTGCCCGCAAAACTCCCGCATTACCTGCCGGCACACGCCGCAGGGCGGAAATGTTCCGGTAATCACGCCATCCTTGCCGCCGCACACAGCAATGGCTTGAAAATCCCTCTGTCCGTCGTAAATTGCCTTAAAAAAGGCGGTACGCTCGGCGCAGTTGGTGGGACTATAGGCGGAATTTTCGATGTTGCAGCCCTGATATACTGTACCGTCGCTGCACAAAAGCGCTGCACCCACCTTGTAACCGGAATAGGGGGAGTAGGAATGTCCCATAGCCTCTACCGCCAGCTCCATCAATTTCTCAGGTGTCATTACAAAACCTCCTGAGCAAAGCTAACACCGGGGGTATCCAGGGGAACATTCAAAAATTCAGCCACAGTAGCAGCAATATCCGCAAAGGAAGCTCTGGTTCCCAGGTTCACCGGCTTGATTTGCTTGCCCAAAATCAGCAGGGGGATGTATTCCCGGGTGTGGTCGGTGGTGGCGGTGTAGCCGGGGTCACAGCCGTGGTCAGCGGTGATCATCAGCACATCTTCCTCACCCATAGTAGGCAGGAAACGGCCCAGCCAGCTGTCAAATTCCGTCAGCGCAGCGGCATAACCGGGAATATCCCGGCGGTGACCGAACTGCATATCAAAATCCACCAGATTCACAAAGCACAAGCCGTGGAAGTCCCGTGCGGCAAAATTATCTGTATGCTCCATGCCGTTGGCATTGGACTTGTTATATACATACTCGGTCAGACCGATGCCGGCAAAAATATCGTGGATCTTGCCCACACCGATGCTGTCCAAACCGGCATTTTTCACAGCCTCCGGCAGAGTTTCCTTCGGCGGCTCCAGGGAGAAATCGTGGCGGTTGGCGGTGCGCTTGAAGCTGCCCGGTTCACCCACAAAGGGACGGGCAATAACCCGGCCTACGCCGTGCTTGCCCTGCAGGATCTTGCGGGCAATGCGGCAGTATTCATAAAGCTGCTCGGGAGGTACGATGTCCTCGTGGGCGGCAATTTGGAACACGGAGTCGGCAGAGGTATAGACGATTAGCTTGCCGGTTTCCATATGCTCCTGACCAAAGCGGTCGATGACCTCTGTGCCGGACCAGGGAGCGTTGGCCAGAACGCCCCGGCCTGTCTGCTCCATAAAGGGAATCAGAACCTCATCCGGGAATCCATCAGGATAGGTGGGCAGAGGATTTTCCGATACAATGCCGGCAATTTCCCAATGGCCGATGGTGGTATCCTTACCCATGGACACCTCTTTGAGCCGTGCATAAGCACCCATAGGGGCAGCCTCTTTAGGCAGGCAGGTAACACCGTCGATATTGCCCAGGCCCGCCCGGAGCATATTGGGAATATGCAGCTTATCGGAGGTAGCGCAGGATGCCAGGGTGTTTACGCCCACATCGCCGAAGCTCTCCGAATCAGGCATAGCGCCAATACCGAAGGAGTCCAGTACAATTAAAAATA
This sequence comes from Oscillospiraceae bacterium, assembly GCA_017380435.1. GTDB lineage: Bacteria > Bacillota > Clostridia > Oscillospirales > Oscillospiraceae > Faecousia. Next base: position 36,609 of record JAFODZ010000006.1, read on the forward strand.
CCCGTTTCATAAAATACCTCCGTAGAAATAACTGGGGGGAATCTCGGCCCCCTCGTTTTGAGGGGGCTGGCTGCCCGTTAGGGCAGACTGGGGGAATCTCGGCCCCCTCGTTTTGAGGGGGCTGGCTGCCCGTTAGGGCAGACTGGGGGAGTAGGGGACGGGTTCCCCGTCCCGCGGGAGGCGAAACGCCTCCCCTACTTATCTTCCATAGCGACTGCCACGTCCAGAGCGATCTTCATCATCTGGGTGAAGGCAGTCTGACGCTCGGCAGCGGTAGTTTCTACGCCCTTGAGAACATGGTCGGAAATGGTGCAGATGCACAGTGCCCGCTTGCCGTACCGGGCAGCATTCATATACAGGGCAGCGGCTTCCATTTCCAGAGCCATAACGCCCATTTTCTTCAGACCGTACAGGCTGTCCAAACCCTCCGGGACACCGGCGTGGTCGCCGTAGAAAACATCGGAAGAGTTCACATTGCCCACATGGTACTTGGCGCCGTTTTCCTTGGCAGCTTCCACAGCGGCAGACAGCAGCTCATAAGAAGCGATGGGGGCAAAGGTACCGGGAACATGGAACTGATGAGCAAAGTTGGAATCGGTGCAAGCGCCCTGGGCGATGACCACATCATACAGGTCAATATTCTCCTGAATAGAGCCGGCAGAGCCTACACGGATGATGTTTTCCACGCCGTAGAAATTGAACAGCTCGTGGGAGTAGATACCAATGGCGGGCATACCCATGCCGGACGCCATTACAGAAACCTTAACGCCCTTATAGTAGCCGGTATGACCCTGGACACCGCGGACATTGTTGACCAAAACAGGGTTCTCCAGGAAATTCTCAGCAATAAACTTTGCACGCAGAGGATCGCCGGGCATCAGCACGGTTTTGCCGAAGCCGATCTCGTCCAGCAGATTGATATGGGGGGTACTCTTACTCATAATATTTTCCTCCTGAATATATTTCGAATTAATATGTGCCGTCGTTGGCCAGACCCTTGGCAATTTTAACAACACGGGATGTTCCCAGGCGGGATGCGCCCAGACGGATAAACTCTTCTGCGTCCTCCAGGCTGGAGATGCCGCCGGCAGCCTTGATCTTCACATTGGGGCCAATGTGCTTGGCAAACAGCGCAACATCAGCAAAGGTAGCGCCGGCAGTGGAGAAGCCGGTAGAAGTCTTGATGTAGTCAGCACCGGCGTTGGTGACGCAGCCGCACATAGCGATCTTTTCCTCGTCGGTGAGCAGGCAGGTCTCAATGATGACCTTCAGCAGCTTGCCCTTGCAGGCGGCCTTGATGGCGGCAATTTCAGCGGTGATCTCATCCCACTTGCCTTCCTTGGCCCAGCCGATGTTAATGACCATATCTACCTCGTCAGCGCCGTTATCCACAGCATCGGAGGTCATAAAGCACTTGGCAGCGGTGGTGGCATAGCCGTTGGGGAAACCGATAACGGTGCAGATGGCCAGCTTATCGCCTACATATTCCTTAGCCTGCTTAACAAAAGAAGCGGGGATGCAGACGGAAGCGGTATTGTACTTCATACCGTCGTCGCAAATTGCCTGGATATCCTTCCAGGTAGCGGTTTGGGCCAGAAGAGTGTGGTCGCACTTAGCCAGAATTTCTTTCAGTTCCATAATGTATTCTCCTTTATGTATGTAATTTATTGACCGTGTAATTTGATGATCTTATGTTCCCGAATGCCGGTTTCATAACATCTGTGGCACATAGCGATATAGGAATCGTTACCGCCCAGCACCACCTGCGCGCCTGTGGTGACAATATGGCCATTGCCGTCGATACGGGCATTGATGATGGCCTTGTTTCCGCAGTCGCAAATAGTTTTGATCTCGTCAAAGGTATCCGCCAGCTCCATATTTGAAGTAAAGCTTAGCCATGGAAGACCTCCGATTGCATTTTTGCCATTCTATTATACTAAAATAATTGTCAATATGCAAGATGGGATTTTTCTCTTTTGGGGCATATTCCTATGCCTGCGGCCATAGACTGATTTATAAAAAGGAAAGGCGTGATGGTGCTGTGAAATTTACGGAGCTAAACTGTAAAGAGGTCATTTGTATCTGCGACGGACGGCGGCTTGGATTTATCAGCGATGTGCGCATCGAACTGCCGGAGGGGCGTGTGGTGAGCATCGTCGTGCCGGGAAAAAACCGGTTTCTTGGTCTGTGCGGCTGCCGTGAGGATTATGTGATCCCCTGGAGTTGCATTAAACGCATCGGGCCGGACATCGTGTTGGTGGACGCAAAACCCGATGATTGCCGTGTCCCCCGTCCAACTGTTTTAGGTCATCATAAACTGTAAAGGACGGGTTTCCCGTCCCAATATGTGGGAGGCGAAACGCCTCCCCTACATATTATTGCGTTTTTGGGAATAATTTCATATTTTTTTGGAAAAAATACTTGCAAAATAGGAACCATTCTATTATAATAACTCGGCATGGGTTTTTGATACGAACCCATAGTAACAAACCACACACCCGGGGATCGCCCTTCCCAGTGCTTGTAAAAGCGGAAGCAGCGAGATGATCGGGGTGGAGGAAAAACAAAAGGAGAAATTAAAATGTCTGTCGTATCTATGAAGCAACTGCTGGAAGCCGGCGTGCACTTCGGTCACCAGACCCGCCGCTGGAATCCCAAAATGGCCACCTACATCTACACCGAGCGTAACGGTATCTACATCATCGACCTGCAGAAGACC
>JAFODZ010000014.1 GCA_017380435.1 Oscillospiraceae bacterium
GACTGATGAGGAATGCGGGCGGAACGCTACCGATTTACACCAAGAAACAGACTTTTTCCTATCCTTCGGCTATCGCCGTTCCTCATCCGCCCCTTCGGGGCACCTTCCCCCCGGGGGAAGGTATTTACTAAGGTAAATTCCTGTTTATTTTGCCTTTTGTTGCAGCATGAGAATATAGAGCATGCTGCTCAATCGGTTTAGTGCCTGCAAGATATCCGGCCTGGTAGGGTTTCCCCAGCGGTCGGAAAAGGCATCCAAAGCCGTGATCTCCGCCTGCCGGGTCAACGCCCGCAGGCGATTTAAATGCAAAATTTCCTGGCTATCCGCACCGGAGGGCATAAAATGGGGAATGCCGTAGTACTCCTGGGGAAAATGACTGCGTTTTCGCTGCTCCTGCTGGCTAAGACCGCACAGCTTCACTTCCCCCACAGGCTCGTCCAGCACATCGCACCGAATCAATCTTCGCAGCAGCTCCAAAAGCTCCTGCAAATGATCCGAAAGTGCCGGGTAGCTCTTTTGGCACAGCAAAATCTCCGCCTCCAGCGCATCTACGCTGCCCCGAAACCGGATACGGGGGTGATTTTTCGGGACAAGAATCTCGGCGTTCAGATGGGTCATATGCTCCGGTTTTTCCGTAAATATGCCGCCGTTTTCTCCCCGGTAGGGATTCTTCCCAATCTCCTCCGGGGAGAGGATTTCGATTCTCTGCTCCCTTAGATAATCCCTGGCCTCTGCCGTTAAGCAGTCCTCTTTTCGCAGATAGAATACCCGTTTGCCCTGGCGGTTGCGGATATTATCCCGAACCTGCTCTTTTGTATAGAGCATTATTTTGTATTGCCGCTGGGCTGGCTCAGTTTGCCGTGGGGCAGGATGTTATCCACTTCGGTGTGGGGTCTTGCGATCACATGGACAGAAACCAATTCGCCGACTTTCTCCGCTGCCGCAGCACCGGCGTCGGTGGCTGCCTTAACAGCGCCCACATCGCCCCGCACCATCACGGTCACCAGGCCGCCGCCTACCTGCTCCTTGCCCACCAGTTGGACATTCGCGGATTTTACCATGGCGTCCGCTGCCTCAATAGCGCCCACCAGGCCCTTTGTTTCGATCATACCCAATGCATTTGTGTTCATAAATATTTCCTCCATATATTAAATGATTGTTTATAGCATCAACTACCGTATAAGACCGTAGGGGCGTTCTTTGAACGCCCGCGGGCGAACACAGTTCGCCCCTACAAGTAATTCGTTAGATAAATTCTAATTTATTTCAAGCGTTCCAGGATTTTGGTTGTCAAATATTCGATCAGTTTATCGTCGGGGGGGACGGGTGTGGATTGCGTCTGTTTTTGTCCCCAGGCCACCCGGCGGATATTGATCAGATCCAGCGGTGAAATATTATTGGACGAAGAACTGCCGCCCACAGCACCGCAGCCTAAAGTCAGCGCCGGGAACAAACCTGTTGTCGATCCGATACCTCCCAATGCCCCGGGGGTATTGACCAAAAACCGGGATACCGGAATTTGCAGGGCAAATTTGCGAACCACATCCATATCCTCGGCGTGGATGACGAAGGTATGACCGCTTCCCTCATGCTCCAGCACCTCGATGGCCTTGGCCAGCACCGCATCCTCATTATCCATAACAAAGAACGCCAGCACCGGACACAGCTTTTCCATAGAGTAGGGCCGTGTTGGGCCTGCCTCCTGTTCCCGGGCGATCAGAACTTTTGTGAAATCCGGGACTTTAAAGCCTGCCTTTTGGGCAAGATAGACTGCGCTTTTGCCCACGATCTCCGGATTCAGCGCTCCGGTGGGGCGGAACAGCAGCTTTGCCAAGGCAGCAGCCTCTTCCTCATTCATAAAATAGCAGCCAAGGCCTGCGGCGGCTCTTCGCACCTGCTCCTCCATATCCTTTTCCACCACGATGCTCTGCTCCGAGGCGCAGACTGTGCCGTTATCAAAGGTTTTTGACTGCACGATGCATTCCATAGCCTTCTGCACATCGGCCGACCGGTGGATATAGGCCGGGCCGTTGCCTGCGCCCACGCCGATGGCCGGCTTTCCCGAGCTGTAGGCCGCCCGGACCATACCGGGGCCGCCGGTAGCCAAGATCAAACGGGTATGGGTTTCGCTCATCAGCTCCTGGCAGCCTGCCATAGAGGGGATGCTCAGGCATCCCACAGAGCCCTCCGGCGCACCGGCCTTTTGGGCGGCTTCTGCCACGATCTGAGCAGCCTTACGGGTGCATCCGATGGCTTTGGGATGGGGCGAAAACACGATGGTATTGCCGGATTTGAGGGCAATCATCGCCTTATAGCAAACCGTGGATGTGGGATTGGTGCTGGGCACGATGGCGGCGATCACGCCCATGGGCACACCTACCTCCCATAGCTTTTCCCGTGGGTCTTCTTTTAATACCCCAACGGTTTTCATATCCTTGACCGCATCCCAGACCTGCCGGGATGCAAAAAGATTTTTTGTGGTTTTGTCCTGAATATTGCCAAAACCGGTTTCTTCTACTGCCATCTGTGCCAGTTCCCCGGCGGAGGCCGCAAAGGCATCGGATACCGCCTTGACGATATCATCGAGCTGACTTTGGCTCATACGGCACAGCTTTTGCTGGGCATCAAAGGCCTTTTTCGCAAGATCTCGTGCCTCCTGCCGGGCCTGTAAATCTTTATCCATAACTTCACTCCTTTGGTCGTTGTGCCACCTGCGCCACCGCTTCCCGGAAGGCATAGCAGGCAGCTTCGCAGGCAGCCTGGGTGCCGGTGAGCAGGCCGCCGCCAAAATTGGTTTCGCTGGGGGGCGCGTACAGCTTGCAAAGCTTCACATCTGCCGCCTTTAGCGCCGCATCCATAGCCACCATACTCTCCAAAGGCGGCGCAATGAGATAAGCCAGCGCAGAACCCTCCCGGATTCCTGCCTCTTTGGACAAAAACGAGCCGGTTCGGCTGACGGTATGAGCCAAGTATGGCACATCCTGCACCTGCTCAAATCCCACCTGCTGCAAAACAGACAATGCCGCATCCATACCGCTGCGGACAGCCCCGGGGGTTGCCCCCGCCAAAATGCCAATGACCTCCCCGGCGTAGGGTGTGGAGGCGTTGGCTGCCCCGGCATAAAAGCTGTGGCTATAGCAAACCTGCACATCGGCGGCCTTGGTGGCAGCATCCAGGGCAATATAGGTAGCATCGTCGGAATCGGTGGTAATGAGTCCCAGGCAGGGGTAGCCTTGGGGTGCGCCCAAGGCTTTGCACAGGCTCTCCGGCGCGCTGGAAAGATACTGCACCGCCAAAATATTCACCGGGATCATTCTTATCCCTCCAAGTGCAGACCCACGCCGGAGGTCTTCTTTTTCAAGATCGTTTCGATCAGCTCTGCCACATAAGCGCCGGCCTCTGATGCCGGTGTGCCCTGGGCGTGGATATTGGAAACCACCGTGCGGCTGGATTCCGACACGCCGGTATGGGCCTTGTAGGTGATATAGGCAGACATACTCTTATCCGTCACCAGACCGGGCCGCTCCCCTACCAGCACGCACACCACTTCGCACCCGGTCACATCTGCCACCGCATCGCCCGCACCCACACGGCAGTAGCGCACAAAGAGGGCTTTGCCGGTGTCGATACCACGCAGCTTCAAGCCGTCCCGGATGGATGCCATACAGTCCATGGCGTTGGCTATAATCGCCGCCGAGGACAGTCCATCGCCGATGACGATCTGCACCCGGGGCGTGCCGGAAACGGCAGCGCGGATCTTTTTCTGATTTTCCTCGTCAAAGCACCGGCCAAGGTCGGGTCTTGTGAGGTACTGGTCTTTGTCTTTGCACCGGGTCTGCACCGCCACCAGACCGTTTTTCTCGGCGAAGTCCTCGGGAACTTGGGAAAACACCGCATCCTGAGCGGCGGCGTGGTCTGCCCGGAATCGGAGCATGGTCAGCGTTTTGTATCTTGCGCCGGCTTTGCCGCTGCCCAGTCTTGCAGGGGTGCGCAATTTTAGACGGCGGTATTCTTCATCTTTTTCCGGGTTTTCCACCAAATACAGCTTTCGCAGATCCAGCGCCGTCACATCGGGTACAAAGTCCCCGTCGGTATATGGGGTTTGCATTTTTTGCGGGCCGGGGTCTGTTGGCTTATATTCGCTGGCTTTGACCATCGGCTCTTTTTCCATATCCTGCAAAAGCTGAGCCACTATTTGCGCCAATTCTTCCTTATTCATAGCAATCTTCCTTTTGTAAATGATTGTTTACCTTATGATCTATCGTATAAGACCGTACGGGCGTTCTTTGAACGCCCGCGGGCGAACACAGTTCGCCCCTACAGGTAATTTGTAAGGTAAATTCCAGTTTTTCAGAACAGCAGGCACGAGCCGTCGCCGGCTTTGGCTGTGAGATGACCGTTCTCCACAAAACCCATCTTTTCCAGCCATTGCTGGAACTGGGGGATGGCTGTCTTTCCTGTAATTTCCCGCAGCGCCGCTGTTTCCCGGAAGCCGGTTGTCTGATAATTGAGCATAATATCATCGCCGTGGGGGATGCCCATAAAATAGTTGCACCCGGCCATGGTCAGCAGTGCCGCCAGATTTTCAATATCGTTCTGATCCGCTTTCATATGGTTGGTATAGCAGCAGTCACAACCCATGGAAATGCCCGTGAGCTTGCCCATAAAATGATCCTCCAAACCGGCTCTTGTGACCTGCTTGGAATTATAGAGGTATTCCGGGCCGATAAATCCCACCACCGTATTGACCAAAAAGGGAGAAAACCGCTTGGCAAAGCCGTAGCACCGGGCCTCCATAGTCACCTGGTCTGTGTCAAAATGGGCATTGCTGGAAAGCTCCGAACCCTGGCCTGTTTCAAAATACATCACATTCGGGCCTTCCGCCGTGCCTTCTTTCAAAAGCAGCTGCCGTGCCTCCTCCAAGGTGGCAGCGGAGAAGCCAAATGCCTCATTGCCCTTTTGAGATCCTGCGATGGACTGGAAGATCAGATCCGCCGGTGCGCCGTCTTTGACCGCTTTGATTTGCGCTGTCACATGGGCCAGCACACAAATCTGGGTAGGAATCTGCCAATGCTCCTTGATCTCCTGGAAGCGGCGCAGGACTTTTCCCACCTGCTCCGGGGAGTCGGTCACCGGGTTCAAACCGATCACTGCGTCCCCTGCGCCGAAGGTCAGACCCTCCAGGGTGGAAGCGGTGATGCCATCGGGGTCATCGGTGGTGTGGTTGGGCTGCAAGCGGCAGGACAGAGTCCCGGGCAAACCGATGGTGGTATTGCAATGGGCGGTGACGGTGATTTTATTTGCGCAGTAAATAAGATCCAGGTTGCTCATCAGCTTTGCCACCGCCGCCACCATCTCCGAGGTCAGTCCCCGGCTGAGTTTGCGGATATCGTCGCCGGTGGTGGTTTCGCTGAGCAGCCATTCCCGCAGCTCCGCCACGGTCCAGTTTTGGATTTTTCGGTAAACTGTTTCGTTCACATCGTCCTGAATGATCCGGGTCACTTCGTCCAATTCATAGGGTACGGCGGGATTTTCCCGCAGGTCACGGAGCGTCACCGCCGACAGCACCACCTTGGCTGCCACCCGTTCCTGGGCAGATTCCGCTGCCAGACCTGCCAGCTTATCACCGGTTTTTTCCTCATTTGCCTTGGCTAAAACCTGCTTTAAATCCCGAAATTCATATGTTTTTCCCAACAATACGGTTTTTAATTTCATAGAAAGCTCCTTTCCGTAAATGATTGTTTATCTTGCTAACGCAAGATAAACAATATAATGCATAATTCATAATGCATAATGCAAAATTATGGTATTTTCTTCGAAAATGATTTCAAATAGTCGCCTTTGGCGACACATTCATTATGCATTTTGCA
>JAFODZ010000015.1 GCA_017380435.1 Oscillospiraceae bacterium
AACCTGCGGAACACGGAGAAGAAGTTTATTTGGGAGACCGGCAGGCAGGATCAGCCCTGCAATCCTTCCCACTTCCGAAACCAGTTCAAAAAGGCGTTGGAGCAAATTGATGGTGTCCGCGTGCTGACGCCACATTGCTGCCGGCATACCTTTGTCTCCCAAATGCAAGCCTTGGGTGTGGACATTGAAACGATCCAAAACATTGTGGGTCACGCGGATATTGATATGACAAAGCATTATCTTCACGTGCAAGAGCCAAAAAGGTTGGAAGCTGCGCAAAGATTTAGTGAAGCCTTTTCCAAGAAGGGCCGGGGAACCCACGGAAACATATTGGACTATGTGAAATCATCTTAGGCAAAGGGAGCTCGAACCCCAACAGGTTTTCAGAGGACTGCATTTCCCAATTCGGCAGAAAAACCCTTGATAATACACCCAGTATTGTCTGCGTGTTTTTCTTTGCCTTGAAAAATGCAGACCACTGAAAACTGCGAAGCACCCCTCAGCTTGAAATTTTTGGATGATTTTTGGTGCAGATGACGCAGCCTTGCTGACGCAAGGCAAGGAAGATAAGGCAAAAAGCAGCAAAAAGGGCTGCTGAGGGGCTATTGTGGTTCGGGCCCCCTTTGCCTTATTCAATACTAATTCAAGATGAAAAGTAGCTGGCAAATCCGGTGTATCGGCCGGGTTCTGAGAAGCCGGTATTTTGAGGTAAAACCGCCACTTTAGCAAAGAAAAAGTCCTGAAAACCAATGGTTTTCAGGACTAAGTGGTGGAGATAAGCGGGATCGAACCGCTGACCTCTTGAATGCCATTCAAGCGCTCTCCCAGCTGAGCTATACCCCCATATTCAGAAAAGTGCTTCACAAAGCTTTTATATTGTAGCAATCAAACGGGCATTTGTCAAGGGTTTTTTCGCATTTTTACGAAGCGCTACAGCAAAAGTATCTAAAGAAGCTCGCAGCACAATTTATCCCGTGTTATATTTTCTGCAAATTCAGTACGGCTTTGACCGATCCGGCTCCCCTGATCGCGCCATCGGAACACAAGCGCCAAATGCAAAAAGACCCACCGACGGGAGAACCGTCGGTGGGTCTTCTTGTCAAAATGCGGTGCTTGTGGCTTTATGAAACTTGTTTTTCGCCGTAACCGTAGCCATAGCCGTAGCTATAGCCGCTAATATCCCGTCCCCGTACATGGGTCATCACGCAGCCGATCAGCGGCAAATTGGCATCGTCCAGACGCTGAATGCCGTCGAGGATCTGCTCTCTGGAGGCATAGCCCTGGCGTACAACCATCAGACCGCAGTCTGCCATATTCGCCACTTCTGAAGCATCGGCCAGCAAAGAAGAGGGCGGCGTATCCAGGATGATGATGTCGTACTGCTGCCGGGCGGCCCGGATCATCGCTTCCATTCTGCGCATCCGTGTCGTCTTCATATTGGCGGATTTACCGGCCTTACCGGCGGTAATGTACAATCTTTCGTAGTCGGTGGCGGAAATTGCTTCTTCCATTTCCAGCCGCCCCTCCAGGTACTCATCCAGCAGCGCTTCCGTTTGGACGCCCAGCGTTTTGACCACCGCAGGATTGCGCAGATCGCAGTCGATCAGCAGCACTTTTTTACCCTTATTGGCCCAGGATAGAGCCAGGTTTGCAGAAATGGTGGTCTTGCCCTCGCCGGGGATAGCGCTGGAAACCAGCAGAACATTTTTTCCCATTTTTTCCATGGCTTTTTCCGCCCGGATGCGCAGCGTTCTCAGCAATTCGGCATAGCCGGCACGCTGAAGGCTCAGCAGCATAGAGCTGCTTCTTCTGGCGCTGCGACGAACATAGGGGATCTGACCGACACAGGGGATGTTGACCAATGTTTGCAATTCTTTTTCATTGTGAACCGTGTTGACCATCATAGCCAGCACCAGCACAATCGCTGCCCACAGGCCCAGACCCATCAGCGCGCCCTTCATCACCGGGCCTTTGAGGCTCAAGCTGTTGGACGGTGCGGTAGGTACACCGCTTTCGTCCAGCAGTACCAACCGGGTAGGGCCGACAACATACTCGGCAATTTCCGGATAATAGACAATGACCGCATTGAGCACTTCCCAGGCGAATTGGGGATCCGGATCGATCACTTCAATGGAGATCACGCTGCCGCTGGCGCTGGAAACGACCTGGACAACCGGCATATAGGCAGCACCCAGGTGAGCCTTCACCCGCTCCTGCAGGACGCCGCTGGTCAGCACATAGGGGAATGTTTTCGCCATCTGTTCCGCAGTTGCCGTGTTGTATGCTGAGATACCGCCGTAAATGGGGTCTGTCACTCTCACCGAGAAGGTGGCGCTGGCGGTGTAGATCGGCGCATAGGAGCGGTAGGCCCGGAAGCCAAAGAAACCGCTCAGGCCAATCACCAACACCAGACACAACAGGATATGCCTTTTGGCAATCTTAACAAAATCGCCCAGCAAAATAAACAGGTCCAGCTTTTGCTCTTGTTTTTCTTCTGACGCCATAACTGTCCCCTTTCCTTAATCGTTGTTATCGTCGGCGAGATACTGATTGTAGTGACCGTAGTGGCCGTACTTGCCGTAATGTCCGTATTTTCCGTAACGGTACCCGTAGCCGTAACCGTAGCTGCCAGAGACCAGGCCGGAGGAATAAACATCGTTGAGCACGCAGCCCAGCAAGGTTGCTCTGCCATCGGACAGCATAGCAATAGCCTTGTTGAGGTCAGCGGTTTTGGCTTTGCTCTGCCGCACCACCAGCAAACTGCAATCCGCCAATTCCTTCATGCTCTCTGCATCGGAGACCATAGCCAACGGCGGCAGATCCAGGATCACCATATCAAAATTCTCTCTGGCCCATTGGAGCAGCAGCTGCATATTCTCGCCGCCCAGGTACTTTTCCGTAATGCGGGAGGGTTTGGATTCCAGCAGCATATACAGGCCGCTCTTTTTGTCCCGAATCAAGCCTTGGTTGACACTGATCTTACCGCTGAGGACATCGCACAAACCGTTGTGCAGCCGGTTTTGCTCCATTATCTTATAGCAGGCAGGTTTGCGCAGATCGCAATCGATCAAAAGCACTCTTTCGTGCTTGCGCGCCATAGATAAGGCCAGATTAACAGCCACAGTGCTCTTACCCTCGTTTTCCAGATGACTGGTCACCATCACGACCTTCTTGCCGTGCATATGGTACTCCACGCGGCTGGCCAGCTTGCGCATCATCTCCACATAACGGAAGCTGGCAACGGGATTGGTAACCAAAAACGCCGTCTTTTTCCTGCGGAGCATTGCCTTGAAGGTCTTGTACTTTTTCTCGTGGGGAATTTCGCCCAAATAGCCGCAATCCAACTTTTCTTGAGCTTCTCGGCCGCTGCGCACTGTATCACGGACGAAAGAAAGATATCCCAACACCACGATCATAGCTGCCGCTGCTAAAAAGGCTGCCTTTTTAGCCAAATCCAGAGCATTCGCCCCATTACTGGGTGCCACAGGTACTGTAGGACCGCGCAGCATTTCCAGGGAAACATTGTCAACCACCTGATATGTCACCGTTTCATGGTGATCCACCAGTGCCTGCGCCATCAGAAATACTTCTCGGGGATCAGAGCCGGACACGGTAACTGTCAGCAAGTTGGTCGAAGGGACCACCTGTGCCTGAATCGTTCCGCTAAAAGCCGCGATACCGCTTTCCTCCATAATCGTTTTGCGCAGCAGCGAGCTGTTGAGCAGTTCTTCAAAAACCGACGCTACTGTGTTTGCGGAGGAAATATTCAGATACACCGTAACACCGCTGTCCCTGGTATAGGTAACATAGGTAATACTGGTTTTATAGACCGGGCGATAAGAGATACTGGCATACATATAGGCTGCCATGCCCACGATGAGCACCACCAGAACGATCAAAAACCAGCGCTTTGCCACATCCCGGATCAGGAGCATGGGGTCAAATTTCAATCCCCATTTATCTTGGGTATGTTTTTTATTATTTTGTGTCATAAGCGTTTATCCTTCTACCACAACGATTATTTTGGAATAACCGGTGAATGTTTTGGCATCACTTTCCTCACCAATAGTCTGCGTGACCCAGTAATCGACGGTATATACACCCGGCACATCCGCTTGTACATTATTTTTCACTTCCAGGGTATATCCTTCCGGAAGTCCATCATGCAGGGATACGATCGTATCAGTTCTGGAGAATGTATCCAGATAACTCTCCACATCCAACTGACCACCTAAGGGGAGATAGACCATATAATCCTTCAGCGTCAGCGCAGCCTGGTAAGAACCGGATGCATACACCTCCACCGGGACCACCAGCTTTACGACGTCGCCCAGAGAATTTCTCACACTCAGCTCCATGGAGGAAATACCCGGTGTATAAACATCCACAGGATCCAGCGCCGCAGCACGGACGCGATGGGTAATATCACCGTCCAGCACATCCTCTGCCGTCACTATGGTGAAAATATTAAAACCGGTAGTGCTGGAAAAAGTCAAAGATCTGTTCAGATCAAATCGGGGACTGCGGTAGTCAGTCAGCTTGACCTGCCGCTCAGCCTTGGTCACATTGCCGGCCTTGTCGAAGGCGGCGTAGATCACCTGGAGCGTGCCTTTCTGATCTATCAGCTTCACAGATTCCACTACCACCGATGCTGTCACATCCGCATCTACATCATCGCTGGCGGTAACGCCCTGCAAATAAGCCTGTTTTGGGTCGTGTACAGAGAATTCCGGTGCTTCTTCCGAAAACGAAATAATTGGCGGCTGGTTGTCGTTCTGACCGGAAGAAACCAATAGATATACGGAAAATACGCCAATGCAGACTATTGCGATCAACGCAAGTGGAATAATTTGTTTTTTCATAGTCATTTGCCTCTTCATCTAAACCAATCCGGCTCTACCGGCGGCACTAAATTGTTGGTTATGATTTTCTTGGGATTTTGTATCATCAGCATTTCTGCCGCCTTGGGCGATACGCTGTGATACAGCATTTCATAGGCATCTGCGGCGCGGGGCGTGCGCACCCGGGAGGAATGGGCGTCAGTGGCAACAACTGTGGCAAACCCTCTTTCCACCAGCTCCAGCGCCATCATCTGGGTGTCCTCTCCGTTGCGTCCCAAAAGGCTGCAGCGGTTCACCTGGAACAGGCAGCCCATTTTTTTCCACTGATTGATCAGCTCCGGCTGTTGGCAGATATATTCATACCGCTCCGGATGGGCCACCAGCGGCGTATATCCGGCATCGATGACCGTTTGCAGGATCTCCGTTTCCGCCGTTCCGTCTGTATAGAAGGAGAATTCGATCAGCGGATAGCGGGAGCCGTTGAGCGTGAGCAGTTTTTTCTCCCGCAAAAGCCGGGCCGTATCAAAGCTGCCAAAAATCTCCATGCCCGTATATAACCGAATGGGAATCTCCGCTTCCTGCAGCAATTCCCGAAGCATCGCCACGCCATCGATTACATCCGGAGCAGAACCGGTCCGGCAGTGGGGGGTGGCAACAATGTGCCGCACACCCTGGTCAGCAGCCATTGCCGCCATCTGCATGGATTCTTCCAAACTCTCAGAGCCGTCATCCAGGCCCGGCAAAATATGGCAGTGCAAATCAATCATTTTTGTCTTCTCCACCCTGTCATGCAGGAATATACTCGAATAATTCCAGGCCGAAACGGCCGTAAAACCAGCCAAATGTGTTCAAAAAACTCCCACAGGAAGCTGCCCTTGCGCAGCAGCTTTCCCTTTCGGCGAACCGCCTTCACCACAGCCAAAATCTGCTCCGGGCGAATACCGCGTTCGATTGCAACCTGCCCGTCGCCTACCAGGTCGTAGCTGCCATCTCTTACCTTGCAGATGCGGTGCAGCACATACTGACCGCCCCTTCTGCGGTAAAAGATCATATCGCCCTTCTTCAGTGGCTGCGCCACCTTCGACAGGTAAACCGTGTCCCTTCCGTGAACCAAAAACGGCACCATACTGCTGCCGCTGATGACCAGCGGAACAGATTCCGCTTCCTGCAGCAGTTGGGGCAGCTGTTCCGTCAGCAGCTGGGGCTCTATCACGCGCACCTTATGCTCCATACAGAACCTCGCTAATCTGCTTTTCGTGGATCTCATAGGCCCGGTTGCAGAATTCTGCGCTGCCGGGGCGGTGGGTCACCAAAATGCAGGTGCGAACCATACCGCTGCGGCGCAGATTTTCCATAACCCGCCGCTCCGTGGCCGCATCCAATCCGGAGGTAGCCTCGTCCAGCAGCAGAACCGGCGCCTTGCGGAGCAATGCGCGGGCAATGGCAAGGCGTTGGGCCTGTCCTTCGGAAACACCTCTGCCTCCGGAACCCAGGCGATGCTCCAGCCCGTCGGGGAAGCTTTCCACAAATTCCCAGGCACAGGCAATCTTCAAAGCCTGCTCCATTTCACTTTCGGTGGCATCCGGCGCCACGATCCGCAGATTGTGGGCGATGCTTCCTGTAAAAATACTGTTTTCCTGGGGTACATAGGCAAACAGGCTGCGGGTACCGGCATTGATGGGATACACCCTGCCCGTACTGCCCACCAGCTCTGCCGTGCCGGAATCCGGCTCCACCAGTCCCAGTAAAATGCGAAGCAATGTGGTTTTGCCCTCACCGGAGGGGCCCATAATGGCCACCATATCCCCGTCCCGGGCACAAAAATCAAACTTATTGAGCAGCAGCTCGCCGTCCTCGTAGTGAAAATCCACCTGCTTGAGGTTGATATCCACGCCGGCTTCCTGCTCCAGGCACTCAGAAACCCGGTCATTCTCCCGGGGCAGCTCCTCCACGGCCATAATGCGCCCGGCGGAGGTGGTCATAGAAATTCCCTGCTGGGCCATAGACGCCAGCGCGTTGAACGAACCCCGCAGCACCCCTGCCAAGTGCAGGAACATAGTCATCGATCCGTAGGTGATCTCCTGGGTCCACAGCTGATATGCACCCCAGCCGAAGCAGGCTGCCATTACGGTCATACTGACAAAAGACAGCAGGGTGTTGGTGTTGATCTGGAAGGAATTGAAGGAAAGATAGGCATCGGCATATTGATTTTGTACCTTGCCCATTTCCTTGCGGTAGCGATCCACCGCGGCAAAGGCCTTAATGCTGGTAAGGTTGCGCAGGGAGTCCTCCTGGAAGGACATCACCTCATCGCTGACCTCTTTCATGGTCAGGCTGTACCGGCGCAGCCGTTTGAGTAAATAACGGGACACCAGCATCGTCACCGGCGCGCTTGCCAGCGCGATCAGCGCCATCACCGGGTCAAAAAACAAAATAATGCAAAACGCGCCGATAAATTTGGCAGCAGTGGATAGCAGACTGGGAGCAAAGCCGATGATGCCGTCAGCCACCGTGTTGATATCGGAATTCAGACGGCTCAGCAGATCGCCGCTGCGGTAGCTGCCGGTTTTTTCCCAGCTTGCCCGGAGAATGCGCCCATAGGTTTTGTACTGCATCTGATTGCGCACACGCATATGTACCCTTGCGCTGACCCGGGAGGAAAAGGCCTGAAGTCCCAAGCTTCCCAGCGTCATTGCCGCCATCAGCAGCGCCACGCTCAGAACCCGATCCGTGCCGTAGCCTGTGACAGCATCGACCAGATATTTGGAAGCCACGCTGGAGGCCAGGCTCATCGCCGTACCCAAAATCGACAACGCACCCACCGCAAAAATGGCGCTGCGCTGTTTTTTGGCATTGGCCCACAGCCACTTGCACTCCCGCTTCAGTTGCTTGGGATCTTCCGTATTCAGTTGTTTCTGAAGAAAACCAAGCAATCTCATATCTGATATCTCACATATTCTGTATTAATCGGCGGAAGCTTCTGCCAACGGACTGAGGCCGATGTCATTGCGAACCAGTGACTGTGTCGCTGGTGTGGCAATCTGTTGCGCCAAGCTGTACCTTGAGATTTCCCAGTCCCGAACGAAAACCGGCTCAGACTGACAATATCGCTTAACACACAAAACTTTGGCAGTTTCTGCGGAGCATTTTTCATAAATCCCCGCTTTGCTCCCAAAACCATTCTGAATTTTGGGCATACTCCCACTCTTATCCATCCTAAGTATATACTTTTTCCCGCAAAATGTCAATGCTTTCGCCCCATCCAAACCGATGCATAAAATATCCCTTTCCCCCACCAACACAACCCAAAGTCCAACATTTTACGCTTCTTTGTCTGATTCTTCTTGAATCCGCCTCTATACCGTGATATAATTTATCATTATTTGGGTTAGGAGAGAGAAATATGAAGATCCTGATCATCACCAACCACTCCTATATGCTCTATCGCTTCCGTCGGGAGTTGATCGCAGCGCTCCAGCAGGACCACGAGGTCGTCCTCAGTATGCCCTTCGTGGGCCACGAGGAGGATTTTATAGCCATGGGACTGCGTTGCATCGAAACCGATGTAGATCGCCGGGGAATCAATCCCGTCCGGGATCTGAAGCTGCTGACCGCCTACAGACGCCTGCTTCGAACTGAGCGCCCCGACCTGGTTTTGACCTATTCCATCAAACCCAATATTTATGCCGGTTTGGTATGCCGGGCTATGCATATCCCCTACTGTGCCAATGTGCAGGGTTTGGGAACAGCCTTTCAGCGCAAGGGCCTTTCCCTGCTCGTAACTATGCTCTACCGCACAGCTCTGAAAAAATCCAAGGTGGTTTTCTTCGAAAACCAGGGCAATGCTCAGGAATTCATTACCCGCAAGATTCTCCCCCGTGAACAGATAACCGTCCTTCCCGGCGCAGGCATCAATCTGGAGCGCTACCCGATAACGGCATATCCCGAAAACAAACAGGTCCGCTTCCTGTACCTGGGACGCATTATGCAGGAAAAGGGCATCAGCGAGCTTTTCACCGCTATGCGCCGCCTCCACCGTGAGCTGGGCGATAAGGTGATTCTGGATTTGGTCGGCTTCTTCGACGATGACTACGAAGCCCAGGTCAATGCGCTTGTAGCAGAGGGCATTGCTGTGTTCCACGGTTTTCAAACCGACCCCACCCCCTACTATGCCTCCGCAGACTGCGTAGTCCTGCCCAGCTACCACGAGGGACTGAGCAATGTTCTCCTGGAAGCCGCCGCCATTGGCCGCCCTGTGATCACCAGCGACATCCACGGCTGTAAAGAAGCTGTAAATCCGGATCTCAGCGGTCTTCTGTGTCCGCCAAAAGACGCAGAGGCTCTGTACCAAAAGATGCTGCAAATGGCCAATATGAGCCGTACCGACCGTGCGAAAATGGGCCTTGCCGGTCGCAAAAAAGTGGAACAGGAATTCGAAAAAAACATGGTGGTCCAAAAGACCATCCAAGCAATTTTTGCAAAATAAGCGCATATATTAACTCCCGTTGGTCGGATGTCCGCCCAACGGGAGTTGATTTATTTAGAAGCAATCCTGTATCAGGCACCGACGAAGAAATACAGGCTATTTTCGCTTCAGTATTCTGGCTGGCACCCCACCGACGACGCAGCTCTCGGGAACATCACAAATCACCACCGCATTGGCGCCAACCACAACATTGTCACCGACAGTTATTGATCCTAGAACCTTAGCGCCGCAGGTAATTGTCACATTATCTCCAATAGTAGGAGGATCTCCCTGTCCATTATAGCCAATAGTTACCTGCTGGTTGATCCAACAGTTCTCGCCAATTGATTTGGCCGCAATCATGGTTGCAAAGCCATGTTGAATAAACAATCCACCACCGATTTCAAAGGCATCAATGTACAGACTGTCCATTGGCGGATAACAAAAGGCCAGCAGCCGCCTTCTGACGGGGAAAGCCCGGTGCCGGTAGATCACCAAATTACGGAATTCCTTGAATCTCCACAGTAGCAGCGCCATAGCATGCCGGTCCGAGCAGTTCAGACTATGTATTTGCTTCCACCGGGATAGGTCTTTGCGCAGCCTGTCGTCCCTGTGAAGCAGCATACTGGGGATCCAATAGCGAATCCGCATCAACAGATTCAGTGGTCCATTCACTTGCATCACACCTTTCTTTCAGTAAATTACCGTTTCAACAGAATACTGCGCACATTGTGCACCACCTGTTTCAGTTTCTCAAATTCCGGGGTTTCGAAGAAAGCCACCAAAAATACACAATTGGTGATCAGACTACATAGAACTATCTTGATAAGAGATCGCACCAGTGCAGAGCCACCCACAAAACGGAAGACAATCCAGCAGACTCCTCCGGCGATTAGCAAAACCACTAGATTACAGCAATATCTCTTCAGATAGATCCAGGGAGAGCGGAAGAATCCGTGCTTCATAACCACGAACGGGTCATACCACAGATTTGTCATTCCGCGAGCAAGGGTAGTTGCCAGTAGAATGCCAAAAACTCCCCAACTACGACCCAACAGAATTGAAAAGATGATATTTAGAATACCGGTGCCGATCTGTAGAAAGCGTCCGTAGCGAAACAGACCCAGGGTATGCTTATAGGTCCACACCGCATTCATCATACCCACAGTATAAAAATTCAGCGCCATAACCAGCGGAATTTCAAATCCCATCACGTAATCCGCACCAAAACAAAGCTCTACCAAGTCCCCTGAGCAGAAAATAATACCCAATGCACCCCAGCCGAAGATCCAAAAGTTCATTAGATTCAAAAAACGGAACATCTCAAACTGACTATCCTTGTTCTCTGTTACATTATGATTTCCGATGCTGGCAGTCAGACCGTTAAACAAAAGAGACAGCAAGGAGTTTAGAGTATTGACCAGCATAGTATAGTTGGAAGCAATACCGGTGACGGTCAATCCATCAAAAAAGGTTACAAGGATATTATCCGTGCTGTTCACCAGTAAGCCTGAGATTTTATAAAAGGTCAGATCCCGCACATTGGAGAATATCTGTTTTCGCTCCGCTTTGGGCAGTGGCTGAACGTCCTTTTTCTTAATATACGGAAACTTCTTCACCGCGATACGAGAAACCACCACATTGTTCACAAATACACCTAATGACTGAATCAGCAGATAGGCCATATAATTTCTAAACAGAAGTAGCGCAACAATCTGCAAGATACTTTGGCAGATTGTTACCATATAATTCACAGCAGCTACGATGTAGTTTTGCTGAGCCGCAACAATCAGGGATGAGCGGTAGCTGAAGAAATAGGTGCTGGCGGTATTGAATAGGTTGACGGCGTACAGTAGGTAGATGCTTTCCTGGATAGCAGGCTGACTCTGAATGATTAGATTTAGAAAGGGCATCAGTGCCAAACCAACAGCAGCAACTGCCAGACCAATGATCCGGTAGGCTGCGCCGTAAAGCCTCACCAGCGACGCAATCTTCGCCTCATCGTTCTCCGCCAGGGGCTTGTACAGGGCGAAGACCACTGCGCTGCCGATCCCAAGTTCTGCCAGGGACAACATACTAAGTAGACTGGTAAATAAACCGTTAACGCCCAAATAATCCGCAGACAGGCATTGGACGAATATCATCCGGCAAACAAAACCTACGACTGTATTGAGTGCATAGCCCACAATACCTGCAAATGTATTCAGGAGGGTATATTCCGTTCTGGAACGTTTTTTCATAGCAGCCTCACTTAAATTGCCTTTTCCATTTTTCAATAGTTTCCCAGGGCATATGAATTCTGGTTTCAAATTCTTCGTTCACGCGGTCACCCAGTGTCGCAGGAATATTCTCCCGACGGATCAGAGGTAGCGCAGTATCTGCGCTAATGCACTCTGCCCGGTTGTCGATAGATACAACCAGACTCCGATGGCCCTTACTCAAAGCCCGAATACCTGCATGAAGCCGGGTGCCCACATAATCCAGGTCTTCCTGGGCAAGGATGGCATCATAGTCCGCCAAGGTACCGGGAATCAGCACCAGTTTATCTCCATAGCCCAGCTCCCGAATATAGCCAAGGTCCTCCCGACCCTGTAGCCACAGATATACAGTTTCATAATTTTCCAGCAAGATGTCCAACATAGCAGCATCATTCTGAGGATCCTGGTTGTAATCCGTGACAGTACTTACCACATTCCGGGCCTTTTGAGAAGGGATCGCAGCGCAGTGCTCCGGTGTCAGATTCCACATAGTGGGGCAACCAGTGTTCAAAACATTGTTAATCCCCATAGCTTTCAGCTTTTTTTCAGAAAAGCTATCCCGGACCGAATGGATCCCACGTTTTGTCAAAATAGTACGAAGCAATAGCTTAGTATATAAATCATAGCGTTCTTCTTTGGAGTCAAAGCCCACACCCATCAGCAGTGTTCCACAGTACGGTGTCACCTGTGTTCCCAGTTGCCACAGACCATAGCTACGCATTCTGCCGGATAGAATATTGGTGCCACAAAGGATCTTTCTGCCGGACGACCTCAACTGTGCTAATTCCTCCTTGTTTGCAAGCCGATGGGTAGGTATATGCCCCATAGCAGAGGTTTGCACACAGTTTCTCAGTTGCAGCAGGCAACATTCCATAATGATATGGTCGCCACAGTTGTCACTATCCATCCCTGTGTCCAAAAGTACAGCCTTATCACCGCCCGGCCATGCTACCCTTGCCTGTGCAATCCCCCAGTAATAAGGAAACGCATCCTTGACTTCGATCATTTTTTTCTTGGTTCTTTTCATCAGTCGGGCTGGCAGCTTTGTAACCATATCCATAGCGCTGTACTTTTGAGCAACGCTTTCCGCCAGTAGAATACACCCGCCCAGACGCCCACCAAAGCGTTGTTTAATATTTTTTTGGTGGGCAATTTCCTGTTTGATCTTGTCATCTACCCAGCTTGCGGTAAAATGATGTATTGATACCGTTCTAGCAGTCTTTGTCAGCCTACCGGTACGGAAATTTTTAGGGCATAGCACATCCGAAGCATATACCGTAAATTCTGGAAACCTTTGATCTGTATTTTCTGACCGCAACCCCATCCTGCGAAGCACCTGCGTTGTATAATGCGGAGATGGTAATATATTTAACGAGCCATCTAAATTTATAAAGCTAACCGTGTCGTAGAAGTCACGCAGTCGTTTAATTGTTTTATCCTTTGCCTCTGCACCAAACCCGTGTCCACAGTTTACATAGAACTGGTCATCACAGTCCGTTAGTTCAAATCCAAAAAAATTTCGATTATCCAACAATTCATCAAACGACCGTACCATTTCCACGTCGGTATCCAAGTAGATGCCGCCGTGTTCATAAACAATATCCAGCCGGGCATAATCGGGAACAAATCCCCATTTCTTTGCTTCATAAGCCTGGCGCATATATTCGTTCTTGGTAAAATCGTAGTTGGTTTCATTCCACTCCCGGATCTCGTAATCCGGGCAATACCGTTTCCAGCTTTCAATGCAGTATAGTACCGACTGGGGTTTGGGCTTATCCCCAACCCAACAGTAGTGGATTATTTTGGGAATTTTGGTCATAAAGCATCCTCACTCGATGTTTGATTCAAAAATGAAATATAATCGAAATCATCCATATATCTGCGTATTAGAAATTGTTCCTTAAAATCAGTTAGTATCCCTACGCAGTTCTCTTCCTCGAAATCAGCAATATAGTAAGCAGATTTGAATTCCGGATATGGTTTATGCGTGAATATCACCTTTCTGGGATACGGCAATGCATCAAAGCGTTTGATGGTGTCATATGTACAATCGTCACTATCAACGCCCACTATGAACAAGTTGTCCCAATCGATCCGCAGTTTGCGTGCGTTCCACTTTTCGGTTGCCTCTTCGATGGTCTTGTAATGGTTGAACCGGATCTCCACATCCCCAACCATACCACAGGGGTAGCCAAATCGGTCATCCTGGAAGGGCACCACCGGCTGTTCAAGATACCACTTGAGGTTCTCCAGAAAGCGCACATAGTCATTCATATTGAAGCTGAGATTGATCGTAGGAGAACGGTATTGCATCTTCATATCGTAGTACATAAAGGTACCAATGCAGTTGGATGCAATAATAGTAGGCTGACGGTTTTTCAGCCGAAGCCGCTTCAGTTCTTTATAGAACCGCCATTCAATTCTTTGAACTAGATTCATACTACTCTCCAATCAGCACTTTCAGCTTTGTTTTACGAACCAATTCCGTCAGGCCGTAGGCAGCTGCACCAAACACCACCAGATTGATAAGCACCACCAGAACCGGACTGGCATTGGGGATGGTAGCAAAAGTCATATAGATCAGCGGTGAATGGAACAGATATACGCCAAAGCTGTTGCGGTCAACCTTCTGCACTACAGTGCAGGTTTTCTCCTGCATAGCACCATAGATATTAACGATACTCAGCGCCTTGACTGTCAGGGCGATCAGCACCCGGATATTGTCCGCCCAGAGACAGTAGGCAAGGAGCGCTATATTCAGCACCAATAGTGCCCACTTCACCAGGGAAATACTGTAGATTTTCCGAAGGGGCTTCTGATATACATTCAAGAAATAGCCTAGGCTGAACCAGATAAGATATCCATAGGCGCTCTGTAGCGGTCCATAGCCCAAGCTGAACCGATAACCCTCCAGGTAGATTCCAATGGCTGCTATACACAGAAACAATGCAGGAAATTTTCGGATTCCTGGGATTCGCTCCACTATAGTCAAAATCAGTTCAGCCAACACAAAGATAAGAAACAGTGCAGGCAAAAACCACAGATGTCCCATATCACTTGCGTTCAGCAACTTGTAAGCAAAGTCAAAGACTCCCATATCCTGGTAGCTGGAAAACCTCACAAGCAACCGAATGGGCAGCAGGAATAAAACGCCAATCCCCAGATAGGGAAGTAACAGGCGCTTAGCCTTATTTTTCAAGAGGAAAAGTATGCCTTTGTTCTTCCCATGTGTAAAAACAAACAGATAACCGGACAGGGAGAAAAACAGCGGCATCTGGATAATGTCGATTATGTTCTTAAGTTCATTCAAAAACGGCACTCGAACACTAGTTTCGTACAGATCCCAAGCAGAGGAATACAGTATAATGCTGTGTCCCAAAACCACCAGGAAGATAGCCAATGCACGGATATTTCCGATCTGTGTCAGTCTGTTTTTCTTTTCCATATCTTTTCCTTTTAGTAAATCAACTCATGCAGCCAGGGGGCCTTTTTCAGCAGCACCAACCGTAACTTCATTTTTGTAGATGTGGCTGAGTGGTGCATCAGATGGTCATAGGCAACCTGGAACCACGCCCACATCTGTTGAAATTTCTCCCTATTTGCTTCAGTTCGGGGAATTTTAGTGCTACCTCTGCAAACATCTACATACAAGCTTTCGCAAGCCTCCTCTGCGTAATGAGGGATTTGGTTCTCAATCAGATAGGACATTCGCCGGTACACCGCTTCGATCCGGTCAAAATACCTGTCCGTATATACCTGTCTTCCCAAAATACTGTTGCGGCGAGAGAGATAATAGTATCCAACACGACCTGTGAGAGCAATACCATCCGCACGGTGCGCCAGGATATGATAAACAAAGGTATCTTCGTAAAATTTTCCTTTTGGGAAACGAACTTCTCCGAACAAGTCCGCACGAAACAGTTTGTTACAGACAGATGGCTGTTTTAGTGTTTCGAACCGTTCATTGCCCTGGAGAACAGTCAGCTCCGTTACCGGGCAGTAGAACGCTTCCATTTCCCCGTCCTCGTAAATCCTAAGCATATTGCAAACCGCCATTTGGCAGTTATAGGTTTTTGCCACAGCATACATACTTTCTATAGCATCCTCCGCAAGGAAATCGTCGCTATCGACAAATACATACCAGTCTCCCGTTGCAATATCGATGCCCGCATTTCGAGCATCGGATAAACCACCGTTTTCCTTGTGGGTCACCCGGATCCTGATATCCTTCTCCGCCCAGGCATCGCAGATAATACCAGAGGAATCTGTAGAACCATCATCAGAAAGGATGATTTCCAAATTCTGATAACTCTGTGTGCAAATGCTTTGTATACACTTATCCAAATACGGCTCTACATTATACACTGGAACGATAACAGATATCAGTTCTTGTTTCATATCATTGCCCTCTCATATTCCAATTTTCAGTCTGTTGCGCAGCCTGCAAGTAAAAGGAAAAGATATGCGCCCCAGGGTCAACCACAGGCGATCCTTTGCGGTTCCGTAATTTACATACTGCGACCGTAGAATTCTCCCCAGTTCTTTTATCGCAGCGCCAGTTTCCGCAGGTGGAAAATTCCGCAGGATCAGCTGTCCATGGTACAGGCAACTAAAATATAGTTCCTTCCTGCATAGGGGTTCCAACTCTGGGAAATGAATACCCATATATTGCAACCGCTGAGTCTTCGCATCGATAGCCCGAAGCCTTTTAGGGATAGTAAGCGAATGCATCACAGATTCTTCATGCTGCCGATAAGCATACAGTACACTGCGTATGTGAACCAACTTCCTGGCATTTCCAATCACCCGGTAAGTCCAGTATTCATCGTCGATTCCCGTACCAGCCGGAAAACGCACATCTGCGATCGCACTGCGACGGTAGAGCTTGTTGGGTGGTGTCTGACAAAACAAGGAATCCATTATGTGCAATCTCATAGCCTCAGCAGCTGTGCAAACCACCTTTTCCGCCTCGGAGGCAGAAAAGGACGCACAGTCATTGGAGGTTTTTACCATTTCGCACTCCACAATATCCATATCATCGGTCATATATGTCAGCAATCGCTCATAAGTATCCGGGGAAATAAAGTCGTCGCTATCCACCAGACCCACGAAAGTGCCCTGAGCAATATCAAAACCTGCATTCCTCGCGGGACCGCCTCCACCGTTTTCCTTGTGAATTACTTTAATGCGGCTATCCCGTTCCGCCCATGCATCACACATAGCCGGGCAACGATCCGGACTCCCGTCATCCACAAGAATAATCTCCAAGTTTTTATAGGTCTGATTCACAATCGATTCAACACACTGGTCCAGATATTTTTCAACATTATACACCGGCACGATCACACTAATCAAGTCCATAAACACTCACCATCTCTTTTGAAATACCCGCTTCCGCAAATAAATTGCAAATACAATATTTACTGTCCCGCCGGCAGTAGCCGCTTATAGTAAAATAAGGTGTCCACAGCTATATAAACGATAGCTCGTCTCAGCACAAAACCAATAGCTAAAACCATCAAGTATGCAGCAATCGCTTTTCGGATACTCCGCATTTTTTCATGCTATAGGAATCCATCCTAAGCATTTTTATTCTGCAATTCGTATCACCAGCACACCGTTAATGACCTGGGCACATCCTTCCGCAGGCCACACAGGCATCTGCTGGACCTGCTCCATTTCTTCCAACTCCATAACCTGCTCATCCAATGCCCGTTGGATATCCAAACCAAACGTATTTTCCAGAAACAGATAGGTATGGATATGATCGTACAGAAGGTCCTCCTCCAAACACGCACATAAAATATGCACCTCTTGCGTAAATAGAGATTCGTCCGAACAGACTTCCTCTACCCGATTGCCCACGAATGCCACCTTCTCGATATCATCGTTTTTCTGCTGAGCAGATACAATGGTGTTCATAATCTGGCTGCCCCGATAATAGGTCTTTTCGTAGCATTTATTCATCCAGAAGTAGGAAGTATTGGCCATAATAGCGAAATTGAACACTATCACAGCCATCAGCGCTGCGAATGCTGTGCTCACACGGGTAGGTACCCACTTATCGAACAGAATCATCGCCAGCAGATAGTAAAGACAGATTCCATGGAGCATCATAGGACGATACTGTACACCGGGGGAGATAAATCCCCAAACGGAAATCACCGGCACACTGGCAGCCAAACAGAACAGAATCAGAGCAAGCCTGGAAGTACTGCGGTACGCACGGCTTTTTACCAGCGCAACCACCAAAACCACAGCAAAGCAGATCAGAAATATAAGATTCAACATTGCATACAGGGAAATCGGATGCTCCAGGATATTCCATTCTACAAAATACACCCCGATGTTTGCCGCAGATTGGATGCAGGACTGGATGATGGATGACAGGCTGATCTTGCCCAGAGAGTCGATACCCTGGTAACTGGTGGCAGAAATCCCCTCAAAGTGCATCATCATCTTCCAAATCACATAGTAGCAGACCATGGCCCCTACATATATGATGACATGTCTGCCGATCCAGCGCCACGCATCTTTTACGGAGATCTCATCGTTCACCAGCTTCAGCACCAGATAGCAGATACAACACATTGCCGCAAAGGATACACCACTCTGGTAGATACCACAAGTCAGGCAAAGCAGTACACCGCTAATAAGATAGCAGTACCATTTTCCCTTCCTACATGAAAGTACTGCGGATAAAGCACTTAAGGCCAGTCCCAGCACATAGCCATCAGCGGTGTACTCAAAGAACAGCATCTCCGTAGTAGAGGGCGTTCCTACCAGAATCCCTGATGTCAAAATAATAATGACGGGATTCTGAATATTCAGCAGTTCCACAATAAAAACCATCATCACACCCAAATAGACTGCGCATAGCAGGCCGTTGAGCCAGGGTAAATCAAAATACGAGCTGATACCACAAGCATACTGCAAAAACCATCTACCGCTTCCCAACACGCGTTGGTTTGAATAGAAATTATAGAGGGTATCATGATTGGGCAGATAATTGGTAATTTTATATAGGTGAATCAGCAAAAACAGGACAAATGCAGAAAAAAACGCAATTTTCCAGGTTTTTTTGATTTGTTTACGATATAAGGACAGTAATTCTGTTCCCATGTCTGTCTCCTTTAAGAATAAAGATTATTTTGAAAGAACCGACTGTATAGTAAATAAACCGGCTTATATATCAGTGGGGCTCCAACAATGAGCTGAGCCATCATGCTTCGTTTTCTTCCCAGTAGCGAGAATGCAGTGCGCTCTGTAGCCAGAAGCTGTCGAACCTTTCGAAGATCCGCCACATATGCATCTCCGGCACACAACAGACTATTGTATGTATTGATGCAGGTATTCAGATATGCGCACTGAACATCCCAGTGAAGCTCGTCACTGGCTGCCTGCCGAATAATGTCCTTAACCCGGATAGGATCATAGATCTTGTACTCATTCATCTTTACGCGGGACGCGGAAGTACTACGCACAATGTAATGGTATGGACACCAATCATCGAAGACACTGCTTCTTGCATTGGAGAACAAGTAGTAGTTCATCAGAAGATCTTCATTAATCCGGATGGTTTTATCCATCTCCCAACCTTGAAACAGTGTCTTCCGGAACAGCTTGTTGCATAGTCCCGGTTCAACTCTTTCACCAGACAGCAATTCCCGGATACCGTTTATTTTATCATGCTTTTCGTTGATACCTGTATTGTGGAAATAGTGCACCCGCCCATCAGCAAAGCACATCTGATAGCCACAGTGGGAAATATCCGCATCATATTCCACAGCGTTCTTCAGCAGCCGCGCATACATATCCGGCTCAATCTCGTCGTCGCCGTCCACGAAACCAATCCATTCACCGGTAGCTTCCTCTATGCCTCTAAGACGGGCAGAGGTGACGCCACCGTTTTCTTTATGGATTACGCGGATATTGGAATACTTTGCTGCATATTCGTCCAGAATTGCGCCCGAGTTATCCGGCGATCCGTCATCCACGGTCACAATTTCAATATTGGGATATGTCTGTGCAAGAATACTGTCCATACACCTGGGCAAATCCGCAGCAACATTATACACTGGCACAATAACCGAAATCTTCATATTATTCTCACTCTTTTATTACTCGCATTGGCGCTCCCACAACTGTTGCATTGTCGGGAACATCTTTTGTCACCACAGCACCTGCGCCAATTGTAGCATTCTTGCCAATCTTAATGCCTCCAACAATGATGGCACCTGCATAAACCGTGACATTGTCTCCGATAATCGGGATATCATTTCCGTCAACTTTTTTCCGCGTCCAATGGTAACTTGCTGATACACCGTAAAATTCTTTCCGATGGACCGGGCAAACACAATGGTGGAATAACCATGGAATACCTGCATACCTCCGCCAATGGAGTCCGCATCAATTTCCATGGATTCAAAAGGGCGATACAGTATTTTCGAAAGTTTGGTAAGCACTGGTGCATGCTGGTTTGTCCGGTAATAGAATATTTTTCTTGCCACGGTGCTTCTCAGCAACTCCCTGTGCAGGTTCCACCACGAACCGTTGCCACCGTTTCGCAGCAGATCCTCCCGAATCTCATTTTGGCAGGAAAGGTGGCGATACATAAGCAGCGCCGGAATGCTTCTTGGAATATTGATGATTTCCCAAAGTTTTCTCATGTGTTCCTTCTTCCCTTCGGTCACAGGTTTTTCAACATATCCTGCACAGCATCCACAGTACTTTGGGTACTGAAGGATTCCCCCCGTTTTTCCGCCTGTTTATGGTAATACCGCAACAATTCCGGTTCGCTCAGCAGTTTTTTGATACTCAAGTAAAGCGCCTTGTCATCGTTTTCCATGACTACGCCCCATTCGTTATGCTCGCCCAGCATTTCCTTCATACCGGAGACCTCTACAGTACAAACCGGTGTGCCGACAATCAATGCCTCAGTTGCGGCGGTGGAAAAGCCTTCCGCATGACTGGCGCAAACAAACAAGTCAGCTTTCGCAACATATTTGTACGGATTCGTCTGATAACCCAAAAGCGTCACATAGTCCGAAACTCCATACTGCTGTGCCAATTTTTCCAACTGTGCCTGAGCAGGACCCACACCCAAAATATAAAGATGCGCAGGCAGGTTCTCATCACGCAGGGCTTTGACCATAGGGATCAAGCGGTGGAAGCCTTTGTTCTCCAACAACTTTCCTACACCGACAAGATTCAACTCTTCCGCAAGGAAAATGCCATCTTCCAGATTCTCGCGGGAACTGGCAAGAATCTTTTCGCTCTCATTGGTATTGTAGAGCACAACGGGTTCTGATTTGACCGGCATCAATCGCATAAAATCCTCTTTTACCCCGTGGGATACGCAAACGATCTTGTCAAACGCGTTATAGCAATTCAGCGCTTCCCGGTAGCTTCGAAACGATGCGGCTGCCCGCTTTTGGTTACGCTGCTCGATGTGAATCCATCCAACTTTTTTCGTTGCAGGATCCGAACATCCACTGATAATTCGGGCGCAGGGACCTTCCAAATAAGAAACGACAATATCGTAATGCTCCTTGATGTAATGCCGGTAAAGCTGTTTTGGTGTGAACAGCTTCATCAAATGAGAATTTCCCGGGAATGGCTTCTTATGACACACCATAAGACGCACATCTTCGGACAAAAACCGCTCGTTGACACCACCGCCAAAGAGGGCCATGACCGTAATATCAAATTTTGAATGATCCATATTGTTGACCAAATTCACCAGCACCTTTTCGGCACCGCCATGGCCAAGATCATGAATTAGAAAAAGTATTTTCTTCATTTTACCTTATTTCTCGTGTAATGACTTAATATCCATCCTGGGATTGTACAAAGAACGGTCATCCACCTTCTGGGAGATTCCTGAATATAGGCTTTATTTTTTGCAATGATACTGCTGGAGCAGTAGTGAATACAATCAACGATCAGACGCTTCTTTGACTCCGGATATTGCATACAGACCTTACGCCAGAAGGCAAAACCTCGGGGGCTGCGGACATATTCCTTCCACATGCCGGTGCTGTGACCATCAGCCTGGTACTCCACATTGCAGAGCACCTCATCAATAACCGCCAGCTTGTAATCTTGATCGATCAACCTGTATTTATAGGCCAGTGCCACATACCGCTCGCCTTCAAACACAGGATAGTTAGGATATGCTTTGATCACATCCGTGCGATATACAAGCTTTTTGTCACCACTGCCGCCGGCTGCGTAGTAGCCGGTAAGGGTAGTTGCGGTCATGCCATCCGGGAATCCTTTACCGATCAGGTCTCCATTCAAATCGGAATCCAAGCCGATCAGTCCTGCATATCCCAAGTGCTTTACTTTGCTCCACTTTTCCTGTATCTTGCGGACAGCACCGGGGGCCATACAATCGTCGGAGTCGATGCAAACATTCAACTCGGTATCGATATTTTCGTAGGCTGTATTATGGGCAGTGTGCATGCCGCCGTTTTCCTTGTAGATATAGCGAATTTCAAAGCCGTTTTCTTTTTCCTGCCAGGTGCGTACCAACTCCGCAGTATCATCCGAGGATCCGTCGTCCACGATCAGCCAGATAAAATCCTTGCAGTCCTGTGCAAGCAAGGATTCATATGTACGAGGCAATGTATGCGCCCGATTGTAGGCGGGAGTAAATACTGTTAGAAATACCATATAATTACCTCATACAAGAAAATTCACATAGCTTTCTGTTGCATTGCTTCTTGGGTGCACAGATGCAGGATTGCCGATAACAACACTATGAGAAGGTACATCAAAGTTTACAAAGCTATTAGGAGCAATCAGCACATCGTCGCCAATGGTGATTCCCCCCACTATGACTGCGCCAATTCCTACATACACACGATCCCCGATCGTTGGAACGCCTGCGCGGTTGCCTCTGTTTTCCCTGCCAATAGTGCATCCTTTATGAAGGTTTACATTCTTACCGATAATCGTTCCTTCAGCTACGGTTATGTTATAGGGGTGACCAAGATATAAACCTGGACCAATCTGCACATCGCCAGAAATCTCTAAGCCGTACCTTCTACCTATCTTGTACAGCATGTACTTGGTTAGAAAAGTAGGGCGTTTTTCGTATTTGCGATAGAGATACATATAGCGAACATTATGTTTGAACAGAATATTTGCAGCAAATTTCACTTTGTTAGACGCAGTGATTCCAGTCATTCGATAGTAATCAGATTTAAATTTTATATTCATTGGCAATCTCCCAAAAGAGAAAACTCGTTTAGATAGAATTCCTGAAGCCACCGGGCATTAGCATCAATATCATAGCCCGCACGAACGATTTGTTCAGCGGTATTCTGCCGGGATAGCTGACCTGTTTTCATAAGCATCTCTGCCCACCCGGCAACTCCTGCGGCGAGAGGAAGGCGTTTAATTAGTCCGGTCTTGTCGCATTCTGCTGGAACGCCATCCGAGACAAGACACGGAATTCCAGCGGCTTGGGCCTCGATCAATGTTACCGGGATTCCTTCATAAATAGAGGGAAAAGCGAAACAATCCATAGCTTGCATCAAATCCGGCACATCGCTTCTGATGCCGGTGAAGATCACGCGGTTTGCGATCCCCAGATCTGCGGCTTTCTTCTCCATTTCCGGCCGAAGATTGCCATCGCCCACCAAAAGCAACACAGAATTTGGGTCCTGTTGATTGACTTCAGCAAATACGTCCAAAAGAAAAGTATGATTTTTTACTGCATCGAATCTACCCACATGGCCGATAACAAAGGTATCGTGAGAGATTTTCAACGCAGTGCGGATTTCGCAAGTCCTTTGAGGGTCATATGCATACAGGTTTGTATTTATGGCATTATTCACAACACGATAGGGCGCACCGCCAAACATCCAGCGTCCGGCTTCCTCCCCACAGGCAAACAACTGGGTAGCATAGGTTGGAATCGATCTTTTGTAATACAGCTTAAGCAGATACTTAA
This sequence comes from Oscillospiraceae bacterium, assembly GCA_017380435.1. GTDB lineage: Bacteria > Bacillota > Clostridia > Oscillospirales > Oscillospiraceae > Faecousia. The sequence goes on from JAFODZ010000015.1 coordinate 23,527, forward strand.
GGTTCTTATCCTGGCTTGCACTATGACTATGGGCAATGCGCACCGGAATGCCGCACTTTTGCGCTATCTTTAAAGCCACAGAACTAAGGCAATCCTGATGGACATGAACAATCTTGTATTCAGGATGTACGCAGAAGAACTGCTCCAATATTTTTCTATAACTTCTGCTCCACGGCACCAAGCGGGGAATTCGATAAATGCGACCGCCCAGTGATTCAATTTCATCGTCGTAGTCAGCGCGAAAATCCCGATGGACAAGGAAATCAAACTGTACCTTGCTTCGGTCTATATGCCGGTAATAGTTCATAATCATGGTTTCCAAGCCGCCGCGGCCCATATAGGTAACCACATGCAAAACGCGAATTGGTTGATTCATAATCAAATCACTCCCCATGTAAAGTGCATCTGGAAATAGAAAAATGCCAAATATGCGCCATACATCAAATACCGAACCATTCTGGCAGATCGTTTCTCGAAAATCTGATCGATCATCCAGGGCAGCGCGATATATCCCTGAAGCGTGGTATAAATGGGCAAACGACCGATATAAATACCAGAAGACACGGATGCCACAAGATAGAGTGCCATAGTAACAATAGAGCAGTTGACGCAGATATTCATAATTGGATTGTTAGCTGCTCGAACATATTTCAAACCAACCAGGGACAACACCGCAGGAACAGAATAAACCGCCACACGAATGATGTTCGTACCGTCATCTACTACCCAAATCTCGTTGTTTATCATATCATCGTACTGCGTCTCTTGCAGAAGTTCATTTAGGATTGGCGTAAGCTGACCGATGTATGCGACAGCAACAACAGTAGCAGCCAGTAAAAGCACGGTTTTCAGATTCCACGCATCGCCCTGGATAACAAAAATAATGGGGATCATCAACAGCGCCGATCCATGAAACACAGAGGCCAGCAGAATCAGCAGGATCATCTGTATGTAGTTTTTATTCACCAGATATTTGAAACCCGCAAAAATAATCGCTACTGCAATAAATTGGCGCATACCGTTATGCATCCAAGACAGGTAGTCTGTAGAAACCACAAATAAAAACAGACAAGTCCAATAATCTTTCGTATAGCGCCTCAGAACCAAAGCAATACAGATCATCTGAAAAGCTGCGATGACTAAGAAAAACAGTTTATCTTGATTCCCCAGCAGAACCCGCATTATAATTGCAAAAGACTCAAAGCCAGGGTCTTTTTCGCCACTTATAAAAGGAGAAAAAATATCCAACAGATTGGGTTCTGTTTCTAAGAAGCTTTTTCGGTAAAGGGCAGTATCTCCAAAATAGTCATGCCGAAATCCAGCCCAGATGATATACGGAATCACCATTAAAACGGCAGGAAGAATATCCCATCGCTCCACAGTTTCGCCGTTCAGGCATTCCCGTCGTCTGGGCATATTTCCAAGGATGATGCCGCCTAGGAACAGCCAGATCAGCAACCACCAATAGTTTGTTAAAGTCATAAAAATCCTCTCAGTGAGAAAGTATATACGAGGGTACACTTCCCCATTTAATTAACTAATTATATTACATTTTCCGTCGTTTGTAAACTGCTTTCCGGCAGAAGACAGCAGAAAAAAGTGCGGTTTTCTCCGAAATACGCTGCATAATGAAGAAGTATTCAAATTTTGTTGCGAAATTGGGCAATGAGTGCTATTATTACATTAGGCGAAAGCTTTTTACAGTTCCCTCTCAGGAACTGCGTACGATCAATGAACACCGCAAGCACCCCCCTATGGTGACGGTTTGCTTGCCTATGGATTGTGGACATTTTAAAATGCTGATTTCAACCATACTCGACATACTGCTGCAACAGCTCTACTGTCTGAATATTCGGGATATTATTCTTTTGGCAGCTGTTGCTACCTGTTTTCTCATCTATTTGCACGGGCGCTACAACAGAAAAGTTTGGTGGCGTTTGCTGTTGGGACTGGCTTTGCTCTGCTGGGCAGCAGTCGTTGCTTACACCACAGTTTCATCCAGGTCTGACGGGCAGCAGTTTGTCTGCCATATGACAATTTTCCATTCCTATCGAGAAATCCTCCACGGAGGAAACCCAGAGATTTTGCGCAGCAATTTTATGAATATTCTCCTGTTTTATCCTGCCGGTCTCCTTGGCGGAATGGTGCTGCCCCGGAAATGGCCCGGCTGGCTGCGCTGCATTCTTGTGGTTCTTTTGCTGGCAGCTATGAGTGCAGGCATTGAATGGATGCAGTACCGTTTTTCTTTGGGGCAATGCGAAATTGACGATGTTCTCCATAATACCGTGGGCGCACTGCTGGGCGTTCTGCTCTCTCTATATGCCCGCAAATACGCCGCCAAGGGCAAGTAAAAAAGCACCTCGCTTTTCAGATAAGCAGAATCTTCTGCCCGTCTGAAAAACGGGGTGCTGTTGTCTTATTTTTTTCCGGTTTTTTCCAAAGTGCCGGTGCCGCCTTCTACCACGCCATCGCGGCGAATAACCGCAACAACGGTTTTCAAGAAGCACTTGCAGTCAAAAAGGAAGCTCAATTTTTCTGCATACTCACCGTCCAGCTTTGCCTTTTCGGGGATCTCCAGTTCGTCACGGCCATTGACCTGCGCCCAACCGGCAAGACCGGGGCGCACATCGTTGGCGCCGTATTTGTCCCGCTCAGCGATCAAATCCTCCTGATTCCAAAGAGCAGGCCGGGGGCCGATAAAACTCATTTTGCCCGTAAAAATGGACCAAAGCTGGGGCAATTCGTCAATGGACAGCTTGCGATAGACCTTGCCCACGGGGGTGATCCAGCGGCCGGGATCATTGAGCATATGGGTAGGCACTTCCGCAGGGGTTTCGGTGTACATACTGCGGAATTTCGGCATCATAAATGTTTTTTTGTGCATGCCGACACGCTTCTGCCAGAACAGCATGGGGCCTTTGGAATCCAGCTTCACAATCAAGCCTAAGATCAACAGCGGAACAGCCAGGACCGTCAGCGCCAATCCCGACAAAACCAAGTCGCTCAATCGCTTAAAAAACTTACGATACATGCTATGCCTCCTAAAAAAGCACAAACTACACTATTTTAGCATACCATATCACAGTTTTTTTCAAAATGCAACAAATTCCTATAGCACGCACAAGAAATCTATGTTACTATAAGGTCATAATCTGTAACGATTTTCCGGTCGATATATGGGAGAAGCCTATGAACGAAACGATGGAGTTATTTCTGGCAATCTTAAAAGCCGCGCTGGGGCAAACCGCCTTTTCCGGCCATATTTCCCAATCCCAGTGGCCTGCGCTGATTTCCATGGCCACTATGCATAAGGTGCTGCCGCTGTTCTATGAAGCCGTGTACCACGCATCTGCCCCGGCAGAGCTTAAGTCTTCCGTGCGGCAGCAGGTGATCGCACAGACTATGCGCACCGCAGACTTCCTGGAGCTGAACCGGCATCTGCAGGCTGCAGGCCTCCGGCCTCTGGTGGTCAAGGGCATCGTCTGCCGGGAGCTGTATCCTCAGCCGGATCATCGCCCCTCCGGCGATGAGGATCTATGGATCCGGCCGGAACAGTTTGCGCTCTGCCACCAGTTATTCACCGAGTTTGGCATGCACACAGCCGTTTCCGGCGAAGATCTGTCCGAATCCTTCGAAGTGCCCTACCGCAAAGCAGGCAGCCTGCTGTATATCGAGCTGCACAAGCACCTGTTCCCGCCGGAGTCCCTGGCCTACGGCGATCTGAACCGGTTTTTTGTCCAGGCGCAGGACCGGGCCATCCCCCTGCAAATCCAGGGGCATACCATCTACACCCTGGAATATACCGACCATCTCTTTTATTTGATCTGTCACGCCTTTAAGCACTTCCTGCATAGCGGCTTTGGCATCCGGCAGGTGTGCGATATTATTCTTTTCGCCAACGCATACGGAAACCGTGTAAATTGGCAGCAGCTTTGGGAAAACTGTCAAGCGATCCGGGCAGAAGTATTCGCTGCGGCAATTTTCCGCATTGGTAGCCAATATCTGACTTTTGACCCCCAAAAAGCCGGTTATCCCCAAGCCTGGCAAGAGATTTCTGTGGATGTTCTGCCCATGCTGGAGGATCTGCTCTGCGCCGGTGTGTATGGCAGCGCCAATATGAGCCGCCAGCACAGCAGCACCATCACCTTAGATGCCGTTGCCGCCCAGAAGCAGGGTAAAAAAGGGAAGCTCTCCGTTGTTGGCTCTCTCTTTCCCGCCGCTTCCAAGCTGGAAAATCTGTATCCCTACTTAAAAAAACGCCCCTATCTGCTGCCCATAGCTTGGTGCAGCCGCTTGTGGAAATACATCTTCCGTCGCAGGCGCAAAGAAGATGACAACGCCGCCGACGCCTTAAAAATCGGCAAAGAACGCATCGAACTGATGCGGCTCTACGGCATTCTGAAATAGATAGCAAAACCCGGGCTCTGCTGTACAGATTGCAGAGTCCGGGTTTGGTTTTTGTCGGATTATGGGTTGCAGCTGCCACAGGGGGTATATCCCTGCTCAATGAGATCTTCCCGGGAACCGGTGTAATCCTGCCGGTTGCGGTCGCTGATTTTCTGCGCCCATTCGCAGTGGGCCAAATGGAATTTAAAGGAATTGGTATTGAGTACATAGTCTGCGCCGGTGGGGGTATCCTCCGGCTGGGTCTGCACCGGGTCAGTCTGCTCCGGGAGATTTTCCGGAGGATCCGTCTGCTCAGGCCGGGATGGATTGCCGCCCAAACCGTCATACACATCCGCGTCCGGATTGCGGCTGACCGAGAATCTGACGCTGCTGCCGTTGGAGGTGCATACAATATCGCCCTGCAGGTCGGTGCGGAACAAGGTCACATCGGCGTCATAAAGACGGCTGAGGACTTCGTCATGGGGGTGACCGTAGGAGTTACCCTTTCCGCAGGAGATCACCGCGTACTGGGGCATCACATTCCACAGGAATTGATAACTGGTGGAAGTATTAGAGCCGTGGTGACCCACCTTCAAAACGGTGGAATACAGGTAAGCGCCCCGTCCGAGCATGGCCTGTTCCGCTTCCCGCTCGGCATCACCGGTAAACAGGAAGGAGGTATTGCCATAGACGATACGCACCACAATGGAGGTATTGTTGGCATCGGAGGCGCTATTGACCGCCAGCACGGAGCAAACCGCGCTGCCCAGCGCAAATTGCGTTCCCACCTGGGGAATGGTTATGGATTTGCCCTGTTTTTTCACATTCTTTGCAAAATTATTGAAGGCATTGGAGCTGTAGGATGTCACCGGACTGTAAACCTTGCCCACGGAAGCATAGTTCAGCGCACCGGAAAGGCCGCCCACATGATCCTCGTGTGCGTGGGTGGCAATGACATAATCCAGATGGGTCACACCCCGGTTTTTCAGTACGGAATAAATCAAATTGGAATCGGCAGAATTGCCGCCATCGATGAGCAAGGTCTTGCCGTCGCAGATGATCAACGCGGCATCCGCCTGTCCCACATCCAGAAAGCGCACTTGAAAACCGCTGGAATTGGGAACCACTGCCGGCGCTTGGGTTTCCGGGGGATCGGTCTGTTCCGGCTGCTCCGGCTGCTCCTGGTCGTAGCGGTCATCCCGGTCATCCGGCTGCATATCCTCCGGATCCCATTGGGGAATGGTAACCTGGGAGCCATCCGGCTCAGTGGCATAACTGCCGTTTTCCACCGGCAGCGTCACAAATCCATCCGGCTCTGTAACCACAGGCTGGGTGGGAGTGTTTTGCAGCGTATCGTCGCCGGCAGTTCCGCAGCCGCTAAAGATCAGGCATAAAAGCAGCGCCCAAACCAGCAGACTTTTCCAAAATTGTTTCATATCTTACAAACCCCTCTTCCGTAAATCGCTTACCATCTGCACATAAAACTCGCGGACATCAAAATGGCGTTGATTTTTGCGGTACAGATCGGTCATATCGCAGTGGGAGATGCTCCGTTTTCTTTTGGGTGTGAGAAGCGTATAGCGCTCACCCCAGGGGAAGGAATCCTGTCCTACCAGGCCATCGCCCAGACCGTCGTATTTTTTCGCCCAGGGATACAGCAGAAATATGGGAAATTTCGCCGCCCAGAAGTGATGGATGACTGAACCGACACTTTGGCAGAATATGCCGTCGGGCATATATGTAACCTGCTGATTGAAATTCTCACAGGCCGATGCGGACAGATCCCGAACAGCCGCAAGAAAATCCGGGTCGTGGTCACCAAAGAAGCGGTATGCCCGATTATAGCGTTTTGCCACAGCCTCCTGCAGTTTCTGGGAAGTTTTCCCGAGGAGATGATCCACATAGACGCAGCCTTTATGGGGCGTATTGATGGTAGTCAGAGAGGCCACATACTCTCCCATCCCCAGCTTGGCAATGGCATAGCGGCAATCCAAACCGCCCTTGGAATGGGCGATGATATTGACCTTTTCGCAGCCGGTGGTCTCCACGATCTGCCGAATCCGCTGCACCAATTCCTGGGCGCTGTCGGCAATGGCATCGGCAGACTGGTGGTTGCCGTAGTAAACGGTGGCGCCGTTGAGCTCCAGCTCCCGGGGAATTCTGCCCCAGTAGTTTAAGTACTTGGTATCCCGGAAGAACACGCCATGAACCATCACAACGGGATATCGGGTCTGGCAGATTTTTTGATCCTTGCGTTTTTGGTTGAGCTTTTCTTTTTTGGCCTCCACCCGCACCTCTGTAAGCACCGTCCAGATGATGTAATTCATCGCTACGATGTTGACATAGGGAATCAAGCCGCTGAAGGCGCCGATAAACCGGTTGGTAATGCCCATTTGCACCGAGGTCAGATAAATGCAGGAAACACCGTACCAAAAAACCATACTCTCCACCAATAGGAATACAAGAAGACTCCATATCAGCGTCATATAGCTATCGGGGATGGTAAAAATTGCCAAAATGATGTGGTACAAAATGCCCGCCACAGCAGAGATCTCAAAACACAGCAGCAGCACCGCGCCGTGATTGCACACACCCAGCCGGAACTTGGTAGAGCGGTGGGTCAGCGTGCCGGCAAACAGCAGGATAAAGAAGAAAACAGGAATCAGATAAACCAGCAGATGCGGTTCCTGGGCTACAGGCACAAAGCAGCAGCCGATCACGCTCAGCGCCAGTGCATAAAGCATATATAAAGCTGTTGTCAGCAGTGCCATAGCTGTTTCCTCCCTTTTTAGATTTCAACCGGCTGTGCCTGGGTTCGTAATGTCAGCTGTGCCGGATAGAAAAACCGCAGTTTTTCCTTGGCAACAGAAATGTTTACAACATCGGCTATCCGCAATTCGCCGTCCAGATTGATACTGGTGGGCTTATCGCAGATAATCCGCAGATTGTCGGTTTTATAATGGCGGATAATATCCGGAAGCTCCTTGTATTTTCCGTTTTTGAATCTGCCGATCACGGCGGCGAGCTTCAGTCGGCTGACCTTTTCGATCACCAGCACATCCAGCATTCCGTCTGTAGGATCGGCCTCCGGCACAGGATGGAATCCGCCGCCGTAGAACTGACCGTTGCAGGCGCAGATCAGCGTTTTATCGCCATCAAAGGTCTGCCCGTTGATCTGCACCACATAATGCTCGGAAACGCCCCGGATCACATTGATCACCGTGGAGGCGGCATAGGCCCGGAAACCGCTGAGCAGAGGGATGCGCTTATAGTTGGCAACATCGGTGCCGATGCGGGCATCCAAACCCACAGAGCAGATATTCAGACTGTAGTCATCGTTGCACCGCACCAGGTCAAAGACTTCCTCCTTACTATCGAGTAAGCAGTTTAAGTCCCGGAAAGGCTCGGTTTCCGAGAATATCTTCACAAAATCGTTGCCGCTGCCGCCTACATACATCGTCACAGCCACATTGTCAAACCCCGCCACGCCGGAAACAACTTCATTGAGCGTACCGTCGCCGCCGCAGGAGTAAATACGGTATTCTTCTCCGGTTTCAGCTGCCTTGCGGGCAATCTCCCGGCAATTTCCCGGTGCAGAAGATACCTCGATCCGGTAGTCCAGCCCCAGGGGATTGCAAACTTTCTCAATTTCCCGGCAATATATTTCTGTGCGGTTCTTGCTGCCCGCCGCCGGATTGATAATAAAAAGGTGTTTCAAAATCGCACTTCCTTTATTTCTTTCGCCTGTTTTCCGTGAACATATAATAGTCGCATTTGATCATGCCGTTGTAGAGCTTGCGTTTTTTGTCTGCGCGGCGCCCAAAATAATGCTCAAATTCCGGCTCGGAGGTAATGACATATTTCTTCCAGCCGTCGGCATATTTCAGATGCCGACCCAATGCGGCATACAGCCGCTGGGCGCTCTGCTGCTCCAGCATCCGCTGACCGTAGGGCGGATTGCAGACGATAATACCCTCCTGGGCAGGCAGACTCATTTTCACAGCGTCGCCATCCCGGAATTCGATCACATCAGCCACGCCGGCTTTGCGGGCATTGGCCATGGAAAGCGACACGCACTTAGGATCGTTATCCGAGCCTAAAATGCGGTAATCTCCCCGAAATTCCCGGTCTTTTGCCTCGGCGCGCACCTGCTCCCAAATAGCCGCATCGGACCAGCCAAACTGCTCCGCAGCAAAGCGCCGATTCAGTCCCGGCGCCCGGTTCTTGGCGATCAGCGCCGCCTCAATGGGAATGGTTCCCGAGCCGCAGAAGGGATCCCAGAAAAATTCTCTGCCCCGATAGCGGCTGAGAATCACCATAGCCGCCGCCAAAGTCTCCCGCAGGGGCGCTTCGTTGCCCACCGCCCGGTAGCCCCGCTTGTGCAGACCCGCACCGGAGGTATCCAGATACAAGGTGACCTTGTCCTGCATAATGGCAAACTGGAGCTGATACTTGACGCCGGTTTCCGGCAGCCAGGACAGCTTATATTTCTCGCCCAGCCGCTTGGACGCGGCCTTTTTTACGATTGCCTGGCAATCCGGCACGCTCATCAGCTTGCTGTTTAAGCAATGGCCTTTCACAGGGAACTGACCGTCAGCGGGGATAAAATCCTCTAAATTCGTGGCATAAACCCCTTGAAACAATTCCTCAAAGGTAGTTGCGGTAAATTGCGCCAGCACCAGCAAGATCCGCTCGCCGGTACGCAGGCCGACATTGGCCTTGGCCATCTCTTCCACGCCGCCGGAAAACAGAACTCTGCCGTTTTCCGCCTGCACGCCGGGAATATTCAACCGTTTTAGTTCGTCGGCAGCGATGCCCTCCAAGCCAAACAGGCAGGGTACTGCAAATTGTAACTGTGTCATAATATCACCTGATTATCTTCTTTGCTTTGATGTAGCGCTCCTCTTCGGAGAATACGCACCCGCAATATTTTTGCATATACATATTCAGCTCTCTGGCCCGGTCCTGACCGGCCCGGAAATAGGGGCGAAAATCCCGGAATAAAAATTCCACGCCGTATTCCATGGCTGCCCGTTCCGCCGTTTCCCGCATCAGTTCGAAATTTTGATAGGGACTGATGAACAGGCTGGAGGTAAAGCTGTCAAAGCCACCCTCTTTGGCGGCCTTTGCTGTTTCAAACAGCCGCATTTCATAGCATTTGCCGCAGCGGTGATCCAAATCCTCCGCCACTGCCCGCACAAAGGGCCGCAGCGCATAGTCATTTTTCTCCAATAGCGGCAGCTCCACCATTTGGGCATACTCCCGCAGGCAATCCCGCCTGGCACGATATTCCGTGTAGGGATGGATGTTGGGATTGTACCAAAAACCGGTCAGCTCCACCCCGTCTGTGCGCAGCACCTCAATGCATTGATTGGCGCAGGGCGCGCAGCAAATATGCAGCAATGTTTTCATATTTTTTCTCCCTTAACCATTCTGGCCATAATCAACCCCGTGTCATCCTGAGTGAGCCGCAGGCGAATCGAAGGATCTTCCCGCCATCGTTAATGCGCAGATTCTTCGACTTCGTTGCACTCCGCTCAGAATGACACAAACAACGAGGAGCTTCGTTAAAGCCTACTCCTCCATTTTTCGTTATTATAGCAAATTCCCCAGCGATTTGCAAACTATATTTCCCTTGGTTTTGCATTCTTCCCGCGGTATGATGAATACACCTTGACGGGTTATTCGCCTTAGGGTATGATAGATAGGCACATACTCGGATGAGGAGAGATAAACTTGTATGGATGATCGCATTTTTATGGAAGAAGCGCTGAAGCTGGCTGCGGAAGCGGCGGCAGAGGGTGAAGTTCCCGTAGGCTGCGTGATCGTGCGGGACGGTCAAATCGTAGGCCGGGGCAGAAACCGCCGGGAGACCCAAAAAACCGCCCTGGGTCACGCCGAGATTGAAGCCATCGGCGATGCCTGCGCCAATTTAGGCGGCTGGCGGCTTTGGGATTGCACCTTGTATGTGACTTTAGAGCCTTGCCCTATGTGCGCCGGTGCGATCATAAATGCCCGAATTCCCCGGGTGGTTTTCGGGGCCAGCGATGCCAAATGCGGCGCCTGCGGCTCTGTTTGCGACCTGTTTTCCATGGATTTTAACCACCATCCCCAGGTGGAGTCCGGGGTAATGGCCCAGGAAAGCAGCCAGCTTTTATCAGAATTTTTTGAGCGGCTGCGTACCACCCTCCGGGATCGTCCCAAGTGGAAAAAACCTATATAATCAGAAAGAGATGCCTGTGCATCTCTTTTTTTGTTCTCAATTGGAAAGGAATGGTCTATGAAACTGGAGCAAGCTTGCTTTCGCATCAGTTGCGGAGTTTTATTATTTGCGGTATTTTTGCGGCTTTTCGGCGGTGGAATCGCCGCCGATTGGCGCAAATTATCCCAAGATCCATCCATCGTGTCCTTGTTGCTGTACGCCGGAACGGGGAAAGTCTTCTCCTTTTCCCAAGCCACCGAGCCGGATTCCCCGCCGGAAGAACCCGAATTAACGGAAGAATCTGCCCAGACAGAGCCTGCCCCGCCCCTATTCACCCCGGAAGATGCCGCGCTCATCTGTGTAAAAAATCAGCCCGGCTACGCCTTCGATGTGCCGGCAATGCTGCTCTCGCCCCTTTCCTGGGATTTGACCGACACCCAGCCTACCGTCCTCATTCTCCATTCCCACACCTGCGAAAGCTACGAAAACACCGAAAACTACACCCCCTCCGACCCCTACCGAACCCACGACAGCCGCTATAATATGATCTCCATCGGCAGCCACCTGGCAGCCTGCCTGGAGGAGCGGGGCATTTCCGTCATCCACGATACCACCGTCTATGACTACCCCTCCTACAACGATGCCTACACCCTGTCCCGGCAGGCAGTAAAGCAGTATCTGAAAGACTACCCCTCTATCCGGCTGGTGCTGGATATCCACCGGGACGCTTATGTCGATAGCGCCGGCAACCAGGCCAGCAACGCCATCACCATTGACGGCGAATCGTCCTCCCGGCTTATGCTGATAGCCGGCACAGGCCCATCCCATACCACCTGGGAGGATAATCTATCTTTGGCAGTAAAGCTGCAAGCCGTATTGGAAAAAGAACACCCCGGTCTTTGCCGGGATGTCACCTTGCGCACATATTATTTTAACCAGGATCTGTCGCCGGGGATGCTGCTGGTGGAGGTAGGCACCGCCGGAGATACCCGGCAAGAGGCCCTCCGGGCCGCCGAGCTGCTGGCCGATGCCGTCGCCACCCTCGCCCCCGGCACCCAGTAACCTCCTCCATATAAATTGGAATTTAGCTAACGAATTACTTGTAGGGGCGAACTGTGTTCGCCCGCGGGCGTTCGAAGAACGCCCCTACGATTTTATACGATAAATCATAAGGTAAACAACCATTTACATTGCAAAATTGCCCCCTCAAAACGAGGGGGCAAAGAGATTGCGCATATTTCGTTAGCACGCTAAACAATCATTTATTCCCGATTCCGCTCGTATTCCAAAATATCCCCGGGCTGACAGTCCAGCACATCGCAGATAGCCTCCAAAGTCGAAAACCGGATGGCACTAACCCGACCATTTTTCAGCTTAGAAAGATTCACATTGGCAACACCCACTTTTTCGGACAATTCATTCAGTGACATTTTCCGGTCAGCCATGATCCGGTCCAGACGCAAAATAATTGGCATAACTTACCTCCTCACAGCGTTTCGTCAGACAACTGCTGAAGCTGCACACCGTATTCAAAGATGTAGGATATCAGAAGCAGGACAAAAAATACGATCAAAAATGTCAGGTTGAAATCATAAACCACAGAAATATGGGTGATTGGACCATTCTCCATCAATGCAAGCAGACCAAGATTTTGCAGCATATTATGTGCTTCCAAGAACTTGGCAACGTTATCCACAATGCCTACACCAACGCACACAAACCCGATTTTACGAATATCCCGGCCAACGGTAGGATAGAAGGGATTGCCCTGGCAAACCGACTGCAAAATCCTCCGGAAGCATCCAATAGCATAGCAAATGCCCGCAATGCACACAGCTCCCAGCAGTAAAAAGATCCCAAAATAGGTGAGCAAACTGGCATTGTCGGGGGTGTAACCCTCAGCCAGGGTGAAGACGATAGAACCTATTTCGATCTGGTGTTGGGTCTCACCGATCAAAAATGCAGGATCTATGGCGCTGATGATTGCAAGCAGAGCAAGGCAAACAATGCCGACACTCATGGCGATAATCAGGATCCGCTGGATTACCTTCAGAAAGGTATCGATCTTTTTTGCGTTTTTTTGCATTTTGGCAGTATTCATAATAGCCTCCTAAATTTTTAATTTAACGATTATCGTTAAATGCATTATACACAGGTACTTAATGTTTGTCAATACCTTTTTAACGATAATCGTTAATTTTTAGGAGATGTACTATAAACCCTGTAGGGACCGGCGTCCACGACGGTCCTAAACAAATGAAAGAAATTTGCCCATTGAGGTAAAATTTCTTTTCGGACAGTCCGGGAGGCCTGTCCCTACGACAATTGATGCGATAAATTAGAATTTATATCGCTGACGCTCATAAATTCAATGCAAAATGTAAAATGCAAAATGCATAATTAATGTGTCGCCAAAGGCGACTATTTGAAATCATTTTCGAAGAAAATACCATAATTTTGCATTATGCATTAT
>JAFODZ010000016.1 GCA_017380435.1 Oscillospiraceae bacterium
ATCGCACAAGCCGAAATAAAAGTCAATCAAAACATCACAGAGCGAAGATATGAGATCCCCCACTGCTGTATGGCTCGACAAATTGCTGTTTGGCGCGCCAAATAACCAACCATACCTGTAGGGGAGGGTCATTGACCCTCCCGGTGATTTTGGAACAAAATCACATTGCCGCAGGCGATAAAATGTTATTTCCCTTCGGGAAATCCCGAAAATGTAAACATTTTCGGGCGGGCGGGTCAATGCCCCGCCCCTACTGGGGAAAGATGTTTGAAATCTTCAAATTAGAATTTATCGAGCAGTAGGTTGTTGTGCGGTGGTCATGAGTGCCGATTTGTGGATTAGTTGGTAGCGCATTGGCTGCCGTGGTGCTCAGCGCAGCTGATTCAAATAAGCCGATTGCCGGGGGCAATCGCTCCTCTGCTATCCTGCAGGCCGAACTATAATTTACCGGGCAAAACGGAAACGGGGATAGTCAACTTTGATATTGTGTGCTATAATAGTCCCAATGACTTGGAAAGGAAGCTTGCTATGCTGCCGCAGGAATTTTTGGATCGAATGAAACATCAGCTGGGGGAGGAGTATGACCTGTACCTGCAGAGTCTGGAGCGTCCCCGGGCGGTGGCGCTGCGCTTTAACCCGCTGAAGGGGGATGCGCCCTCTTTGGATTTTGTGAAAGAGCCTGTCCCCTGGGAGCCTATGGGATACTATTATGATCCCGAAAGCCGTCCCGGTCTGCACCCTTATCACGAGGCAGGCGTATACTATCTGCAGGAGGCCAGCGCCATGGCGCCGGTGTCGCTGCTGGATCCTCAGCCGGGAGAGCGGATCTGTGACCTGTGCGCTGCCCCCGGTGGAAAGTCCACCCAAATCGCCGGCAGGCTGAAGGGGGAAGGCTTTTTGCTGTGCAATGAGTACAGTCCCAAGCGCGCAAAGATCCTGTCACGCAACATTGAGCGTCTGGGCATCGCCAATGCGCTGGTGACCAACGAAACGCCTCAGAATCTTGCAAAGCACCTGAGCGGCTATTTCCACCGCGTGCTGATCGATGCGCCCTGCTCCGGAGAAGGTATGTTCCGCAAGGAGGAAGCCGCCATCACCGACTGGAGTCAGGATACGGTTGAAATGTGCGCCCGCCGGCAGGCTGAGATTTTGGATCATGGGGCGCAGCTGGTCCGTCCCGGAGGACGGCTGGTCTACTCCACCTGCACCTTTGCGCCGGAGGAAAACGAGCAGACCGTTGCCGCATTTTTGCAGCGCCATCCGGATTTTTATCCGGAAACGGTGTCAGCGCCCTGGTTTACAGAGGCAGGGGAGGGCGCATTCCGGCTCTGGCCTCATAAGCTGCTGGGAGAAGGACACTTTGCGGCGGTGCTGCGTCGGGAAGGGGACAGCGAGGTAACGGATGCGCCCGACACCTCGGAAAAGCTGCCCAAGGTCTGGACGGACTTTGCAAGGGAGCTGGGCATCGACCTGCCCGGGGGCAAGGCGGTATCCTTCGGTCAGAGCCTGTACTGGGCGCCCCGGGAAATGCCGCAGCTGCGTGGATTGAAGGTCCTTCGCCCCGGTCTGGAGCTGGGAACGGTGAAAAAAGACCGCTTCGAGCCTGCCCATGCTCTGGCGCTGTGGCTTCGTGGGTGTAAAAATACCCATGATTTGCGCTCCGACAGCAAGGACACGGAGCGCTATATGCACGGTGAGACCATTGCCTCTGACCGGAAGGGGTGGTGCCTGGTTCAGGTGGACGGCTACTCGCTGGGATGGGGAAAAGGGGACAAAACTGTGCTGAAAAACCATTATCCCAAGGGTTTGCGTCGATAAACTGTCATAATTGCTACTTTACATAGTCGGCTGCTTGTGCTATAATCAAACACTGAGAAAGAAGCGAAAGGGCGATCAAACGGCCCGCACAGTTTATTTTATTTAACAAGGAGAGGATCATCCTTGGCAATATATGAAATTACCGGCGGCACACCTCTGGAGGGCGAAGTTACCATCAGCGGTGCCAAAAATGCTGCCGTTGCGATTTTGCCGGCGGCTCTTTTGGTGAAGGGCGCCTGCCGTATTGAAAATGTTCCGGATATCTCTGATGTGCGGATCCTGCTGTCCATTTTGGAGGGCATGGGCGCTAAAATCGAGTATCCCCAGGCCGGTACGGTCATTATGGACTGCACCGATGTGCGAAATGTGGAGCCGAACCCGGAGCTGGTGAAGAAGCTCCGCGCCAGCTACTACCTGATGGGCGCATTGCTCAGCCGTTTCGGCTCCGGCAAGGTGGCGCTGCCCGGTGGCTGCAGCTTTGCCTCCCGTCCCATCGATCAGCACCTGAAGGGCTTCCGCGCTTTGGGCGCACAGGTGATCGAGACCGAAGAGTATATCGAGCTGAAGCCCGGCGCAGGCGGTTTGCATGGCAAGCGGGTCAGCCTGGATATGGCCAGCGTAGGCGCAACGGTCAATATTATGCTTGCCGCTGCTTTGCTGCCCGGTCAGACCGTCATTGAAAATGCTGCCAAAGAGCCGCATATCGTGGATCTTGCCAACTTCCTGAACACCATGGGCGCCCATATCTACGGCGCCGGTACGGATACGGTGAAGATTCGCGGTGTGGAAGAGCTGCAGGGCGGTTCCTATGCCATCATCCCCGATCAGATCGA
>JAFODZ010000017.1 GCA_017380435.1 Oscillospiraceae bacterium
CTGCACGAGTTCAACCCCATGATGGGTCACCGTGGCTGCCGTCTGAGCGTCACCTATCCCGAAATCGCTGCTATGCAGACCAAGGCTGTTATCCGTGCCGCTATCGCAACCCAGAAGCGTCATCCCGAATGGAACACCGTTCCCGAGATCATGATTCCCCTGGTTGGCGATGTGAAGGAGCTGAAGTTCGTTAAGGATGTAGTCGTTAAGACTGCTGACGCTGAGATCGCTGCTGCCGGTATCGAGCTGAAGTACGAAGTCGGCACCATGATCGAGATTCCCAGAGCTTGTCTGACCGCTGACGAGATCGCTAAGGAAGCTGAGTTCTTCTGCTTCGGCACCAACGACCTGACTCAGATGACCTTCGGCTTCTCCCGTGACGACGCCGGCAAGTTCCTGAATGCTTACTACGACAGCAAGATCTACGAAAACGATCCCTTCGCCAAGCTGGATCAGACCGGCGTTGGTATGCTGATGGAAATGGCTGTTGCTAAGGGCAAGGCCAGCGGCAAGAACCTGCACTACGGTATCTGCGGCGAGCACGGCGGCGATCCCGTTTCCGTGGAATTCTGCCACAAGATCGGCCTGGACTATGTGTCCTGCAGCCCCTTCCGTGTGCCTATCGCAAGACTGGCTGCTGCTCAGGCTGCCATTAAGGGCTAATTGCTAATAAAAATATTCGCCGCTGGGTTTCCAGCGGCGATATTTTTGCAATTATGCCCTTGTGGCAGCCAGCTATATTCGCCTTGCGGCGAGCTAAATTGGCTATCGCCAGCTAACTTTGCTGACGCAAGCTAAATTGCCTGCGGGCAGCTGGGGGCGAATATAATTTAGCTGCTGCGAAGCAACAATTTAGCTGCGAAGCAATTTAGCGATTGCCATAAGGCAATCATTTAGCTATAATATAACAATATAAAACAACTTGACAAAGCTGATACAATAATAAAAGGAGATAGTTGTGGCTGGAGCCGCCCTTAGGGCCGTATCTGGATTCCCTTGTGGAAGACCGACTATCTCCTTTTTGTTTCCCTCTTTTGCTGATAGCACCACAGGCTGCTATCAAAGAATCTAAGTAATTAGGTTTATAACACACAGAACCGTCCCCTGTCTTCTGTTGGAGTTGCTGGATGCCTTTTTGAAGGCCGTGCCGGTGGTAGGACTTGCGTGCACCCCGGATGCAGCGGCAGTAGATACCCTGGAAGCCTATTTGCAGGCTCAGACAGAAACTGCATATTGAGTCCTGCCTTTACAAGCAGAAATAGCGAAGTCCACCCCTTTTGGGGTGGGCTTTTTCGTATTTCCGGCAAGTATGGATCTGACCTTAATTTAGATTGGAGGACAGTGATTGCAAAAGCGGCTGCTTTCATTTGGGACTTGCATTTTGCTGTGGGATTTGATATAATTACTTTAGTTTTATTGTCTTTTTTGGGGGAAGGATATGTTTTTTCGCAACGGAATCAAGTCAATTCTGCGGGAACGGGGTCGCACGGTGCTGTTCTCACTTTTGATTATGCTTCTAACGGTTACGATGATCTTGTCGCTGAGTGTGCTGCTATATACTACGGCGGTGAAGAACGCTTGCAACAAAGCTTACCGCTCCATCGCTTTGGTGGAGTATATGGGTTCTGAATATCCCAACGAGGACGAACCGGACGCCGCTGCCCGTGAAGCGGCAGCTAAGCTGAAAGACGAGGAGATTCTGGCAATTCCGGGCGTGAATGGCTGGACCCGTGGCAGCACTGCCTTTGCATCCGTGGAGGGATACGGTCGCCGCTCCGGTGTTATGCCCTATAAAAACCGGTCGGTCATTGTCATCAGCCAGGTTTCAAACCCCATAGAGCAGTGGGTGAAGTTTGACACATATAACCAGCCGTTGACCGAGGAAGGCTCCATCACCTATTATACCTGCTTACTAAAAACGTCGCTCTATTCCCGGGAGGGCAAGGAGGGCGCTTATATTGACATTCTTTTGAACGATAGTGGCTTTGTTCCGGAATATGGAAAAAGTTATATCCTGAACGGTTCTTTCGTGGATGACTCCGGTACTACCCGTAAGATGGGCGGCTATCCCCTCAATGGCTATGACGTGTTTAAGGTCGAGTCCTTCCTTTCCGGGGACGCGCTGCCCTATGCGGATTATACCGAAGGAATGGAGATTCCTGAGGCTTTTCTGAATGCGGTGGAGCAGTACCAAAGGATGAACAATTATGTGCAGATTGTGCCTTGTCAGGACGTAAGGGATGTCTACGCATTTCATCAGAACGAGCTGCGATTGGCAGAGGGAAAAATGCCGGATCCCGAAACCCCATATGCCTGTGTCGTATCCAATGATTTGGCAACCCAAATGGGGCTAAAGCCCGGAGACACCTTTTCCATAGATGCGCTTCGGGGAACATCGGAGGATCGCTATCGTTTGGTTAGCACCGGCGAAAGGCAGACCCTTACGGTCAGCGGTGTTGCCTACGAATCTAACGACTTCAAGGGTACTGTTTGGGTCGTTGCAGAAAACATAGAAACACCCCTGTTCGGCTATCTGCTGGGCACGGTTTCTTTGGACAATGCCAAGGCAGAAGAGGCGGTGGAGGCGCTGCGCGCTCTCGTACCGGCGCAAGTGCGTGTGACTGCCCTTGACCAGGGATACGGCAGCGCCGTGCAACCTTTTTTGGAGGTTGAAAAAACTGCGGTGAATGTGCTTTTGATCTGCGCGGCAGGCATCGTGGCCATTTTGCTGCTGTTTGCGTTTTTGTATGTTGGCAGACAACAAAGCACCGTAAAGATCTTGTTTTCTATGGGAACGCCCAGCCGGGACATTGCTGCCTGGTTTTTGTCGGGTGCATTGGTCATTTGCGGCGGCGCTGCCGTTTTGGGTGCGGTGCTGGGTGTGCTTTTGCGACCCAGGGTGTTCCGTATGATCGCAGAAATGGCCAGCCGGGGCGGCAACAGCTTCTTATGGTATAGTGAAACAGCCGTGGGTGTGGTGAAGCAGACGGCTTACGATCCCCAGGTTCCTATATGGCCTAATTTGCTGGTAGTGCCGGTGATCGTGGTGGTTGCGCTGCTGCTTTGTTTGCGGTTTTTACGTATGGCGCGCCAGGGTGGAACCCGGAAACAGGGCAAAAGCAGAGTCCGTGTGCCTCGTGGAAAGACCACGTCGATGCGTGTGGGTGGCCTGGGTTTTGCGCTGCTTTCCATCCGCCGGGGCGGCTTGCGGTCGCTGGTGGTGCCCCTGGTCTCCTTTGTGCTGACGCTGACCCTTTTGATTTTGGGCGGTATGTACCAGGGTTGGCAGAATAAGCTGGATGATGCGCTGGAAAACACCCGTATCGAAGGTATGACGGTCAGCCTGAACGGACGGAGTTATTCGGGTCTTGTGCTACCTGTAGCCAATCTTCGAAAGCTTATGGGTGTGGAAGGCGTGGAGGATGTGGCGGTATCTTATGGCTACCGTTACTGGCTGACGGAAGACGAGCCGGGCTTCACCTACGGCTCCTATGGTCGTGCACACCGGCAGGCCTGGATCGATGCCCAACCGGAGATGGTGGCGTTGAATTCGCTGTCGGCAGCCAAGGAGTTTTATTATGCAGATCCGGAGGTCGCCTGGCTGGAAGGCTGGGATGAGACAGCACTTGCAGAGCCGGATTATAGGCCGATGCGTAATCGCAACGAGGAGAAGGCAGATGAAAAGCTGATTCCTGCCGTGTGCAGCACCGCATTTTTGGAGGCCCACGATATGGTCCTGGGTGACACATTCTTATGCTACGTACGTGTTGAACACAGCAATGCTGACGTGCGGGAGATCCCGCTGAACGTCCAAGCCGTGGGAAGCTATGTGCTGCAAGGGGGCAAGGATCAAATCTATGTGCCGCTGGCTTGCCATATTCCCATGTCGCTGTTGGATGTCAACGAAGACTCCAACAGTATTATCCGGTGGGACAGATATAATTTCCGAACCTGCCGGTTTTATCTGTCCTGTGCCGGGGAGTTGGATACCGTGCGGCAGCTGCTGCGGGATCAGGAATTCAGCGCTGTCGGACATATCACCGGCAACCGTGTGACACTGATTTTGAAGGATGCATCCTTCCTGCAGCTGAAGGAGAATATGGAGCGCAACATCGCAATGGGCAAAGTCTTGTCCTCGGTGATCTCGCTGCTGGTGGTGCTGTTGGGATTTTTGATCTCCTGGCTGATGATCTATTCCCGGCGGATGGAGTTTGCCTTGATGCGTGGCTGCGGCGCACAAAGGCGACGGGTGTTTGCGTCCTTCTTCCTGGAGCAAGGGCTCCTTTGTCTTGGGGGTTGCCTGGTAGGTTGTATTGGACTTTGTTGGCTCTATGCAGGCGGGATGGTCCAGTTTTTGGTTGTGGCGGCTTACCTTGTTTGCTATCTGCTGGGTGCAACCATATCCATCCGGATGATCGGCAGGAGTGAACTGATGAAGATCCTGGCTGTCCGGGAATGATAAAAAGGGGAATCGCAATGAGTGTTATTGAATTGCACGATGTGAAATATGTTTACCAAAGTAAGTACCAGCGTGTGGAGGCGCTTCGAGGGATATCCTATAATTTCCAGCCGGGAAAAGTGTATGCCATTATGGGTAGCTCCGGCTGCGGCAAGACCACACTGCTGTCTTTGATGGCGGGCCTGGATGTACCTACCGAGGGTAAGGTCTTGTGCGAGGGTATTTCTACCGGGGACATCGACCTGGAAAAATATCGCCGGGAGCGTGTGGCGGTGATTTATCAGGATTTTCGCCTGTTTCCCCTTCTTACGGTGGCGGAAAATGTGATGTACCCTATGGAGCTGCGGGGTATGAAGGCGGCGGCAGCGAAAAAACGTGCCGCAGAACTGATCCAAAAGGTGGGCTTGCCGGAAGCGGTGCTGGATCGTTTTCCTGCGATGCTTTCCGGCGGTGAGCAGCAGCGTGTGGCTGTTGCCCGGGCGCTGGGCGCACAGACCAAGGTTCTGCTGGCAGATGAGCCTACCGGCAACCTGGACTCCCAAAACAGCGAGTATGTTTTTGACATTCTTGCGGCCTTGGCTCACGAGGATGGCTACTGCGTGATCATCGTGACCCACGACGATGCCTTGGGAAAACGAGCCGACGAGACCGTTCGTATGCGCGATGGCGAACTGGCGTAAGGGAATATACATAGTGCTTAAATAGTTTCAGTCGGTGAGGGATTTTGGGATCCTTCACCGGCTGTTTTACATTATTCCACACCTTGCATATCCATCAGCTGGCGCAGATCGCCAAGGCTTTTGTTGTACTGCGCCTGGGAGATGGCCTTTTTCTCCAAAAAGGTATCCAGGGTTTTCTTCTGATTCCGGAACAAAGTGATCTTCTGCCAACGTTCCTTCGTCATCAGGTTGGTATGTCCCGTCCGGGTTTCGTTCATCAGCGTTACCTCCAGGTTTTCGGTGGTGTACTGATATATAAATCCCAGCTTTTCCTGGACACGCTTGGATTTTTCGTTTCCTTCGTAGTAGCCGCACCAAACGCCGCCCATACCCAGGTGCGCAAAGGCATATTGCAGCAATGCACGGGCGGCTTCCGGAATCAGTCCCAAAAGACAGGGGACGGTTCTCTGTCTTAGAGATGATAAGTAATGAAGAACAATAAAACAAAGTTGAAGGAATACGATTGCGTTGAACTTATTACTGACAGAGAGTGTTATGCGAAAGACGGTGTTTACAAAGGTATACAAGGATGGATATGCTTCGCAAAAGAGGTTGTGGGCTTCTCGCTTGTCAATTTTCCATGCTATGGCAACCATCCGGATATTGCAACCATTTCTGTCCGCGACGAGGATTTGCGTATAATTACAAAGGACGAAGCTGACGATTGGATTAATGACCGGATCAAAGCAGAACATGAAGGGAAATAATCTCCCCCTTTTGCTGTCTGCAACCCAGGCTGCCATCAAGGGCTAATTGCTAACAATAAAATGCCGCTCTTCGGAGCGGCATTTTTTGTTAGCGGCGATATAAATCCCTTGCGGGATTTACGATATACCGCTTAAGCGGTGCGATATATCTCCGATGCGATATGCGCGGCTCGCGCGTGAGGGGGAGCGAAGGGAGCGCTGCCGGCGGCAGATGAAGCGACCTGAGCGAGTGGCAGTGGTCGATAAAATCGAGGATCCGTGTAAACCCGAAGATTTTATCGGGCACCACAACAGGACTCTATATCATATCGCTATCCCTTGTAGGGGACGGGTTTCCCGTCCCGCGGGAGGCGAAACGCCTCCCCTACAAGAAGATCATCGCATCTTGCGTAGGAGCGGATTTTTTTGTTGCAACCATAATGGCTTTATGATAGAATAAAATGACTAAGGAGGGGCGACAAATGACAAAAAGAATTTTGGCTTTTATTCTATGCGGAATCATGTTGCTGTGTCTTGCTTCTTGCGGTCAAGGAAAAGAAGATTACACCGCAAAACTCGTTTCTATTATGAACAGCAAAGAAGAAACATCTGTTCAAGATGTTTTCTCCTTTGAATTTGATCGTGCATATGTTTTCAACTTTGAAGATGGTTATCTCAATGGTGATGGCTTTGCCCAAAAATACAATTTGGATATCTCTATCAGCCAAGTTGAGGCTGGGAAAACAGACAATGTTCAAAGAATTGTATTTGTGGATGAAGCTGGGAATTTTGTGTCTTTATTCCAGTGTACTATGGACGAAATATTCATAGAAAGCAAAGGCGTTGTGATTGATCCTGAAACAGTTATTAATAGAAGTTCGTCTCAAGAAAAACCGTTGCAAATCACCTTTGAAAGTGCAGACCGATATGGTTCTTAAATAAAATGCATTGTTTCTCTCTTTTGCGCATCGCGCCGCAAGCTGCAATTAAGAATTCTCAAAAATTAGAAGTATAGATCAAACTTACCCCCTCGGAGAAATCCAAGGGGGTTTTGTTAGAAAAACTTTCTTTTTGCAAAAGAGTGTAGTATAATTTTTTGGGGTGATAAAATGTATAAATATGAAACACATCTTCATACCTTTCCTGTAAGCCGTTGCGCCAAGGCGGGCGTTCAGGAAAGCATGGAATTCTATAAAGAACTGGGATATGACGGCGTTTTTATCACAAACCATTTTCTCGATGGAAATATCAATATCGCCTGGGAAAAATCTTACGAAGAGAAGATAGAATTTTATTTTTCAGATTTTGAAAAAGGAATAGAAATTGGAAAAGCTATCGGACTTCAAGTGTTTTGCGGGGTCGAGCTTTCCTACGGCGGTACGGATTTTTTGGTTTACGGACTGGACAAAGCATGGTTTCTTGCCCATCCGGAAATTATGGATATGAAGAAAAGCGACGAACTTACTTTTATGATGGAGCAAGGGGCCCTTGTCATCCAGGCACATCCTTATCGGGAAGCATCCTATATTGACCATATTCGTCTTTTTCCCCGAAATGTTCACGGCGTTGAAGTGGTAAACGCCAACCGAACAGAAGAGGAAAATCAAATGGCGAAATTATACGCCCAGAATTTCAATCTGATTGCATTTGCAGGTTCAGACAATCACAGCGCCGCAAAACAGAAAAAGCTGGCAGGTGTTTGCTGCGAAAATCCCATATGCAGCGTGGAAGATTTTATAAGCAAAGTAAAGGACAATCAGATCAAAATATTCACTTTTACAAACGAATGATATTTTCGAGGTGAGCGTTATGGACATCTATGTACGCGTCAAAGAAATCGGAAAACGCAAGGATATTCTGACCCCCACGGCTTATACGATTCCTGACGGAATTTGCTCGCTGCGCCAGCTGCTGACTGCGGTTGTGCAGAAAGAAGTGGCACAGTATAACAGCAAGGAGACCGGGGCGCAGCTGATTTCCTTCTTGACGCAGCAAGCGCTGGACGACCAAGCAAAGATTGGCAAAGTCAGCTTCGGAACAATCTACTCCGACAAAAAAGCCGATCCCGGCAAAGCGGTTGCCAATGCTGTTGGCTGCTGGGAAGATGGTTTGATTCGCGTGTTTTTAAATGATGCGGAACTGACAGACCTGGATGCTCCGATTGCCATTGAAGCGCAGAGTGTGCTTACATTTATCCGGCTGACATTTTTATCCGGTACTTTTTGGTAAGGAGGCAGAGTTATGGATCGAAAAACTCCGCAAATGGATCAAGAAAAGTGGAAAATGATCCAAAATTATGCCGATACCGGCAATGGCCTCATCGGCGCATTGGCCCAATACGCCTGCTATCCGTGGAATACGGAGCTTTGGCAGACACTCGGGCACCTTTATAAAAAACCTATTGCCCAGCTTTCTGCAAAAGAATTTCTGTGCCGCGATTTGGAAAATGCCTTTACCACTTTGGCAGGCAAAGAAATGGCGGAAAAAGTGCCATATGCGATTATCCTGCGTCTGGAGGGACAGTTTTCCTCCTCTCCGTGGCGGCGCAGCTATCGAAGCAAGTATTTTTCCTTTTATCTTGAATCGGTCGTAGATTTGCTTGGTCAATTAATCCGGCAGTCCTGCTATACGGAAACCGTAATGGAGCGGCTGCGTTGCCGCGAAGCGATCGACGGCGGTTTTGAGTATTTGCTGGCATTGGAGATCCGCAACGGAAACGAAGAAATCATCGGCGCGCTGCACGACGCTATGATGGGCGATAATACCCAGATCGTTCTGACCCGGGAGATCATTGATGCCATTGTTATGAGCGGTCACGACGGATTACTGGATGACCTTATGAAGCTGCTGCTGGCTGCAAAGCTCCAAGAGGGTCTGCGTCAGCAGATTCTGGAAGCCGCGGACAAAGGAACAAACAGAGTGCTGTGCCGCATTCTCAAAGTGTGCATTGACAATAATTTGTTCCGCTTCAGCGGTGCAATTCGGGCGTTTGATACGTGGACCGGCATGGGTTATGGCGACAACAAGCCGGGTCAAGTGCAAAAATTTGCGCAGCTCGCCTATGCGTGCCTGACGGACGAAACCAAGCGGGAGGAATACTATAAAAGCAGCAACAATGTAGAGGCGTATTTTGCGCTTTGGGCGTTGGGATGCCGGGAATTCTACGAAACCCACGATAAGGTTGCCCAGCTGCTGGATGATCCGAACCATTACCGCAAGGTTTTAGGCTGGATGTTTGTCAGCAGAACAGATAACAGTCGGTATCAAATGATCCTCGCATCCGGATATCTTGAGGAACGGGATGAGGAATTGTTGGCCTGGATCACCGGGAATCTGGCACAGACATGGAAGCTTTACAGAACAAATTGGAAGACCGTCCGGGGAGAACCCCGAAAAGCTGTGCCGAATCCGGACCTGCCGGACGACCCGCAGGAGCGGGCGCGGCTGTTTTATCAGCTGAAAGCGCTGGGCGAATATATTGGAAATAAAAAGCGCACATTTGAGGGGAATCCCTTTGAATTTACCAGCGTGACGCTGGAAAATGAGCGAGTATATGGTTGTATGCTGAGCCTTGCCGGTTACGATATGAACAAAGCGCTGGTGGATGAACTGCTGGAACTGTCACCGAAAATGAGTGTTACGCAGCGGCAATCTATCATCTGCTGCTTTATCCAGCCGGATACCAATGCAAAGCATCGCGAATTTCTGCAAAACTGCCTGCTCGACCGCAGCATTGCCGTCAAAGAGCTTGCGGTAGAGCGGCTTGCTGACTGCAAACTGACGCAGAGCGATTTGCAGGCGCTTGCCGATTCCCTGCGTTCCAAAAGCAGTGACCTGCGGTCGAGTGTCGTGTCGGTTTTTAAGAAGCAGAGTCTTACATTGCTTCGTCCTCTGATTCGGCAAATGCTGGCGTCCCCGGAAGAAAATCAAAACCAGGTTGCCATTGAGCTGCTGGCGGAACGAAAAGAAAAAAATCCGGAAGTTTTAACAGAAAACCGTCCGGCGCTGGAGGCATTACGCAGCACGAAGGTATCTACCCAGACGCAGATCCTGCTGGATCAGCTATTAGCTGCTGAAGAAGATGTATTCTCTGCTGAAAACGGCTATGGCCTGTACGATCCCCGGATAGTTGCGAACCATTTGTCTGCTTTGAATGCCCCCATAAAAAAAGCCGGCTTTTTGTTGCGGCTGTTTGGCAGCAATGGGGAGTTGTACTCTGCCAAACAGTTCAAAGCAATGATTCCCACATGGGAGGAGCTAGACAAGCTTTTGGGCCGGGTCGATCAAGTGTTTACCCGCCACGCAGACGAAGAAATCGAAGTAGAATACTATGATGGCTCCCGACATAAGGTGCTGTTTGGCAATCCCGGCAATAGCATGATGCTTCCGGCTGATTGCGGCTGCCGTTCTCTGCGCGACGCCAATGCCAGGCTGGATATGCTCCCCTTCTGGGATGAATTCCGTGAGGCGTTTGGTGCGTACGGTACCGATGTAAAGAAAATGCTGGGTCTGTTCCACTTAATGGCCCGAATTCCGGAGCCTGGATATTATGCTTCTCAGGTTGTGATCAGTCCCTGGTATTTGCCCATTGCCGCTTTGGAGCTTACCCCTGTGCTGCACGGCAAATGCCGAACAAAATACGACCGCGCCTGGCAAATGATAGATATCTTCAATCACTTGCCGTCGCTATTTGATTCCCACGAGGTTTTTGTGGAGGCAATGAAATTCTACCGCAGCGCCATTGCAATTATGGGCGAAGGTAATCTGCCAAAGGTGTATAAGCGGGAGAAAGAAGATGCCCGATACATCGTGTACGGCAACCGTTTCCAATCCGTTGGCATCAACAATAGATTGTTGGCCACCTGGAGAAACGCGATCCATCAATTGCGTCTAAATTCCGATGATTTTGCGCAGTGGTTCACACTTCAGTACCGCTTGGAGCAGCAGATTGATGTTTCCGTGACGGAGTGCTTGGAAACAGAAGAATACTTCCGGGCCTACCATGAAAACATCATCCCCCGGGATATTCTTGTGGCATTCTTAATGGACGCCAAGACCTGTATGCCGGGAAAAATAAAGATTCTAACCAACCCCAACCGTTGGGCCGCGGGACGGAATCTTTATGAAAACTACCCGTTTACAAAAGACTTGGTTTCCCAAATTTTAGACAGAATCGTTACCATTGAAGAAAAGCGGGGTCAGTTGCCCACGCCGCTGACTAAGCACTGCCTCGCGGTGGAACGCTTTGAGGGCGCGGAGCATTTTTGCAATTTGCTGGCAGCGCTGGGTAAGGAAGGCTTCTTCCGTGGATATGAATTTTCCCAGAATGATACAAAAAAGGCAGTCCTCAGCCGTTTGCTCAAGCGCTGCTATCCTGCCAAAACAGATACGCCGGAGCGGCTGGCTGCACTGCTGAAAGCAACAGACATCAGCGACAAACGCCTGGCTGAAGCGGTGATGTATGCTCCGCAGTGGGCAGGATTTGCCGAAGAAATTCTTGGTTGGCCGGGACTGAAATGCGGTGTGTGGTTCTTCCACGCCCACATCAACGAAACCTTCTCTGCTGAGAAAGAAACGGAAACAGCCATTTATTCTCCTATCAGCCCGCAGCAGTTCAATGACGGCGCGTTCGATAAGAATTGGTTCTTTGAAGCTTATGAACAGTTGGGGGAAAAGCGTTTCCAAATTCTCTATAAGTCCGCAAAGTACATCACATCCGGCAGCAATCAGCACCGGCGTTCCCAACTGTATTCCGATGCGGTACTGGGTAAGTTGAATGCCCGGGAACTGATGCAGGAAATCATAGAAAAGCGAAACCAGGAAAAGCTGCGCTGTTATCCGCTGATTCCGATTGCAGAGGGCGACAGCGGAGAAGCGCTGCAGCGGTATGAATTCATCCAAAAGTTCCAGAAAGAAAGTAAACAGTTTGGTGCCCAGCGCCGGGAAAGCGAGAAAAAGGCGTGCGCCACCGCCATGGAAAATCTGGCTATTACTACGGGACTTATGGATGTGAACCGCTTGATGTGGCAGATGGAAAGCCAAAAAATCGAGCAAATCAAGCCTTTGATGGCACCTATAACTCTGGATGGTGTTTCCGTCCGACTGACCATTGACGAAAACGGCGATGCCGGCATCGCTATGGAAAAAGCGGGAAAAACCATCAAAACAGCGCCCAAATCTTTTGCTAAGAACGAAGTATTCCTGGAACTGAAAGCTACCGTTAAGGAGCTGAAGGATCTGAAACGCCGCTCCAGGGAAAGTATGGAACGCGCCATGACGGAATGTACGGTGTTTGGCTCAGGCGAACTGCGGAATATCTGCGACAATCCCATTCTTGCGCCGATGGTGCTGAGCTTGGTTTGGACAGATGGCACCAACAATGGTTTCCTGCAGCAGTCTTCCGAGGGCCTTGTCTTGGTCAAACCCAGCGGCGAAAGTGTTGCGGCAGATACTTTGCGCATTGCCCATCCCCACGATTTGAAAATTTCCGGTGACTGGGCTTTGTTTATGCAGCTGGTGTATCAAAAGAAATTGGTGCAGCCGTTTAAGCAGGTGTTCCGGGAGTACTATCCCATTACGGAAGATGAATTGCAGGAGCGTACCATTTCCCGTCGCTATGCCGGGCATCAGGTGCAGCCACAGCGTACCGTGGCACTCCTGAAGAGCCGCGGCTGGACGGTGGATTACGAAGAGGGCCTGCAGAAAGTATTTTATAAGGAGAATCTGATCGTCAGAATGTACGCTATGGCAGATTGGTTCTCTCCTGCGGATATTGAGCCGCCTACCTTGGAAACCGTGGAATTCTTTGACCGCTCAACGAAAGAAAATGTTCCTTTGGAGAATGTTCCGCCCATTTTGTTCTCGGAAACTATGCGAGATCTGGACCTTGTGGTCAGCGTTGCCCATGTGGGCGGGGTGGATCCCGAAGCCAGCCACTCCACCGTGGAAATGCGTGTTGCGATTGCGGCAGAGCTTGCAAAGCTGTTCAAGCTGTCCAATGTTTCCTGGATCGGTTCTCACGCAAAGGTCCAAGGCAAACTGGCAAGCTATTCGGTACATATGGGTTCCGGCGTAGTCCATGCAGAGGGCGTGGGAATGGTATCCATTTTGCCGGTACACTCCCAGTCGAGAGGACGCATCTTCCTGCCTTTTGCCGATGACGATCCCAAAACAGCGGAAATTATGTCTAAGATCCTGCTGCTATCCGAGGACAGCAAAATTAAGGACCCCACCATTCTAAGCCAAATTTCCGGCTAAGAAGCCGGCTTTGCCCTTCCCGGGAGCGCAGCGAGTCGAAGAGTTGCCTCCCTCATAGAGGGAGGATTCGCAGTAGGCAGTGTGCTATCTTAAAGCGTACACTCCCCCAGTCACGGCTATCGCCGTGCCAGCCCCCTCAAAACGAGGGGGCCGAGATTACGCAGTATCGATAGGCTGAAAGATCCTTGAATCGGCCTGCGGCTTTTTATCAATCTGCTGAAGACAGGGGGACATCCCCCTGTCTTCTTTTGGCGGCATAGCTATTGACGGAATGGGGCATCTGTCGTACAATAACCCTATCTGAATGAGGATGTGATTTTATGTCTATACGGCACGCAACGGTTCGCGATGTGCCCCGAATTTTAGAAATTTACGGACCCTATGTAGAAAATACCGTCGTAAGCTCTGAGTACACCGTTCCAACCTGCGAGGAATTTACCCGGAGATTTCTGGAGATCACCGAAACCTTTCCCTGGCTGGTTTGGGAGGAAGACGGTGTAGTTTTGGGGTATGCTTACGGCAGCCTGCCCTTTGAACGGGCAGCCTATCAGTGGTGTGCATCGGCTTCTATCTACCTGTGTCCCGAGGCCAAGGGCAAAGGCATCGGCAAGAAACTCTATACACAGTTATGGCATTTTTTGCAGCTGCAAGGCTATCGGAAAGTGTATGCCGTCATCACAACAGCCAACGAAGATTCCATTGCTTTCCACCGGGCAGTTGGCTACCGCCACGTGGCAACCATGCCGGATTGCGGCTATAAACTGGGAAAACGGTATGGCAATGTTTGGATGGAAAAAGAGCTTAACAGCTGGGATACACCTCCCGGTGAACCGGTTCCCTTTTGCCGGGTGTCGGAGCGCTGATTTCAAAGAAAGCGGTGCCAAATCAGCCGGATGGTTTGATATAATCAATTAAGAGGTGATAGGATGTTTCGTATAGACTGGGAACCTTTTAATGGTATGGCCCACCGCCCGTGGCTGATGTTTTGGGGCCTGATTCTAAGTGCTGTTTTGTGGACAGTTATGCTGTTGCTGTGTGTTTTTGCAGGCTTTGACATTACTTCCGAAGAGGAAACTACATTCGTTGAAGCCGGTTTTACAGCATATACAGAAGAAAAAAGTGAGCTGCACCTGTGTGCTACCAATGGGAAAACCTACACGATTCTGTACTATAAGTACTACGATGGAATTTTTGATAATCCCTCTTATTTGTGCAATGGGGATTCCTATACCCTTTGGATAAACGACGGCGGGTATATTCGGGCAATGAATGACGCTTCCGGTCAACAGATGATTGATTTTGAATCTGAACGGGAAGCCTATCGCAGCAGTCAAAGGATTGCGGTGGTGTTAATGGCAGTGTTTCTAATTTTGACGACTGCTTTCTTTGCTTTGGCATGGGTAGTAAGTAAAAATCCGGAGTGGTATCCGGCATGGCTGGTTAAATTGCTGTTCGCCAACGCGTCTGAATTTGGGGCGTAGCGCCATTTCCCGTGCCTGTGTGATAGAGCAAGCGGACGGTATCTTCATATTTCCGGGATCAACACAACCAAAACACTTATTGACGGATTATGTCTTTTTGTGGTATATATAGGGAGAAGAGATTGTTCTTCACCAAATTAGAGAAAGAGGTAATCTGTATGTACAAACGCGTTTCCGGTTTGAAATTCTGGCTGTTAGGTTGTTGTACTTTTGGCATCTATCCTCTCTATATCTGGCATAAGATGACCAAGAATTTGAACCGAATGGCAAAAAAGACGGATGAAAAAACCATCCGTGGTTACATCGGCGCTATGCTGCTGGGCTGCATCACCTTCGGCATCTATCCTCTGGTGTGGCTCTTTAAGTTCTTCGGACTGGCATCCCGCCTGAATGCAAAGGCAAACGCCGGTGTTGCTCCTTCCGGTACATTCGTCATGTTCCTTATGAGCTGCATTCCGGTCTATAGCTTTTTCTGGATGGCCAGCATGAACAACAAGCTGGTGGATGCCTACAAATAACTCAGTTCATTACAGGTAACACAGAATTTCGGTAATGCCGTCAATCGGCAATTTCGTTAAAACATATCGACTTTTGCAGGGGAGGCGTTTGGCCTCCCCTGTTGCTGCACCTAAGGGACGGGAAATCCGTCCCCTACAATTGTCAAAGAAAGATTTGCATCTTGACGAGAAAACGGTGGGATTTTTGATCCTTCTTTCGCTGCACAAGGATTCTTGGAAACTTTTACATTGACAGCGGCAGCACATTTCCAAGGAACTGATCCCCGGCTCGTTTTTTTGTGCGCGGGATGGGAAGTCTTCTGCGCAAAACAGTTGCCTTTTTAGGAAAAAATGATTACAATAGAAAAAAGTTTATGACCGGAGGCAAGACTATGCTCTTTTTTCGCAATGATTACGGCAACGGCGCCCATCCTGCTGTGATGGAGGCCTTGTGCAAAACCAATTTGGAACTGACGGAGGGATACGGCACAGATCCCTACTGCCAAAAGGCTATCGAATGCATTCGCTTTTTGTGCGGGTGTCCCCAGGCCGAGGTGCATTTTGTTGCAGGAGGAACGCAGGTAAACAAAACGGCGATCGGTGCATTTCTCAGACCTTGGGAAGCGGTGATTGCGGCGGATTCAGGCCATATTCAGGTACATGAAAGCGGCGCCATTGAGCATAACGGCCACCGGATCTTTACAGTCCCCTCGCCGGATGGCAAGCTGCGCCCGGAGCAGATCAGCCATCTGTGCAGTACATATCAGCAGGAGGAAACTTCTCCGGAACCCAAGCTGGTCTATATTTCCAATACCACCGAATTGGGCACGGTTTACACCAGGGAGGAACTGGCTGCACTGCGGGCAGTCTGCGACCAATGGGGTCTAACCTTGTATTGCGACGGCGCGCGGCTGGCGGCGGCTATGGCTGTTTCGGATACGGATTTTGCCGATTATGCTGCCCTGTGTCACGCCTTTACCATCGGCGGTACGAAAAATGGCCTGCTGTTTGGTGAGGCTTTGGTGATCACTGATCCCCGGTTGATGCCATCTTTCCGCCGGTGTATGAAGCAGCAAGGCGCTATGCTGGCAAAAGGACGGCTGCTGGGCGTGCAGTTTGGCGCGATTTTGGAAAATGATTTGTACTTGACACTGGCCCGGCAAGCGGCGCAGACTGCGCAGCTTCTGTCTGATGGTTTGGCAGAACAGGGAATAAAAATGCTGATCGACAGTCCCAGCAACCAGCTGTTTCCTGTTTTGCCCAATACGGTGATTACAGAGCTGCAGCAATCGGTGTCCTTTGAACATTGGAGCGTGGTCAGCGATACCCATAGCTGCATCCGGTTCGTGACGGCCTGGCACACTACAAACGAGGAAGTTGCCCAGCTGCTGTCGCTGCTTGAGAGGCTGCTCGGAGAGACAAAATAGATGTAAAACCGATTTTGAAACGGTGGTATGCGGCTGCCTTAGGGGTTGCAGGGTGTGGAAAAATGTGGTATTCTTGCTTTAGGAGGCGAAATTATGAAAACACTGCACTTTCTTAGAAAAATGATGGCATTTCTGCTTTGTTTGGCAACTGCTGGGAGCTTGGCTGCCTGCTGCATCGTGTTGCCGCAGGTTGCCCCGGAGCCTACCATAGAGGAAATAACGGAGAGTCAGCCGGAAGAAACGGAAGCTCCGAAAATGACCGTAGCTGAGTTTGTAGAAAAGGCGGAAGGTATTTGGATCTTTGATGAAACCGTCGGCTGGATGTATGAAGACCAGTATCGATTTGATGTATTGGAGATCAGCGGGGAGACCTGTGCCACCGCGGTATATCCCGGCGGCTACGATCGTCCCGGCACGATCCGGGATGTTGAGGTTTTGGATGAAAATACAGTTAAGCTGAGTCTTGTGTATGAGGCCGGCGAGTTTATGGGAGATATGTTGCCGGAAGCGCAGGATACGCTGACGATTACATTTATGGAAGCGGGTAAAATAAAGGCCCATTATGGGCAACTACCTGACAGCGCCCTGACCTTTGGCGGTGCGGACTTTGATGAGGCACAAGCAGTAGCCCGCAGTCTGGCAGAACCATAAAAACAGATATAATGGAATAAATAGAACAATTTTAAGAGAGATACTATGGATATTAATACACTTTTAGCGGGCGTGGATTGCTCCTGCGGCAAGCATCATGCCTGCGATATCCGCTATGTTGCCATTGAAAAGGGCGCAATTTCCAAACTCACCGCACTTACGGAGAATTATAGCTCCATTTTGCTGGTGGCGGATGAAAACACCTACGGCGCAGCCGGTGAGCAGACCGTCCGCGCACTGACCGGAAAGGAGATCTGCAAGGTGATCTTCCCCGGCGATACCATCCTCATTCCCAATGAAGATGCCATCGAACGGGTCAATGGCAAGCTGGCGGGCGCACAGCTGATTATCGGCATCGGCTCCGGCGTTATCCAGGATCTTTGCAAATATGTATCCCATACCTCCGGCATACCTTATTATATTATTGCAACAGCACCGTCTATGGACGGTTATGCATCCACCGGTGCGGCAATGATCCTCGATGGTATGAAGGTTACGGTTTCTGCAGGTGTTCCCACGGCGATCCTGGCTGATACCGAGGTGCTGAAGGATGCGCCTATGGATATGATCCAGGCCGGCTATGGCGACATCGTGGGCAAATATTCCGCGCTGAATGACTGGCGGCTGAGCCAGATCGTCAACGGCGAATATTTCTGCCAGGAAATCTATGATCTGACATTCCAGATGGTACATAAGACGCTGAAGCTGGCCGATGGTCTGGTGAAGCGGGAGGAAGAGAGCGTCAAGGTGCTGATGGAGGCGCTGGTCATCGTGGGCATTGCGATGAGCTTTGCCGGTTCTTCCCGGCCTGCCTCCGGCAGTGAGCATCATCTTTCTCATTATTTCGAAATCACCGGCATTGTCAACGGGGAGGATTATTTCCCTCACGGCATCGATGTGGCTTATTCCACGGTGATTACTGCCCAGCTGCGGGAAAAACTGCTTGCTCTGCCTTGGCCTGATACCCAGTACCGGCCCGACCGGCAGACCTATGTGGAGGAAGTTACCCGGATCTACGGCCCTGTGGCAGAAGGCTGCATCGCCCTGCAGGATCGGGTAGGCCTGTACGAAAAGGATATGCTCAGCATCTACAAGGCGAAAGAAGATGCCATTCGCGCCGTTTTGGCAGAAATGCCCAAGGCTTCCGAGATTTTGGGAATGCTGGAGGCGGTAGGTATGGATATGGCGGAGTTCTATGAGCTGTATTCTGCCAAGAAGATCGAAGATGCCATCGCCTACGCCAAGGAACTGAAAGACCGCTATACCGTTTTGTGGATGCACTATGATATGTTTGGAGGAATGTGACATGGATGTCAGTAAAATTAAGGTTATCGCTATGGATCTGGACGGCACACTCACTCAGCATAAGCAGCATATGTCCGAAGAATGCCGCCAGACGCTGATCAATCTCAGCAAGCGCTATAAGCTGATGATGGTGGGCGCAGGCCAGGTGTATCGTATTTTCAATCAGCTGGAACAGTTCCCCATTGATATTATCGGCAACTACGGCCTGCAGTACGCCAAGTATAATCCCGAGACCCAGGATCTGGACATCATCCGGGACGACACCTTCCCCTGCGATCGGGAAAAGACGGAAGCTATCGTGACCTCTTTCCGGGAAAAATACGGCTTTACCCAGTATGCAGGCGATAATGTGGAATATCATCCCTCCGGCTGTATTATCTTCCCGGTTTTGGGAACCAAGGCGCAGCAGGCGGACAAGCTGGCCTTTGACCCGGATCGCAGCAAGCGCCGGAAAATCTATAACGAAGTGGTGGAGGCATTTTCCGATTACTGTGTGTTTGTAGGCGGATCTTCCTCCTTCGATATGGCGCCAAAGCCGTATAATAAATTTTATGCCCTGGATCTGTTCTGCAAGGAGAACGGACTGGCGCACGATGAGGTTCTGTTTGTGGGCGATGACTATGGCCAGGGCGGCAACGACGAATCGGTGTATTTGTCGGATGTTCCCTTCCTGTGCATTGACGACTACCGGGAATTCCCCGCCCGCATCACTGCGCTTTTAGGATAAGACTGTAAGGGATTGTTGTAGCATGCTGCAACAATCCCGATGAGATTCTGGAATATCTGCGGAAAATTGGATGCCATAAATGAGGAGGTAAGGCTATGATGGAACAAAATGTGAATGCAATTCCCCGTCCGGAGCATCCCCGCCCGGATTTTATGAGAGACACCTTTTATAATCTCAACGGCACTTGGCAGTTTGCCTTTGACGACCGGGATATTGGCTTGACAGAAGGCTGGTACAAACCCGGCCATACGCTGGATCGGCAGATCGTGGTACCTTTCTGCTACCAAAGCAAGGCCAGCGGCATTGGCCCTACGGATGAAATCCATCCTATTATGTGGTACCGTCGCAGCTTCACTGTCCCGGAGGAGATGAAGGGCAGAAAAATTCTGATCCGGTTTGGCGCAGTGGATTTTGAAGCTACTGTCTATGTTAACGGTCACGCCATCGGCAGCCACAGGGGTGGTTACACCCCCTTCGCACTGGATGCCACCGCCTTTCTAACCGAGGGCGAGAACGATCTGTGCGTCCGCGTGCAGGATATGGCTGATCCCATTCAAACCCGTGGCAAGCAGTATTGGAAACGGGGATTGTATTCCTGCTTTTATACTGCCAGCAGCGGTATTTGGCAGACGGTGTATCTGGAAGCGGTGTCCGATCTGCGTCTGGACTATGTCCATGTGACCCCCGACATCGACCACGGCTTAGCAAAAGCTGAGATCCTGTTTAATAAAGTGCCTGACGGTGAAGTGACGGTCAGCCTGGAGGTTACCCTGGCGGGTAAAAAGGTCCGTCGGGTGACCACAGATACCTTTAACCGCAATGTGAATGCCACATTGGACTTGGATACCCGGGAGAAGTTTATTCCCGTAGCTATGTGGAGTCCCAGAAAACCGGCTCTGTATGATCTGCGGGTGCAGGTCTGGAAGGGCGATGAGCTTCTGGATCAGGTGGATACTTATTTTGGTATGCGTAAGGTTGAGGTTCAGGACGGCGTTGTTTATCTGAATAACGACCGGATCTATCAGCGGCTGATTCTGGATCAGGGCTACTGGCCTGACACCATAATTACCCCGCCCAGCGACGAAGCCATCCGTGAGGACCTGGAATGGACGCTGAAGTTCGGCTTCAACGGTGCCAGAAAGCATCAGAAGATCGAAGACCCCCGGTACTACTACTGGGCGGATAAGATGGGTGTGCTGGTTTGGGGTGAAGTGCCCAGTCCCTTCACCTATACCGATGAAACAGTGGAAAATTTAAGCGCTACCATGCTGGAATTTATCCGCCGTGACTTCAACCACCCCTGTATCATTACCTGGGTGCCGCTGAATGAAAGCTGGGGTGTACCTCAGATCGTTTCCAACGAGCGCCAGAGAATGACCTCCTCTATGCTCTACTATATGACCAAGGCTGCCGACGGCACCCGCCTTTGCTCCGGCAACGACGGTTGGGAGCAGGTGCATACCGATATTTGCGGCCTGCACGACTATAACAGCACTTATGAGGTGCTGAAGGATCACTTTGGTGACCGCAAATTTATAGAAGAGCAGGCCTGCGATGGTCGCCGGGCCTATGCCAATGGCTATCAGTGTACCGGCAAGGAGGCCTTTATGGTCACCGAGTACGGTGGCATCGCCTTTACCAA
Source organism: Oscillospiraceae bacterium (assembly GCA_017380435.1). Lineage (GTDB taxonomy): Bacteria > Bacillota > Clostridia > Oscillospirales > Oscillospiraceae > Faecousia. The sequence goes on from JAFODZ010000017.1 coordinate 20,852, forward strand.
TATCGGTATCCAGGGCGAAATGGGCGGCATGCAGACCTGGGGTTACCACGGCAAGGTATCGGATGAAGAGGCCTTCTTTGACAGATATGCGGCCTGCACCCAGGCTATTCGGGAGATTCCCTTCTGCCGTGGCTTCTGCTACACCCAGTTGACGGATGTCATGCAGGAGATCAATGGTCTGCTGACCCCGGACCGTCAGCCCAAAATGGATGTTGAGCGTTTTCGGAAGCTGAATTGCAATCCTGTATAATAAAAAATTACCGGAAGGTCGTTTGACCTTCCGGTATTCTATTATAAGTGATTTGTTGGGATGTGTCCGGTTATCGAACCAGGTCGCCGACGCCGTTGGCGATATATTTGGGCCGGTAGGGGAATTTGTCAATATCCTCCATAGCGGTCACGCCGGAGAGCACCAGAACCGTATCCACATTGGATTCGATACCGGCGATGATGTCCGTATCCATCCGGTCGCCAATGAAGGCGATATCCCGAGAATGGCAGTTCAGCTTGTTCAGACCGTGGCGGAGCATCAGCGGATTGGGTTTGCCCACAAAATAGGCCTTTTTGCCGGTGGAAATCTCAATGGGAGCAATCAGCGAACCGGTGGCGGGGAAAATTCCGTTTTCCACAGGGCCGGTAATATCCGGGTTCGTGCCGATGAGCTTGGCACCCTTCATTACCAGATTAATGGCTTTGGTGATTTTCTCAAAGCTGTAGGTGCTGGTTTCGCCCACGACCACATAGTCGGGGTTCACATCGTTCATATAAATTCCCTTGTCGTAAAGGGCTTTGGTAAGGGCAGCTTCGCCGATGACATAGGCGGTGCTGTCCGGCTTTTGATTGTGGAGAAATTCTGCGGTAGCCATGGCGCTGGTGTAAAAGTGGTCGGGTGTGACTTGCAGACCCATCCGCTCCAGCTTCATACTCAGTTCGTGGGGGGTGCGCTCGGAGCTGTTGGTGAGGAAGACAAATTTTTTGTCGTTTTCCAGCATCCAGTTCACAAATTCTGCTACACCGTCAAGAATTTTGTTGCCGTGATAGATCACGCCATCCATATCGCAGATAAAGCCTAATTTGTTTTTAATGTTTTCCATTAAAGTATCTCCTTGGTAATCACGATGGCGGAGCCACAAACATCTGCCAATACCACATCGCCGATTTTGGCAGGTGCCTGGATCTGGGTTTGCCGCAGAATGTTCATAACCTCCATCATTTTATCCTTGGCCACGGGGGTGAGGGTTTTGACGCTGGCCATGGTGTTATATCGATTGCTGACCCGAACGGTTGCGGTTACAGTGCGCACGGGATTGGTGCATTCGTTGATGGCATATTCCTGTCCCTTGGGGCAGGCGTTGCCGGTAACCGTTACATTTTCCCCCTGGATATCGGCGCACAGGGAGCAACCCCGGGGGCAGATAATGCAAATCATATCTCGTTTCATTACAGTTCCTCCAGACTTACGGTGATGGGGCCGGTGATGTTTTGCAGGGCAGCGGCCTTTACGGTGATTTTTTCCATCTCGCCGGGGGCAGCCTTCAGCTTTTTGGCTACGGCAAGCACGGTATCACCGGCGGAAACAGTGAACTTCACTTTGCCGAAAGGCTGGGTCACCCGCAGGAACAGGGAAACATCTTCTTCAGTGCTGTTGATGGTCTGCGGCAGTACATAGCGCACGCCGTTACCCGGTTTGGTTTGCAGGGTATTTTCGGATTTGTTCAGTCCGTTGACATACTTTACTGCACCCAAACCGGCCCGCTCGGCCTCGTCAGAAACATAATCCACCAGATCGTGAACCTGCAAAACATTGCCGCAGGCGAAAATGCCGGGAATTTCAGTCTGACAGCATTCATCCACGATGGCACCGTTGGTGATGGGGTCGATGGGAATGCCGGCGGCTCGGGTCAGTTCGTTTTCGGGAATCAGACCGACGGACAGCAGCAGGGTATCGCAGGGGATATAGCGCTTGGTCTCCTCAATGGGCTGACGGCGTGCATCCACCTGGGCGATGGTAACGCCCTCCAGGCGCTCCTTGCCGTGGATCTGGACAACGGTGGTGCTCAGATACAGGGGGATGCCGAAGTCCTCCAGACACTGCACGATATTCCGGGTCAGACCGCCGGAATAGGGCATAACCTCGCACACGGCCTCCACTTTTGCGCCCTCAAAGCTCATACGGCGGGCCATAATCAAGCCGATATCGCCGGAGCCGAGAATGACCACCCGCTTGCCCACCTGGTAACCCATACAGTTGACCAGCTTTTGGGCAGTACCGGCGCTATATACACCGGCGGGGCGGCTGCCGCAGATATTCAGCGCGCCTCTGCTCCGCTCCCGGCAACCCATTGCCAGGATAACGGCCTTTGCCTGGATCTTCATAATGCCCTGACGGTTTTGGGCAGTTACTACCCGGTCGGGGGAGACAGAGGTGACCATAGTTTCCGGGAAGACTGTAATATTGCGGCTGCGAACTTTTTCTTCATAAATAGCGGCATATTCCGGGCCAGTCAGCTCCTTGCCGAACTTATGAAGACCAAAACCGTTGTGGATGCACTGCATCAGAATACCGCCCAGATGGGGTTCTCTGTCCAAAATGACGACATCCTGGCAGCCGGCATCATATGCGGCAATGGCTGCTGCCATACCGGCGGGGCCGCCGCCTACGACTACGATATCGTGACTAATCATATTATTCACCAATCCTTCCCATTACCATACGGGAGTTGCCGCCAAATTTTGTGACATCCTCCGTGGCAATACCCAGTTCTTTGGAAATCAGCTCCATTACATAGGGGCCGCAGAAGCCGCCCTGGCACCGGCCCATACCGCTTCTTGTGCGGCGTTTGACGCCGTCGATATCGGTGGCGGCGGGGTTGCTGCGAATGGCGTCGAGGATCTCGCCCTCGGTTACGGTTTCGCAGCGGCAGACGATCTTGCCAAATTCCGGATGCTCCTGGATGTAGGCATTCTTCTGCTCATCGTCCATTTCCCGGAAAGCGTGGAAATTCTTCCGCTTGCCATTCCAGTTTTCTTTTTCCGTCAAAGCAAGGCCTTGCTCCTGCAGAATGTTGACTAAGTATTTGGCAATGGATACGCAGCAGGTCAGACCGGGGGAATCGATCGCACCGGCGTGAACCAGACCGGGAACGGTATCGGATGCTTTGAGAATGAATTCGCCGCCCTTGGTGGAGGCACGCACACCGGTGAAGGAGGTGATGACCTGGCGGAAATTGACGGAAGGTACGCTCTTGGCTGCCAGCCGCTCCACAATGCCCAGACCTTCGGGTGTGGTATCCTTGCTCACAGGGGTTTCTACCACTTGGGCGGTGGGGCCTACCAGCAGGTTGCCGTCAACGGTGGGGGAAACCAGAATGCCTTTGCCTTCAACGGTGGGGCATTGGAACAGGGTGTGGCTGACACGACCGCCTTCGGCCTTGTCCAGCAGCATATATTCACCGGCCCGGGGGATGATGGTGAAGAAATCGTCGCCGGCCATACGGGCAACCGCGTCGGAGTAGCCACCGGCGCAATTAACCAGGTATTTGCCTTGGAGCTGCTCGCCTGCGGCAGAGGTTACGGTAAATACGCCGTCCTCCCGGCAGATGGATGCCACCCGGAAATTCCGGCGCAGGCTTACGCCGTTGTCCATGGCGTTGCCGATGGCAGCGATGGTCAAATCATAGGGACAGATGATACCGGCGTTGGTCACATGCAGGACCTTGGTCACAGCAGCGGACAGATTGGGTTCGATGGCTCTGGCTTCGTCGCCGGAGAGGACCTTCAGACCGGGGATGTTGTTTTCCTGGCCTTGGTCGTACAGCTCCTGGATCAGCGGCTCTTCCTCAGCGGAAAAAGCGCAGACCATAGAGCCGTTGCGCTTGCAAGGCACATGAAGATCCTTGGCGGCCTCAAACAGCAGCTCCACACCGGCGGAGTTGAGTTGTGCCTTCAGTGTGCCGGGCACGGGGTCATAACCGCCGTGGACGATGCCACTGTTGGCCCGGGAAGCACCCATTGCCACATCATTTTCCTTTTCCAGTACGCAAACAGAAAGCTGGTATTTGGACAGCTCTCTGGCCAGCGTACCGCCGATTACACCGGCGCCTACAATCAATACATCATACATTGTTTTGCTCTCCTTTTCAAAAAAAGCAGGCAGAAAGCAGACGCATATTCTGCGCCTGTCTTCTGCCCGCTCTCTTAATTCTCTGCGGTATATGAATTTTTATAACATCCAAAGGTTGGTTTTGCCTGTGGAGACGGCGGTAGCGCCGCAGCTTAAGGCTTCCGTGACCTCAGATTTCGTTTCAATCAGGCCGCCGGCGATAACCGGGATGCCGCAGTTTTCAAATCTGCGGATGGCCTTACCAATGACGCCGGGCATAATCTCCATAAAATGGGGACTGCTGGAACGGAGCATATCCTCGATACTGTCCATCCCCTTGGAGTCCAAAGCGAAAAACCGCTGAACGGTCACAAGACCGCATTCCTTGGCATAGCGGATCAGCTGTGCCTTGGTTGAGATAATGCCATCGACGCCGCACTTGGACAGATACCGCACAGCGGTACGATCCTTGCCCAATCCTTCGGCTAAGTCCAAATGGATGAAGATCAGCTTGCCGGCACGATGCACAGCATCCACAATATCGGCAACGGACATCAGATCTGCGCTTAGGTGGAAAATGATCTGCGCCGGAGAATCAATGGCTTCCTGCAAAGAGTCTCGCTGGACAGCGGCAATGATGGGATTGCATTCCAAGCATTGCATAACAAAATCCATCTGCATACCATCCACACTCCCCTCTCGGATAGTATATCGCAACAAGAAATTAATGTCAATGTTCCATTCTGCGGATTGACATATAAAAATGAATTTTTTATAATAAAAACAAAGAGAAAAAGCAACCGGAAACCGCAAAAATCAAGAAAACGGGAAAGGAAGAAATTCTATGGCAATCGTAACGATCATCGGTTCGGGCATGATGGGTTCTGCGCTGGCATTCCCCGCCCGGGAGAATGGCAATGAGGTGCGTTTGGTGGGAACCCATTTGGATCGGCAGATCATTGATGTATGCCGGGCTACCGGTCAGCATCCCAAATTTGAACGCCCCTTCCCCGCAGGCGTGCAGTACTACCAAATCGAGGAAGTGGAAGATGCCATTCGGGGAGCGGATATGATCATCGGCGGTGTTTCCAGCTTTGGCGTGGAGTGGTTTGGCGAGGAGATCCTGCCTAAAATTCCCAGCCATATTCCCGTTCTGACAGTCACAAAGGGACTTATGGATACTGCTGACGGTAAGCTGCTGACCTACCCCGATATTTGGCAGAAAAAGCTGGAGAAAATCGGGCATAAATTGTCCCTTAACGCTATCGGTGGACCTTGCACCAGCTATGAGCTGGTGGCTCACGATCAGACCGAGGTGGCTTTTTGCGGCAAGGATTTGAAAATCCTGGAGAAAATGAAGCAAATTATGGCCACGGACTATTACCACATCAGCCTTTCTACCGATGTGGTGGGAATTGAAAGCGCCGTGGCGCTGAAAAATGGCTATGCATTGGGTATTGCCTTGACCATTGGCTTGAATCAGAAGGAATTTGGCTTGGAAAGTCCGCTGCATTTTAACTCCCAGGCGGCTATTTTCGGGCAGGCGGTGAAGGAGATGTATAAGCTCCTGGCCTACCAGGGCGCAGCTACCCTGGAAAATATGGTGGTGGGCTATGGCGACCTGTATGTGACTGTTTACGGCGGCAGAACCCGTCTGGTGGGCATTCTGCTGGGTAGAGGTTTGGATATTGACCAGGCACGGCAGGAGCTGAACGGCGTGACGCTGGAATCGCTGGTGGTTGCCGAGCGAGTGGCCCGGGCAATCCGCATTGCCGCAGAGCGGGGCGTTTTGAACGCTGGCGACTTCCCCCTTTTGATGCATGTGGATGATATCATCTGCCGCAAGCAGGCAGTAAATATTCCTTGGGAAGACTTTACATTTGTATATGAAGGATAATTCAAAAAACCGACCCATTTTGGGTCGGTTTTTAGTGATTTATAATGCTTTTTGCCCGCCTACTTGGTACATTTTATCGTCAGAAATAACGGTTTTTACCTGCAAATAAGGGGCAAATAACTCTTTTAAACTCTCGGCAGACATCAGTCCGTTGGAAACTTTGGAAGCAGCGCCCTTGTGATGGCCGTCAATGGCCTCCCGGCTCATGCCGTGGGCAATGGTGAGATGGCCGCCCTCTTTCAGCAAGCCTGCCAGGGTTGCGATCAGTCCCGCAGGATCGGGAAAGTGGGGAAAGGCGTTATAGACCACGATCCGGTCAAATTTACGGTCAAAGGCGTATTCTTCCACATCGCCGCAAATAACCTGCACCCGGGGTTCGGCAGCATATTTTTCCCGGGCAATTTGCGCCATAGCCGGGGAGATGTCAATGCCGGTGACGGAGGAAACATCCCGTTGCAGGTAGTAGTCAAACATCACGCCCGTACCGCAGGCTACATCCAAAATATCCATATCCTCGCCAACCTGGGCGTTATCCAGAATGATGCCGATAATGGCATCGCTTTTGATCATTTCCGCATCCCAGGTGGGGGCACAGTGATCGAAAAATTCGATAATATCCTGTTTTTTCATAGGATTCTCCTGATTTTATTCAAAAAAGTTGCTGGTATCGATTTTTTGGTAGCCGCCGAAGCTGGAGGGGCAGGCAAAAATCTCTTCTGCCAGCTCCACACCCAAAAATGCCTTTGTTACTTCGTTGGCTTTGGCGGTTAAATCAATGTCGGCAAAGACCTCGGGATAAACGGTTTTGGCAATAAACCAGGTGTTGATGAGGGCAATTTCATAGTTGGTATAGTAGGCGTTGTAGGCCATTTCCAAATATACCTCTCCGGTTTGCCAGGCTTTGCAGGTGTCAAACATCGTGGGATCTTCGGCAAACAGCGGCTTGATGTTTTTGACCGCCGCGGCGTCCATAATGATAATATCCATATTTTCGCCCAAGGACACGAATTTTTCTTGCTCAATGGGGCCGACACCCTGCATTCCCAGGCCGCTGACCGCGTTTTTCACGCCTGCCACCTGGAAAGAGATGTAGTTTTCCGCAGTCATCAAATGGTTGGTAGTACCCCAGTTACCCAGACCGCACACATATACGCTGGGTTTTTCTTCCTCCGGAATGCTGGCGACCTTGGCTTCGATGGCGGCTTTTTCATCCGCAATGAACTTCACAAGGCTGGCGGCTTTTTCTTCTTTGCCGAAGATTTTGCCAAGCAGCTCCATAGAACCGGTAAACTTCTCGTCAAAAACGCTGTTAGGACCGGAGCTTAAGGTGATAACGGGAATGCCCAACTGCTCCTGCAAGACATTGGATTTATCCACATCCTCAAACTCAGAAATCACAATATCCGGGTTGCAGGAGAGAATTTTTTCTGCCTCTGCCGTCTGCGCCATAGGGCCGCCTACACCGCAGGAGGGAAGGGCTTGAAAGGCTTCTCCATATGCCATCACATAGGGACGGGCAACGGAATCAAACATTTGCGGACGCTCAGACAGGCTGGTATTGTCGATGTCCTCAACGCCGGCAAGGGCAGAAACATCGCCAATGTAGCTGTACATCCGCAGCGCGCCGGCACCAATACAAACCACCCGCTCATAGCTGCCGGGAATGACACGCACTTCCCGGCCAATCATATCGGTGACGGTGACGGCTTCCTTCGATTCCGGTTCGATTGCATTTTGCGGCCCGCAGGCGCACAGGGAAAAAGCCATAAGAAAAACCAGCAGCATAGCAAACATTTTTTTAGCGTTCATAATGATATCCTCCTAATATTACTTTTTGATTATCGATCTGGGTGATTTTTACATTTATATCGTAAATATCCCGGATGACCTCTTCGGTGAAGATCTCTTTTCCTCCGGCGTATTTCACAACGCCGTCCTTCATAAAGAAAAATTTATCTCCAAAATAGAGGGCTTGGTTTAAATCGTGCAGGGAAGAAAGAATGCTGATATTTTTCTCCCTTGCCAGTTGCTTTGCCTCTTGGATAATCAATTGCTCGTTGGCAATGTCCAAATTGCCGGTGGGTTCGTCAAAGACCATCAGTTTTGGATTCTGAGCCATAGCCCGGGCAATGGCAATTTTTTGCTTTTCGCCGCCGGACAGAGCCTCGGCGCTGCGGTTTGCAAAATCCAAAAGCTGCATATCCTCCAGAATTTTCTCCACCGCCATATAGTCCTCCAAGCCAGCTTTCAGTCCAAAATAGGAGATGCGGCCCATCAGCACGGAATCAAATACAGTCAGATCGCCAAAGTGGATATGCTGGGGCACATAGGCAATGCGTCTTGCCCGTTCCCGGCGGGGCATTTTCAGCAGATTTTCCCCTTCAAAGGTGATTTTTCCGCTTTTCGGTTTCTCAATGCCCAAGATGTTTTTAAACAAGGTGGTTTTTCCGGAGCCGTTTTTGCCCAAAATGATGCCAATTTCCCCTTGTCCCAATTCCAAAGATGCGCCGTTTAGCACAGGATTGTTGCTGCTGTAGCGGAAATGCAAATTATCAACTTTTAGCATTTGTGATTCTCCTTTCTGCTGAAAATAATCGCAATAAAGAAAGGAGCACCCAAAAGGGAGGTGATTGCGCCCACAGGCAGAGCAGAGCCGCTGCCGAGGCATCGGGAGGCGGTGTCTGCCAACAGCAGAAGCAGGCTGCCGCTTAAACAGGAAACGGGGATTGTTACCCGGTGATCCTGCCCTAACAGCTTTTTCGTGACATGGGGGCAGATGATGCCCACAAAACCGATGACACCCAGGAAAGAGACACAAACTGCAGTAATCACAGAAGCCAGCAGCAGGGAAACAAACCGCAGCCGTTCCACACGGATGCCCATGGTTTTGGCGGTGGCCTCACCGCTGAGCAAGGCGTTGTATTTCCAGGCCATGAGCATAAAAAAGACAATGCCTACGATTACCGTTGCCAGCATGATCCAGTCGGTGGCGTAGGATGCCCGGCCTAAGTCGCCGAAGCTCCAAACCACCGCAGCGGAAAGTCCCACATCGGTGGCGTAAAACTGCAAAATGGAAGTGGCTGCTGTCCAAACAGAGCCGATGGCGATGCCCGCCAGCACAACTACATTAGGGGAAAAGGAACGCAGCGTACACAGTCCCAAAATCAGAAGAACCGACCCGGCAGCAAAGGCAAAGGCAAGAACGCTGGTGGCAAAGGGGTTTGCACCCACATCGAAGTTTTGAACATTGCTTCCGGTGGAAAGAAAACCGCCTGCAAAGGCGATAATAGAAAGATTTGCGCCGAAAACGGCGGCGTTGGATACGCCCAAAGTAGAGGGCGAGGCCATAGCGTTGTTGAGAGTGGTCTGCATAATCAGACCGGCAACGGAAAGACCGGCGCCGGCAATTACCGCTGCCAGCACCCGGGGAATGCGGATATTCCAAATGATCCGATTGTGGGCGGGAGTACCCATGCCCCAAAGAGCCTGCATACCTTCCCGAAGGGTCATATTGGATGAGCCGACAAACAGGCAGCAAACTGCCAGCATTGCTACGGCAATTATGAGTAAAAAGATCACCAGGCGGTTTTTTCGCCGTATCTTTTGCATTTTCAGCATACTGTCCATGGGATTCTCCTAAAGCGTTGGATTCTGGGGGAATTATAGCACGAAAAAAATGACAATGTAAGCCCCCGGGGGGGATGGAAATTGGATATTTGCTTGCCAAGGCCGGTAAAATATGGTAGTATAATAATCAGAAAACTGTGGAAGGAGCATGACTATGCTGCTGATGATCCAAAATGAGCATCTGTGTGTGACGGTGGATACTCTGGGGGCGGAAATGATGAGCCTTCGCTCGGCCGAGGGCATTGAGTATTTATGGCAAGGCGATTCGGCCTATTGGTCTGACCGTTCTCCGCTGTTGTTTCCTTATATCGGTCGGCTTACGAATAATAGCTATTGCTATCAAGGAAAACAGTACCCTATGGAGCTTCACGGTTTTGCCAGCAAGCTGGAGTTTGAGCCGGTAGAGCAGGGAATCGACTATGTGATTTTGGAACTTCGCAGCACCATCGTGACCATTGCCCGATATCCTTTTGATTTTACCCTTCGGGTGATATATGCTCTGAACCGCAACAAAGTGGAGATCGTTTATCAGGTGGAAAATCGCGGCAGCCGGTATATGCCCTTTGCTATTGGCGGTCATCCCGGATTCCGGGTTCCTTTGATAGAGGGAGAGGAATTTACCGATTACGAGCTGGAGTTCACCCACGCCTGCAAGCCGGATCGGATTCTTTTTACACCAACGGTGTTTGTAAGCGGCAAGCAAGAACCCAGCAATTTTGAGAAAAAGCTGGATCTGCGCCACGATTTGTTTGATGACGATGCCATTATTTTAAAGAATATGTGCCGGGAAGTCACTTTGCGTTCCAAGCGCTCCCACAGGGGCGTGTGTGTCAGTTATCCGGATATGCCTTATGTGGGTTTTTGGCATTTGGATAAGACCGATGCACCCTATGTGTGCATTGAACCCTGGAGCAGCCTGCCGTCCCGACAGGATATTGTGGAGGATATTGCCTGCCAAAGCGATTTGATCCACCTTGCTCCGGGAAAATCTTACGAAAACCAATGGTCTATTACCGTATTTTGATATAGCAAAGGCCGCTGACCTACGGGTCAGCGGCCTTTTGAGTGTGTGTCCAATAAGCTTCCCTTGCCATTCCGAGGAGCACAGCGACGAGGGAATCTCATCGAAAAATGTTACGAATTTGCCGTAAACTACATATTTATCGAAACATTCACTGCGAGATTGCCACGCCAGTTTGAGAACTGGCTCGCAATGACACGGTTTTTAGAATGTGGCAACATCCTGCTGGGCAGGGTCGGCAGGCTCGACAGAAATGGCAGTCAGCACCGGGCCTAATTCGCCTTGGTACAGATAGTGCTTTTCTGCCCGGATCGTGGCGGTCACCATAACCCAGCTCTTCGAACGAAGCTTTTTGGCATCCTTGTATTCACAGGGGACGCCGCAGAACTGAATATCGTCAATGCAGCAGGTCATCACAAACCGACCGGGGGCGAACATATTCTCTTTTTCCCGGCGGAGCATAGCCACCTGCGCCTTGAAGCGCACGGTTTTTCCGTGGTATTTTTGTGTTTCCTCGGTCACATCCCGATACCACAGGGCGTAATCCTCGTCGGCAACCTCGATAATGGGGGCATTAATATCGAAAGGCAGGGGGTCCTCCACATCGTCGAAAGCGGTAGTGCCGTCGGTGTAGTCGTAAAGAATATCCATCCGGCGATTTGCTGCCCGCACCAATTTGTGCAGCTCGGTGGTATCTGCACCCGGCTCTAACCGGTTGAAAACCACCATTTGACCGCCCATCAGCTTATCCATCACCAGATTGCGCATATTGGCGTTGTAGGCCATAAAGGTGGTGGAATCGGCAAACATAACCTCCTGGGCAACCACCCAGTTTTCCGGGAAACGGCTATACAGGTCGCCCACCATTTCCATACCGTTCAGCTCCGCAACTACCCGCTGGGCCTTATGCTTTTTCGCCAGAGCTTTCAGCTCCCCGGAGGTGACAGTCTGCTGATCCAGCACTTCCAAATAAACATTTTTATGGGGATAGGCAGAAAAATCGTATTCCTCCTCCCCCTCCTCAAATACCAGCAGCAGGGTGCGCTCTCCGGCGTTGAAGCGGGGGTCTTCCAGGGTTTCCTGGATGAATTTGGTTTTACCGGAATCCAAAAATCCGGTAAAGGCATATACAGGGATCTGCACCATAGCTTACACCCCAAACAGACCGGCAATGGCGTTCTCGTCCAGTTGAGCGCCGATGACGCAAAGCTTACCGGTTACATCGGCGCTGCCCATACGCACATTTTGTTCGCCGGGAACATAGTCAAAATGGATCCAGCCGCCCTCAGCACAGGGAATAATACCCTTGGCACGGAGGATCATACCAAATGCGCCGGAATCCAAGGCGTCCAATGCGCCGTGAATCTGGGAGAGGGTGAATTTCTTGGCAGTTTCCACGCCCCAGGAGGTGAAGACTTCGTCGGCGTGATGATGGTGATGATGGTCGTGATCGTGGTGACCGCAGCAGCAGTGCTCATCATCGTGATGATGCTCGTGATGGTCGTGATCGTGGTGACCGCAGCAGCAGTGCTCATCGTCGTGATGATGTTCGTGGTGTTCGTGGTGTTCGTGGTGTTCGTGATCGTGGTGACCGCAGCAACAATGCTCATCATCGTGATGATGCTCGTGATGGTCGTGATCGTGATGACCGCAGCAGCAGTGTTCGTCATCGTGATGATGCTCGTGGTGGTCGTGATCGTGGTGACCACAGCAGCAATGGTCATCTTCATCGTGATGATGGTGGTGGTGATGCGCCTCCTGCTCCAGTTTTTTCAGTTCCTGGGTAACAGTTGCGCCGCCAGCCATAGCGGTTATGAGCTGCTGACCGGTCAGCTGATCCCAGGGAGTTGTGACCATAGCTGCCCGGGCATTATGCTCCCGGAGCATAGAAACAGCTTTATCCAGCTTGTCCTGGGGAATGTTATCGGTGCGGGAGAGAATGATGGAAGAAGCGGTTTCAATCTGGTCATTATAGAATTCGCCGAAATTGCGCATATAGACTTTGACCTTGCTGGCATCCACAACAGCAACGGTGTAGCCCAGCTCCACACCCTCCACCTTCTCCACGGCGGCAATCACATCGGAGAGCTTGCCGACACCGGAGGGTTCGATGATGATGCGGTCGGGGGCGTAGGTTTCCAGGGCCTCTTTCAGCGCCTTGCCAAAATCACCCACCAGAGAGCAGCAGATACAGCCGGAGTTCATCTCTGTGATGTTGATGCCCGCATCCTGCAAAAAGCCGCCGTCGATACCAATCTGACCGAATTCATTTTCGATCAGCATAAGCTTTTGTCCGCAATAGGCCTCCTGCAGCATTTTCTTGATCAGGGTTGTTTTACCGGCACCCAGAAAACCGGAATAAATATCAATAACTGTCATAATCATTGCTCCTTTATAAATTCTGATAATCATTATAGCACAATTTTTCAGTTTTTCTATATCCAATTCCATCAAAAGCGGAAAAAACACACAAAAAACCAAGTTAGAATCTAAAAACTAAAAAATTGTGCAAATTGCAAGATAATGCTTGCATTTTGACGCCTTGTCCTGTACAATGTAGCATACCGCAGCTTTCCGTGTTTCTGTATCAAACACGGGCAGCTGCTTTTTTATCTTTTGCGATGCTGGAGGGAATCAAGTGAAAAAACCTGTTTTTTATACGGAATTAGCCTATGTGTTCGGCCTTTGGATGTTGGCCTGGGGCACAGCCGGAATGGTTTGGGCGGATTTCGGTATTTCGATGGTGGTTGCGCCGGCCTACATACTGCACCTGGCACTGGTGGATGTTTGGAGCTGGTTTAGTTTTGGAATCGGAGAATATGTGTTCCAGGCAATTTTGCTTCTGCTGATGATCCTGCTGCTGCGGAAGATAAAGCTGAGCTACTTCCTGTCATTTTTGTCGGCTGTGTTCTACGGCCTGCTGCTGGATGCGGGACTGGCGCTGGCAGGCCGCGTTCTGCCTGCTGACCCTAATTTTACGGTGCGCCTGATCGTCTATATTGTGGGCAACCTCTTTGTTTGCGGCGGCGTGGCAATGATGTTCAAGACATATTTGCCGCCGGAGGTTTACGAGCTGTTTGTAAAAGAGGTCGTAAATCGCACAGGTATGAAATTGCAGGTGTTTAAAACCATTTATGACTGCGCATCTCTGGCCCTTGCGGTGGTTATGTCTTTGCTGCTGCTGGGAAAAATCGAGGGCGTGGGTTTGGCAACCTTGATCTGCGCACTGGTCAACGGTACGCTGATCCAATGGGCAAGCAAGCTGTTTGACAAGATTTTTAGATTTAAAGACGGCTTTGCACTGCGTGAGAAATTTGAGAAAGGAAGCGAAAAAGTATGAGCAGAAAATATCGTCTTTCGACAGCGCTGGACATTGATGACCTTTTGATGGAATGTACGGCATATGCCATTCGACTGGCTAATGAAAAATATAAGTTCGATCCCCCGATGACCATCTATGAAAAGGAAACCTGGGGCAAGCTGGGTACCCGGGTGGATACCATTTATCAGTACTTCAGTGACCCGGAGTTTTATCGCACACAGCCGGTTTATGAGGGCGCGAAGGAATTTGTCCGCAAGCTGTCCCAAATGACCGAGGTCTATATCACCACGGCTGTTCCGCCGGAATATATGGGCATTCGGGCAAAACGAATCATGGAGGAATTCCCGGAAATCAACCCCGACCATATTTATATGGGTTCCCGGAAAGATAAGATCCAGATGGACATCCTCTTTGACGATGCTATGCACAATATCCTGCGCTCCAAGGCCAAGTATCCCATCTTGATGCGCCGTCCCTGGAATCAGCAGGCTACAGGTATGCTGGCGGTGAACAACTATGACGAGTTTTTGAAAGTGGTAGAGGTCATCGCTGAGAGCTATGTGGCTAAAGAGGATTCGTTCTCCTCTGATGAGCCGGGTATTGTGGTACTTGTTGGCCCCTCCGGCAGCGGTAAATCCAAGATCGCTACACGGCTGCTGCACAAAACGGATAAATTCCAAAAGCTGGTCAGCTATACCACCAATGACCCCACCGCTGTGGAGAAAAACGAGTGGTACAACTATGTACCGCTGGAGGAGTTCCGCCAGATGTGCGACAGCGGCGAAATGTTCCAATCCACAATGTACGCCGGTCATTGCTACGGCTCCAAGAAGGCCGATGTGGAGGAGATCCTCAAGAGCGGCCACCATGTGCTGACAACTATGGATATTTGCGGCGCCATGTCGCTGAAGACCAATTTTAAGAATGTTACTACCATCTATATCAAGCGGGAAAAACGGGCACTGATGGCCAACATTCTGAAAAAGAATTCTTCCATTGACGACAAGGTTAACCGCCTTACCGCCATTGAATTTGAGGAACACAATGCGCAGATCTGCGACTATGTGGTGGATTTTGAGAACTACGACGAAGCGGTCGCCAAGCTGTGCGATATTTTGAAAATCCAGTAAATGGGAATTTACCTTAGTAAATACCTTCCCCCGGGGGGAAGGTGCCCCGAAGGGGCGGATGAGGAACGGCGATAGCCGAAGGATAGGAAAAAGTCTGTTTCTTGGTGTAAATCGGTAGCGTTCCGCCCGCATTCCTCATCAGTC
>JAFODZ010000018.1 GCA_017380435.1 Oscillospiraceae bacterium
GACTGATGAGGAATGCGGGCGGAACGCTACCGATTTACACCAAGAAACAGACTTTTTCCTAACCTTCGGCTATCGCCGTTCCTCATCCGCCCCTTCGGGGCACCTTCCCCCCGGGGGAAGGTATTTACTAAGGTAAATTCTTATTTATCCCATAGAATTGACTTTGTTTTTAAATAATGGTAAAATTCAGATAATTATTTTATTTGGAGGCTGCTATGACTTACATTCTTATGGCGATTTTCGGCGTTTTGATCCTGGTCGGCGACCAGGTTACCAAATATCTGACTGTAGCAAACATTGACCTTTATGAGCATATCTCTGTGATCCCCGGCTTTATGGGCCTGACTTATGTGCAAAACAAAGGCGCCGCCTTTTCCATGCTCCAGGGGCAGCAATGGCTGTTTGCGGTGATTTTCGCGGTGTTTGCCGTGTTTATCGTTTGGGAATTTTCCAAAAAACGGCTGCCTTTCAAGGCCTTTGAAAGATGGTGCATCGTGGCGGTTTTCGCCGGTGGCTTGGGCAATATGATCGATCGGCTGCGGCTGGGATATGTGGTGGATATGATCGCCACAGAGTTCATTGACTTCCCTGTTTTCAACGTTGCCGACTGTTTCATCACCTGCGGGTGCATCCTGCTGATCGCCCATCTGGCTTTCTTTAACCGTGATTTCTGGAAAGAAGAGAAAAAACAATGATTCTGTTTGCTGATACTGCCGGGGAACGGCTGGACGCCTTTCTTGCCCGGGTCGCCCCGGATATGAGCCGCTCCTCCGCCCAGCGGCTGATTGAAGAAGGCTGCGTCACCTTAAACGGCAAAACGCCAAAAAAGAACGATCGCCTGCAAGAAGGCGACAAGGTCAGTTTTGAGATTCCCGAACCCAAGGAAGTAGATATCGCACCCCGGGATATCCCCCTGGAGATCGTTTACGAAGATGACGATGTGATCGTGCTGAACAAGCCCAAGGGACTGGTTGTCCACCCCGCCGCCGGTCACCAGGATGATACCCTGGTCAATGGCCTGCTCTTTGCCAAGGCCGGGCAGCTTTCCGGCATCAACGGCGAGCTGCGCCCGGGCATCGTTCATCGCATTGACAAAGATACCTCCGGTCTTTTGGCAGTTGCCAAAAATGACCTTGCCCACACGGTACTGGCCTCCCAGTTAAAGGATCATTCCATGGCCCGCACCTACGAGGCCATCGTCTGCGGCAATTTCAAAGAGGACAGCGGCACGGTGGATGCTCCCATCGGGCGTCACCCCTCCGACCGCAAAAAGATGTGCGTCATTGCCCGCAACTCCAAAAACGCCGTCACCCATTGGGAAGTGGTGACCCGCTACCGGGGCTATACCCATGTGCGCTGCCGTTTGGAAACAGGCCGTACCCACCAAATTCGGGTGCATATGGCCCATATCGGTCATCCCATTTTGGGCGATACAGTCTATGGTCACAAAAAGCCGGAGCTGGGACAGACCAGCCAATGCCTCCACGCCGGGACTTTGTCCTTTGCCCACCCCCGTACCGGCCTTCCGGTGGTTGTCCACGCCGACCTGCCGGAATATTTCAGGGCAGTCCTGGAAAAATTAAACAAAATAGGTTAATTGGCTCCCCTTGTAGGGGAGCTGTCACGGTGTAAGCCGTGACTGAGGGGTCAATAACTATCTGCAAACCCCTCTGGCTCGCCTTACGGCGACCCACCTCCCCTGCGAGGGGAGGCTTAATATAGAAGGAGAAAAGAATCCTTATGGGTATGTTTTCAGATATTTTGCTGACGGTGGATTTTGACCGGACGCTGACAGCGCCGGACTCCACCGTTCCCCAACGGAACATCGACGCCATTACCTATTTCATAAAAAACGGCGGTGCCTTCACCGTCAACACCGGCAGAAGCATCCCCATGTGCGTCAACACGGTCATCCCCGCCGTGCCGGTCAATGCCCCGCTGCTGCTGTATAACGGCTCGGCAGCCTACGATGTCAAAACCGGCAAACTAACCCGCTATGCTCCCCTGGAGCTGGACGGGGCTAAGCTGATTCGGGATCTGCAAACCCGTTTTCCCCAACTGCATTTAGAGATCCAGGGCATCGACGCCCATTATCTGACCCGGCAGGACACCGGCTGGGAAAACTACTCCCAGCACAATCAGTGTGCCTGGGGCTATGTCACCCCCGAAACTGTCCCCCAGCCCTTTATCAAGGCCGCCCTTTACGGTCAGTTCCGGGAAAACACCGTAGCCTCCATGTACCAGGCAACCGACGAGGAACTGGCGCTTTTCCAGGAAGCAGTCGATTATGTAGAAAGCACCTACGGTCACGCGGTGCAGGTATTCCGGGCCTGCGCCCGAATCGCGGACATTCACGCCTTGGGTGTGTCCAAGCTCCGGTCCGCCCGTCTTCTGCAAAAGGACTTGGGTAAAAAAATCCTGGTCTGCGTGGGAGATGCGGAAAATGACCTGACTATGCTGGAGGGTGCGGATTACGCCTACTGCCCCGCCGACGGCATCGTGGCAGACCGGTTTGAAAATGTATGCCCATGTGCAAAAGGCGCTGTCGCCGATGTCATATATGAGAAACTCCCGGAAATTCTCAAAAAGATTTCAATATAAAAAGACGGCCCGAAGGCCGTCTTTTTTATGTAAGTCCTCCTGCGGCGATGTACTCCGCCACCAGATCCCGGGCAAAGATATTCTGGCTGTAAGTATCGATCACCGTCATATTGTTGTAGGAATAATCGGCAGAATACCTGTCCGTCACCACATAGTAGATTCCATCCGGATCAATGCCTCCCCGGATACTTTCTCCGTAAGCGGTGGTTTTGATATAGTAAGCATCGTGATCCGTCTCCAGGAATTTGCTGACCAAATCCCGCCCACGGATGCTGCACAGAGTAATCTGATTGTCAAAGGGAAGCAGGGACTGCAACTGACTGTAGCTGACCTCGCCTGCGGGCAGATATCCGGGAGAACGGCAGGATATATAACCACCGCCCAGCACGATGTCGTAGGATTCGCCCCATTTTTCCACGCCCTTGGCGCAATACAGATTGGCCACCAGCTGGCAGATATTGTATTTATTGCGGTACTGACTGTTGGTACCCAAAATTCTTGCAGCCGGGGCAATTTCCTCTGCGTATTTGCTTAGAAGCTCCTCCACCACGGGACTGTCCTCCATATAGCTGTACTTGCCGGCCGGCAAAAGCTCTGCGTCAAAAACATAGGCATCCCCATTGCCCTCATGGATCAGCACCCGGGCATGGGACAAGCCGCTGTTGTTTCCGCCGCCTTGCAGGTGGTAAACCCCGTGGCGGTCTTTGAGCAGATACCAATAGTGGGAGTCGGCCTCAAAAACCAAATCCACATAGCCGTCGGAAAGGGAGATGTCGTAATAGCTTGCCAGCTCCCCATCCCCGACGCTCACCGCATCCATACTGGAAGTATTTTGGTCATAGCCGTCGTGGATGGTGTAGATAATAAAATCCACGCCCTGGCTGCGGAGTTTTTCCGACTCCGCTTTGACCAAAGCCGTCAGCGCATCACCGGTTATGAAATAAACATCCTTGGTATGCTCCGAAGCAATGGAGGAATAGCAGTTGCCAATGGCGCCGATAATACCGATCTGCGCACCCTCCCGATCCACGACCACCGAGCTTTGGCAGTAATCTACCCGTTGGTTGGTCTGGCGGCTATATACATTGATGCCCAGAAAGGGAAACTGTGCCAATTGCCTGTTTTTGCGGATTCCTTCCTCGCCCCAATCGTATTCGTGTCCGCCAAGGGTCATGGCTGTGAAATCCATATGGTTCATCCACTCGGTAACCATAAGGCCGCCTGTCAAATTGGATTCCGAAGTCCCCTGCCACATATCGCCAGTGGATAGCAGGATCGTGTTTTGCGTCTGCTGTGCCTGCTTCAAATAGGTAGAAAGTTCATCTACACCGGGCTGCGCATCGGTGTCTGTCAGCTTGCCGTGCAGGTCATTAATGGCGTAGATGTCAAAGACCACCGGTTTTGCTGTCGGCACATCCGGCAACTGGGAGGTCTGTGTCTTCCCGGTCTCTTTGCCGCACCCCGACAGCAGCAGCAACAGTGCCAGCAGTATGTAAATCTTTTTCATATGCCACACTCCTTTGCGGATATTATAACACATTAAATGAAATATTGCTGCCCAACATTTCACACGCGAAGCGTATTTCACAAATCCCGCAAGGGATTTATTTCATTAAAAAGGAACACCTTTTCTGGGGTGGGTGATGGGACTCGTTTGCATCTGCTCCCAAAGGGGAGCAGATTAAGGTTCGGCTCCGTCAAGCCGTCGCCGCCAACCTGCCACCGGCAGGTTGGATTTAATTCTTCGAGTCCCTTTACAAAGCAAAACTATATAAAAAGGGAGATATCCGAAGATATCTCCTGTTTTTTCTGGGGTGGGTGATGGGACTCGAACCCACAACGCCTGGAACCACAATCCAGTGCTCTGCCAATTGAACTACACCCACCATATTTGAAGTAAAAGGTAAGAAGTAAGAGTGAAGAAGTAACTTATTCACTGTTCACTATTACTTATTACTTGCTGCCGAAGGCAGTACTGGCACGCCAGGAGGGACTCGAACCCCCGACCTACTGCTTAGAAGGCAGTTGCTCTATCCAGCTGAGCTACTGGCGCATCTATGGAGCGGGTGACGGGAATCGGACCCGCGTATCCAGCTTGGAAGGCTGGTGTTCTACCA
>JAFODZ010000019.1 GCA_017380435.1 Oscillospiraceae bacterium
GAACTGCTGAGGTTTTGGATAAAAAACTGGGACAACTTTTGTGGACCAGCCGCAAGTTGATTGCACAAAAAAGACCACACCGGGTCCGCTGTCTTACAGGCGCGGGAGTCGTGTCTTTTTCTGTTATCAACGAGAATTCTCTGGAAGAAGGATTGCGGAAGATTCTGGCAATGCCTTGCGCCACTGATGAAACCTTGCCGGAGGCAGAGGATGCTTTGCTCGTGCAGAAGATCGGAGGTGGCGGGGATGGTTAAGAAAAAGATTATTCCGGCACTGTGTGGAACTGCGATAGCTTTTGTGATCGGTATGGCTTGTGTCGGTTGCATAGTCACCGGATTTGATATGGCGGTGAATCTTTGGACTGTGGCGCTATGGTGCGCAATCGGCGCGCTGCTTTCCGGCCTTTGCTTTACGCTGCCATTGGATCTTATTTTGTTTTCAACAGTAGCAGTTGCGGGTTGCGGCCTTTGGTTTGCCGGAAATATGGATCTGAGCTTTCAGGCGGTATTGTATCGCCTTACTCGCGAGTATAATGTCACTTATGGCTGCGGCATTATTCGGCCGGAGCATTACACTGCGGAAGCGTTGGAGCCGGAAATTTGGCTGTTTCTCTGCTTTTTGGGGATGGTGATCACTATTGTGATTGCCTGGACAGTGCTTCGCAGAAAGAATACGTTTGCAGGACTGCTTCCGGCATTGATTTGCTTTGCCAGCTGCTTTTTCGTACGGGATACCGTTCCGGATGCGGTGTTTCTGTGGATGTTCTTTTTTGGCGTTTTGCTTTTGGTGTTGAGCCATACAGCGCGACGGAACAGCGCTTTTGAGGGTAACCGGCTGATTCTTATAGCGGCAGCGCCATTAGCGGCCTTCCTTTTGATTTTGTTTGTTGCTGTACCCCAAAGTAATTATCAGGCAGATGCATTCGCACAGACGGTGATGGGCGCTGTTTTGCAGAATGATTATGTGCAGGCGATTTTTGGAGATCTGGTGAAAACCGGCAACACCGGCTCCAGTGTTGACGGCAGTGTTGTCCGCCTGGACTCGGTAGGTATCCGTGAAAACTCGCAGGCGGAAGTGCTGCAGGTTGACAGCGGTTATGATGGTATGCTGTATCTGCGGGGACGATCGTTGGATGCTTATGACGGAAAGACCTGGACGGACAGCCGGAAGGGAACACCTTCTCTTTATTGGCCGGATCGGGAACAGTTGAAGTCGGTGGGTGAGGTGCGGATCAAAACCCGCTATGCCCACAAGATGCTCTATTTGCCTTACTATGTGCAGAGCATAGGGCTGGAGGATATGACCCGCGGTATGGAAAATACCAAGAAACTTACAGAGTATTCCTTTACAACGGCGCTTTTGCCCTCCAATGCGCTGCCGCTGACGGAGGTTGAACCGGAAATTTCTGACCCGGATCAATATCGGCACTACACAGAGAGTGTAGCAAAATGGGCAGAGCCTATGGCAGCGGAAATTACGGCAGAAAAAAACAGTGTCTATGAAAAAGCCCAGGCAATTAAAAACTATGTCCGCAATTCTGCGCGGTACGATTTAAAAACAGATACGATGCCTTTGGGTGAGGCGGACTTTGCCAAGTGGTTCCTGGAGGATAGCGATACCGGCTACTGCGTCCACTTTGCTACTGCGGCTACAGTGCTTTTGCAGGCAGCAGGGATTCCGGCGCGCTATGTTACCGGCTATGCTTTGCAGGTAAGGGAGAACTGTGTTTCCCTGGTACGCTCCAGACATGCTCATGCTTGGGTGGAGTACTGGTTGCCTGGTTTTGGTTGGGCTGTGCTGGAGGTTACGCCTTCCGCTCAACAAGTTCCGGAACAGCCGGAAACGACCCCGGAGATTGAGAAAGCGCCTTTTAACTGGCGTATAGTTTATGTAATTGGCATCGTGGCACTGTCGGCGGCGATTGTAGCAGCTTTTGCACAGCGCCCGATTCGCTTGTACCTACGACGGAAGAGGTTGTATACCGGGACGATGACGGCGCGTGTTCTTGCTTATTGGCAGGAGGCTGAACGGTTTGCTGCCTGCTTACGGGAAACGCCCGGGGAAGAATTGCTGACAATCGCAGAAAAGGCGAAATTCAGCCGTCACGCGCCCCAGGAAGAGGATTTACAACCCTTCTTGGACTATCTGGAGGGCGCAAAGCAGCGGATTCGCCGTCACGGCCTTTTCCGAAAGCTATACTACCGGTTTGTGTTGGCGTTGTATTAAGAAAAAAGTGAAAAATTATCGCTTTTTCGAGGAATTTTTTCTTGCATACAGAAAAAGATGTATGTATAATGGTGCTATAATTTTTGTTGGGAGGAATCCAATATGAGTGAAAATGTCCGTCCCGAATCTATGCAGCGTATTACGACCAAGGCACTGGCCGATGCGTTCATCGAAGAGCAGGTTGCTGCTGTCCGTGCACAGGTAGGGGATAAGAAGGTGCTGCTGGCTCTTTCCGGTGGCGTTGATTCTTCTGTTGTTGCCGCACTGCTTATTAAAGCAATTGGCAAGCAGTTGGTTTGTGTCCACGTAAACCACGGCTTGATGCGCAAGAATGAGTCTGAGGGTGTTATCAAAATGTTTAAGGATGGTATGGATGCCAACCTTATCTACGTAGATGCCACCGATCATTTCCTGGATCTGCTGGCAGGCGTGTCCGATCCCGAGACTAAGCGTAAAATCATCGGTAAGGAATTCATCACAGTGTTTGCTGACGAGGCCAGAAAGCTGGAGGGTATTTCCTTCCTGGCTCAGGGTACTATCTACCCCGATATTTTGGAGTCCATCAAGGCTGCTGAGGGTAAAAAGGCTGTTAAGTCCCATCATAATGTGGGCGGTCTGCCCGAGGATCTGCAGTTTGAGCTGGTTGAGCCTCTGAAACTGCTGTTTAAGGACGAAGTTCGTGTGGTCGGTGAGGCTCTGGGCCTGCCCCACGCAATGGTCTACCGTCAGCCTTTCCCCGGCCCCGGCCTGGGTGTCCGCTGCCTGGGTGCTATCACCCGTGACCGTCTCCACGCTCTGCGTGAGGCTGATGCAATTTTGCGTGACGAGTTTGACAAGTGCGGCTTGGCTGAAAAGACTTGGCAGTACTTCATCGCAATCCCTGATATCAAGAGCGTCGGCGTGAAGGACGAGAGCCGTTACGAAGGCTGGCCCGCCATTATCCGCGCGGTGAACACCAAGGACGCAATGACCGCAACCATCGAAGAGATCCCCTACGAGATTCTCCACAAGATCGTTGCCCGCATTACCGCTGAGGTGGAAGGCATCAACCGTGTCCTCTTCGACCTGACTCCCAAGCCCACCGGCACCATCGAGTGGGAATAATTCGAAAAATTCAAAAAAGCGAGTAATACCAACGGTTTTTCGAATTCGCTCATCTCTTCTGATAAGCTTTTGATAAGATTCCGCTTTCATGCAGTTATTCTGCATTGCAAGTGGTTTGTGAGTAAAGAATAATTTCATTCCTCTCACATGATCCCCATATTAACATTTAAGCCCGTACTGATCGGATGTCAGTACGGGCTTTTTGTTGTATATGGGGCTTTTTATTTAGTCAACCAGCTTATCTTTCATTGCTTCTACCAGCGCATCGCTGAGTGCCTTGGAAGGAAC
>JAFODZ010000020.1 GCA_017380435.1 Oscillospiraceae bacterium
GACTGATGAGGAATGCGGGCGGAACGCTACCGATTTACACCAAGAAACAGACTTTTTCCTAACCTTCGGCTATCGCCGTTCCTCATCCGCCCCTTCGGGGCACCTTCCCCCCGGGGGAAGGTATTTACTAAGGTAAATTCTAATTTATCCGATTGTAAAACGAAGGGAGGGGCAATGCCCCTCCCCAATGGTATAAGGTTTTGTTTTTGGATAATTGTCAACTGTCAATTATCAAAATGCGCACTTCTCAGCGATATAGTTTTTCAGCTCAGCGATGGGAATCCGCACCTGCTCCATAGTGTCGCGGTCACGGACGGTGACGCAGTTGTCAGCTTCGGTGGTGTCGTCGCCCACGGTCTGGAAATCTACGGTGATGCACAGAGGTGTGCCGATCTCGTCTTCCCGGCGGTAACGCTTACCGATAGAACCGGCATCGTCGAAATCTACCATGAAGTCCTTCTGGAGCATATGGTAGATCTCCTCAGCCTTGGGAGAGAGCTTCTTGCTCAAAGGCAGCACAGCAGCCTTGAAAGGAGCCAGTGCCGGGTGCAGACGCAGCACGGTACGCACATCGTCCTTGCCGTTCTTGTCCTGACCCACAACTTCCTCGTCGTAAGCCTCGCACAGGAAAGCCAGGGCCACACGGTCGCAGCCAAGGCTGGGCTCGATGACATAGGGGATATAGTGCTCGTTAGCTTCCTGGTCGTAGTAGTCCAGAGCCTTGCCGGAAGCTTCCTGATGGCGGCCCAGGTCGTAGTCGGTGCGGTCGGCAATGCCCCACAGCTCACCCCAGCCGGAGCCGAAGGGGAACTGATACTCGATATCGGTGGTAGCCCGGGAATAGAAGGCCAGCTCTGCCGGCTCGTGGTCACGCAGCCGCAGGCTCTCTTCCTTGATGCCCAGGGAGATCAGCCAGTTCTTGCAGAAGTCCTTCCAGTAGGCAAACCACTCCAGGTCAGTGCCGGGCTTGCAGAAGAACTCGCATTCCATCTGCTCAAATTCTCTGGTACGGAAGGTGAAGTTGCCGGGGGTGATCTCGTTACGGAATGCTTTACCCACCTGGCAGACACCGAAGGGCAGCTTTTTCCGGGTAGTGCGCTGAATGTTGGAGAAGTTGACGAAGATACCCTGGGCGGTTTCCGGACGCAGATAGCAGGTGGAGGAGGAGTCCTCGGTGACACCGATCTTGGTCTGGAACATCAGGTTGAAGTTGCGGATGGAGGTAAAATGGTGCTTGCCGCAGTTGGGGCAGACCACATCCTCGTGCTCGGTGATGAAATCGTTCATCTGGGCGGAGTTCATGGCATCCACATTGACGCCCTCGCCGGAGGGAGCGGACTCGATCAGCTTGTCAGCGCGGTGACGGGCGCCGCAGCCCTTGCAATCCACCAGGGGATCGGAGAAGCTGCCCACATGGCCGGTGGTGATCCAAGTCTGGGGATTCATCAAAATGGCGGCGTCCAGGC
Organism: Oscillospiraceae bacterium; assembly: GCA_017380435.1. Taxonomy (GTDB): domain Bacteria; phylum Bacillota; class Clostridia; order Oscillospirales; family Oscillospiraceae; genus Faecousia. The sequence continues at coordinate 1,467 of JAFODZ010000020.1, forward strand.
CGACATTGTAGTCAGATTCCTGCACAAACTTCTTCATCCAGGCCTTCTTGACATTGTTCTTAAATTCCACACCCAAAGGGCCGTAGTCCCAGGAGTTGGCCAGACCGCCGTAAATTTCAGAGCCGGCATAGACAAAACCTCTGTTTTTGCAAAGGTTTACGATCATATCCAGTGTTTTTTCGCTGTTTGTCATAGTATAGTCCTCTTTTCTGTAGATACATTTTCCGGGCCCAGATGCTGAGCCATCAAGTTATAAATTTGTTCACCCAGTTCCACGGTATTCAGCCCTCGGTATTGCTCCGGTTCGATCACGGTCAAAAGATCCATATACACATGGGTTCGTTTCAACCGCCGCAGATTCTCTTTGATGTACTGGGTATTTTTCAGTGTACAGACCACGATGGGCACCTTTGCCCGCTGGGCGATTTTAAATACACCGTTGCGGAAATGGTGGAGCTTGCGGTCGCTTTTATAGATATGCCCCTCCGGGAATACCACAATGGAGGCCAGATCGTCTTTTAAAATCTGAATGCACCGCAGGATGCTTTTCAGCGCTTCCCGGTCGTTCTCCCGGTTGATGAAGGGACAAATCAGCTTGTGCATATATTTGCTGATCATAAACAGCTTTTTGTTTTCCCGTTTGGAAACAAAGGTCAGCTGACTCTTGGGAAAGCACTTGAGAAAAACAACCGGATCCAGATCAAACAGATGGTTGGATACCAGCAGAAAGCGTCCTTTTTTGGGGATTTTCTCGGTTCCGGTGGTGTGGATCTTCATCAGCCGGGGGACCACCAGGGCGATGGCCTGTCTGGTCAAAAAACGGCAGAAAGGACTTTCTTTTTCCTGGGGCTTGCTGGTATCCACGGTCAGACTCCACAGCCAAAGGAAAATGAAAAACACCACATATTGCAAAAGAAAAACGCCAATATAGCTCACAGGCAGGATCCAGAGCCGGGAAAGCTGTTCAAAGACCCCGGTAAACCCACTGATGGCCAGACTGATCAGAAGGCTTGAAATGTATAAATAAGCGCGCACAGGGAAACCTCCGTTTTTGCGGAAATTTTACACTCTGGCTATTATACTATCTCTTTGCCCGGGAAACAAGTGTTATTTTTCCGAATGGGGGTAGAATTTCCATATTTTTCTGCTATAATAAAGATAAAATTGCATTGGATACGGTCATCGGCGCAGTTGCGCGCCGATGTGCGGATGGGAGGGCATACTATGAAACCGAAAAAAACAGCAATTCCGGTTCTGGGGATCGGAATTGTATGCCTGCTGCTGCAAATGCGGCTGTTTGCCCAAATGGACGAATATGGGCGGCTGCCTGGAAGTCCCGTAACTTCCTGTGTGATCGCTTGCGGCATTCTGGCGGTGGCGGCGATTTTGGCAGTGTATGCGGTGAAGGGCGCTGACCGGGACTACCGGATTCCGGTGAAGCTGCCTGTGCAGGCCATTGGCTGTCTGGCAGCGGCGCTGAGCCATATTTACTGGGCGCTTACGGATTACGACCGGAATGTATTTTGGATTTTAAAGCTGGTGACGGCGGTTTGCTTCGTGCTGCTGGCTGTGTGCCGTCTGCAGAGAAAAAAGATACCGCTGGCGGCCTACGCAGTGCTGGGGATTACCCTGTTTGCCCTGTGCTTTAGCCGGTATTCCCAATGGAGCCGTCAGACGCAGCTGCTGGAATATCTGTTCCCGGCGCTGTCGGGACTGCTTTGTGTACTGTACAGCTTGGAGCTTTGCCCTGTGGAGCTGCGGGAAGCAAATTATAAAAGAGCGCTGATTCTGAATTTGGCTGCGCTGTTTGCTACCGTGGCCTGTATGTACGGCCCAATGTGGCCCTATCAGTTGGGTATGGCGCTGTGGCTGGCCAGCGGACTGTTTGTTACCCCGGGGGCGGTGCGGCTGCCCCAGCCGGTGCAAAGCTGCATGGAGCAGTTGGAGCAGGCAGGTTTTACGGTGTATGCCGTGGGCGGCTGCGTCCGGGATAGTCTGCTGGGACTGACTCCCAGCGATTATGACCTTTGCACCAATGCTACCCCGGAGGAAATGTGCCGGATTTTTGCCGGTTACGAACTGGTTCGTGCCGGAGAAAAACACGGAACGGTGGGCGTTGTGATGGACGGCAAGGTCTATGAGATCACCACCTATCGCACAGAAACCGGCTATGCCGACAACCGCCATCCTGACAGCGTGGTATTTGTGGATCGGGTGGAGGAAGATCTGGCCCGCCGGGATTTCACCATCAATGCCATGGCCTACCACCCCAAAACAGGATGCATCGATCCCTATGGCGGCGAAAAAGACTTGTTTGCCGGCGTACTGCGGGCAGTGGGAGAACCCGAAACCCGCTTCCAAGAGGATTCTCTGCGGATTTTGCGGGGTGTGCGCTTTGCCTGCCGCTTCCGGCTGGAAGTTGCGCCGGAAACCCGCAAGGCTATGAATAAACTGACGCCCCTTATGGAGAACCTGGCTTCTGAGCGGGTGATGAGCGAGCTGACCCAGATCCTGTGTGCCATGGAGCAGGGGGATCTGCTTCGTTTCCGGGAGGTTATGGTGCAGGCTGTGCCGGAGCTTGCCCCCTGTGTCGGCTTCCAGCAGCACAATCCCCACCACGCCTTTGATGTATTTGCCCACACAGACCGGGTGCTGTGCCGCGTGCCGCAAGACCCGGCGCTACGCTGGGCAGCGCTGCTGCACGATGTAGCAAAGCCGCATACCTTTACCCGGGATGCGGACGGAAAAGGTCATTTCTATGGCCACGCCAAAGAAAGCGCAGCCATTGCCAACGATATTCTGACCCGGCTGAAAGCCTCCAACGCCCTGCGGGAGCAGGTGGTGTTCCTGATCGAGCACCATATGGATACCCTGACCCCGGAAAAAGCCGCTCTGCGGAAAAAGCTCAGCCGCTACGGCGGGGACAATATCCGCAAGCTGGTGGCGCTGCAGCAGGCGGATCGGGACGGAAAGCGTAAGATCAGCTCCAATTCCACCCAAAGCGAGAAGCTGCTGCTGATGCTGGAAAAGCTGGAAAAAGAGGAAGGCCGCCTGCAGCTGCGGGATTTGGCTGTCAATGGCCATGACTTGATGGAAATTGGGTTTGAACCCGGACCGGCTCTGGGAAAATGCCAGAAAAAGCTGCTGGAAATGGTTCTGTCCGGAGAAATTGCCAACGAAAAATCTGCCTTGCTGGCAGCGGCAAAGCAGATGCTGGGAAATCCGGAAATGTAAAATAGACGGTGCCGTTTTTCGGCACCGTTTTTTTAGAGGTATTCTTTTAAATCGTCGGCCAAAGACTGTTCCAGAGCAATGAGCTTTTTGGTGATATCCTTGGCGTATTCTTCAGCCGCTTCGTACTCGTTGAGGTATTGGTTCAGAGATTTTACCCCCATATTGCAGCCGTCGGTCATCAAAGAAGCGATGGTTTTGTCGCTTTCGTCGATGCCCAGCTTGAAGGTGGTCTTCATCCAGCTCATACCCTTAGCCATAGGGTTAGGGTTTTTGCCCTCATCGTGAAATTCAGAAAGCCGCTGCTGGATCTTGCTGTGAAGCTGGGTGTGCTCCTGCAGGCAGTGCTCCAGGACCTTGGCCATGGAATCGTCCTTCACCCGTCCGATCACATCCTCGATGGAGGAAATTCCCATTTTGACTCCGGCGTCACATTCCCGCAGCAGCCGGATGGTATCTTGTTCAATCATGATATTCAAACCTTTCGTCAGAAAATACATGGGTATTTTCTCCGAAAGACGAAGGATTATGCGAAAAAAGGCATAAAAAAACGCCCTTTCAGGCGTGTAAGGGAATCTATTTGTAAAAAAGTGAAATGACCCTTGACTACTGCTTCTTGTGTCACGGCAAAAAACATTTTTTTGTAGTCAAGGGTCATTTCTGTTCACTCTTATTATCTAACATCCTTGGTTAACCTCTCTTTCTACAGAATCAAACGATAACCCATTGTCGAAATCCATTCCGCATCACGCTATCTATCCAAAAAACATCCAAACAAGCTCGAAAAGCGAGCAACTTTTTATGAGCCGGAACATTTCCCTTGGGGGTTATCGGTAAAGACTCGTATTTCAACTTCCCAGGCGCCAGTGTTCAAATGCTGCACAAATTTGTATCTTCTATTGATGATGCAAGTAATCAGCACTTGATCGGTGATTTCGTTACTTACTTTCAGATTGATGAGTCGATAAAAATTATTTAACTTCTTACTGACAGCCTTGAACGATCACGCCGAAAGGAAAGTGATGTTTGAGTCTTTTTTTACTTTTTCATTGGTATCACCCTTTCTGACTATAAGATAGCACAAGAATTTGGAAAATGCAATATGGAAAACTATACAAAGTGCATAAAATGTATTTGTGCAGAATACAGAAATGCACCACACACGGACATAAGGCGTTGACAAAATCAATGCCCTATGATATACTAAATCTGTTGGGGCTATTTTTAGCCTGCTTTAAAAATCTGTCGTTAGAATCTGTAGGGGAGGCTATCAGCCTCCCGCGGGCGGATTCTATCCGCCCCAACATTCGCAGAAGTAGAAATTGCATAGTTTCAGGGCGTATTGCAGTCGTTTTGCAACACGCCATTTTGTTTTTGTCTGGACTTATGATTGCAGAATATGGTATAATGACTATAGTAATAAAGTAAGGAGATCGGTATGACCAGGCTGTTGATTTATTTGTTTGCCAAAGGCGACCCAAGCCAGCCATCAGTGCGGGCAAAAACCGGCAAGCTGTCCGGCGCGGTGGGAATTATTTGCAACATCTTGCTGTGCGCGATGAAGTTGGTTGTGGGTACGGTGTCCGGCTCGGTCAGTATCACCGCGGATGCCTTAAATAACCTTTCCGATGCGACCAGCGCCCTGGTGACTTTGGTGGGATTCCGACTGGCAGAGCGTCCGGCGGACGATGACCACCCCTACGGCCACGCCCGGTATGAATATCTTTCCGGTCTGGCGGTGGCAGCGCTGATCGTGGTGATCGGCTTTGAATTGGCAAAAACCTCTTTGGATAAAATTCTGCATCCCGCTGCTGTGGAAATGAGTATCCCCATGCTGGCAGTGCTGATCGGCTCTGTGCTGGTAAAGCTGTGGCTGTGCCTGTTTAACCGCCGTTTGGGCAAGCGCATTGCCTCCCAAACGCTGCTGGCAGCGTCCGCAGACAGCCGTAACGATGTGATCGCCACCTCCGCGGTGCTGATCGCCGTGCTGGCGGAGCACTTCTTTAGTTGGCAGATCGACGGCTGGATGGGTATGGCGGTGGCGCTGTTTATTCTCTATAGCGGTATATCCCTGGGCAAGGAAACCATCAGTCCCTTGCTGGGGGAAACAGCCAGTCCCGAGCTGCAACGACTGATCGTGGATGTGATCCAAACCGAGCCGAAAATTCTGGGCTACCACGATCTGATGGTTCACGACTACGGCCCGGGTCAGCGGTTTGCCAGTATCCATGTGGAAATGGACGAGCGGGAAAGCGCTCTGGAGTGCCACGAGCTGATCGACCAATTGGAGCGAAAATGCTTGCAGGAGCATAATGTGCATTTGGTGATCCATTATGATCCGGTGGTCACCGACGACCCCGAGCTGGAGCGTATGCGTGCTGTGGTTGGCAAAATCCTCACCGCCATAGACAGCCGCATCACCTTTCACGATTTTCGGATGGTGCAGGGCAAGGACAATACCAATTTGATTTTCGATATTGCCTTGCCGGCGGAGCTGATGCAGCAGCAAAAAACCATCAAAAAACACCTTGATGAGCAGCTGCGCAGCCAGGGAGATTGCACCTACCATACGGTGGTGACCTTCGATATGGCAACAATTCATCACGAAGTAAGGAGATCAGACAGTGGCCCGGAAACATAAAACGCTGACCAAAGATTTTACCCAGGGCAGTATTTGGCGGCAGATGCTATGGTTTATGCTGCCCTTTATGGCATCCAATGCCCTGCAGGTGTTTTACAGCACCATCGATATGATCGTGGTGGGCGAGTATGTGAAAACCCCCGGCCTGTCGGCGGTTTCCCAAAGTAGTCAGATCATGAACTTTGCCACCATGGTGTGCCTTGGATTTTCCAATGCGGGCCAGGTTCTGATCGCCCAGGCTCTGGGCGCGGGCAAGCGCAAGGAAATGAGTCAGATCACGGGAACGCTGTTTGGTATGATCATGCTTTTGTCGCTGATGCTCTCGTCGGTCATTCTGCTGGGCAGAAATCAGATTTTGGATTGGATCAACATTCCCGAAGAATCCCGGGATTATGCCATGGATTATTTGGTGATCTGTGCCGCAGGCCAGGTGTTTACCGCCGGATATAATATGGTGGCGGCGGTGCTGCGGGGGATGGGCGATTCCAAACGGCCCTTCCTGTTCATCGGCATTGCATCGGTCATTAACCTGGTGCTGGATTTTCCCTTTGTTATCAAATGGCAGGTGGCAGGTGCAGCCTGGGCCACCATCATCGGCCAGGCCGTATCGTTTGTGTTCTCCCTGTTTTACTTATACCGCAAGCGGGAGGAATTTGGCTTTGACTTCCAAAGAAAGAATTTCCGCATCAACGGTCATTATGCCCGGATGATTCTGCGCTTAGGCTTCCCCATGGCGATCCAGGCCGGCAGCATCAATATTTCCATGCTGTTTGTCAATGCTATGGTCAATGATATCAATGTGGTGGCATCGGCTACCTTCGGCGTGGGCCTGCGCATCGACGATATTATTAATAAGATCTCTATGGGCATCCAGTATGCGGCAGTGCCTATGGTAAGTCAGAACATCGCCGCAGGCCAGGTAAAGCGGGCGCAGAAAACGGTGCATTGGGCGTGGATCTATGCCGGGGTATTTACGGTGCTGGCGGTTGCAGCCTATTTGATTTTCGGCAAACAGCTGTTTATGGTATTTGACGATAATCCCCAGGTCCACGCATTAAGCAGCACCTTTATCCGGGGCATTGTCTGGATGTTCCCGGCGCTGGCAGTGATGCGGGGAACGGGCGCGTTTATCCAGGGCATCGGCAATGCGAAGCTGAGTATGGTGCTGGCGATTTTGGACGGCGTGCTGCTGCGTATCGGCTTGAGCTGGCTGTTTGGCATAGCGCTGGATTATGGGTTCTTTGGCTTTGTGCTGGGCTACGGTCTTGCACCCTACGGCTTTGCCATACCCGGTCTTATCTATTTTTTGTCGGGAATCTGGAAAAAACGCAGAGTCCTGGCGGAGGAAATTTAGCCAGGCAACCCCAAAGAGTGTCATTGCGAGCCAGTGCGCACACTGGCGTGGCAATCTCTAAAAAAATAATATATACAGGAGGAAGAAATATGTCTGTCGTGCATGTTGGAAAAGAGAATTTTATGCAGGAAGTCATGGAAAGCGACCGCCCGGTGCTGGTGGATTTCTGGGCGTCCTGGTGCGGCCCCTGCCGGATGATCGCCCCTACTCTGGACGAGATCGCCGAGGAGCGGGAGGATATTAAGGTAGTTAAGATCAATGTGGATGAAGAGCCGGAGCTGGCCAATCAGTTTTTTGTTTCCAGCATTCCCACCCTGTTCGTGATCAAAAACGGAAAGGTTACCGCCCAGTCTTTGGGCGTAAGACCTAAGGCTGCCATCCTCTCCATGGTGGACTGAAATCCAAATGCTATTGTAAGGGCCGGCGGAATTGCCGGCCCTTATTGACTTGTGGATTTAAAATGCCTATTATTAAAATATAACTATGCAATGCAACCAAGGAGGAAGATTTATGAAAAGACGGCGTTCTGGTTGGATCGTTTTGTGCCTTGTGGCTGTTTTTCTGGCAGCGGCGCCTATGCTTGCCAAAGCGGACAGCTCCGGCTACTATACCTACGAGGTTACCAACGGCAAGGCTACGATCACCTATGTAGATCCATCTATCAGCGCAGATATCACCGTTCCTTCAAACCTGGGCGGATATCCTGTTACGACCATTGCAGACCATGCATTTGTTGGCTGTAGCCAGTTGACCGGCGTTACGATTCCGTCCGGCATTATAACGATTGGGGATCACGCGTTTGCTGACTGCACCAAGCTGAAAAGTGTTTCCATTTCCGATAGTGTCACGAATATTGGGAATAATATATTCGGTGGATGTACAAGTTTAAGCGGAATATGGGTCAATACCGCAAATCCCAGTTACAGCAGTGACAGCCGTGGCGTTTTGTTTGATAAAGAAAAGCTGGTATTGTACCGGGCGCCGGAAGCCATCAGCAATTCCTATACCATTCCCTCCGGTGTCAGATACATCAATCAGGATGCGTTCTTTGGCTGCGGCAAATTGACAGCAGTTACCATTCCGACCGGCGTTACCTACATTGGGGAGGGTGCGTTCTATCACTGTGAAAGCCTGGCGAGCATCAATATCCCCAGTGGCGTTACCGGTATTGAGGCCTACGCATTTTGCGGCTGCACCGCTTTGAAGAGTATCAGCATTCCAAACAGTGTGCAGAGCATTGGCGAGTTTGCCTTTTATAGATGCAGCAACCTTTCCAGACTCACCATAGGAAGCGGTGTCACCTGGATCGGCGGGGCGGCTTTTTATGAGTGTATCAGCCTATCCAGCGTGAGTATTCCCAACAGCGTGAAGTATATTTGGGAATATGCATTTTCCGGTTGCAGCAATATGACTACATTAACCATTGGCAGTGGCGTGACATACCTGGACGAATATGCCTTCTCCTGGTGCAGCGCACTGAAAAATGTTAACATTCCTGCCAATGTTACCCTGGTTGGCGCCTATGCTTTTTATGAATGTACCGGTCTGACGGGGGCGACCGTCGGTGCAGATGTAGGCGATTATATGTTCTACGGCTGTACCGGCCTGACGAATGTGACTATTGGCAGCGCGGTTACCCGAATTGGTGAAAATGCCTTTTACGGTTGCAGCAGATTACAAAGCGTTGTGATTCCCAATCGCGTTGTTGAGATCGGGGATTCCGCGTTTTATAACTGTATTAAGCTATCCAAGGTGACTATGGGCAGCGGTGTTACCAGCATTGAGGATGCTGCGTTTTGCGGCTGCGAAAGTCTGACGGCTATTACCGTCCCGGACAGCGTGACCACTATGGGGCAAATGGTGTTTTTTGGCTGTACCAGTCTGACGAAAGCCACCATCGGCAATGGCGTTGTCAAAATACCGGAGGATGCTTTTTCTACCTGCGGCAACTTGCAGCAAGTGATTTTGGGTAGTGCAGTCGCCGAAATTGAGGATTATGCATTCTACGATTGCAGCAGTCTGACCAATATAAATATTCCCAATGGTGTCACCACTATCGGGGACTTTGCATTTTTCCGATGTGGCGACCTTGCGAATATCTCCCTTCCTGAAGGCGTTACCCATATTGGAGAATCTGCCTTTAACCGATGCGGCAGTTTGACCAATATTTCTATTCCCGACAGCATTACCAGCGTTGGGATGGATGCGTTCTACGATTGCAACAAGCTGCAAACTAAAGTGTATGAAAAAGCCAAATATTTAGGAAACAGCCGGAATCCTTATGTGTATCTGCTGGAATACGAGTATCAGGAAATTGGCTCTTGTACCATTCATCCCAATGCCAGGATCATAGGAGAAGAGGCATTCTGGAGCTGCTATAATTTGACCGAAATTACGATACCGGAAAATATTGTACAGATCTCCCCGGATGCATTTACTTACTGCAATAGTCTGACGGGGATCCGGGTCGATGCAGACAATGCCTATTATTGCAGCGACAGCGCCGGTGTGCTTTATAACAAGGATAAGACCGAACTGCTTCAGGCCCCCGGCGCCATAGAGGGATATTATGATATCCCTGACGGCGTGACGAAGCTGCATATGTATGCCTTTAATACCTGTAACAGCTTAGAAGGTGTCCGTGTACCCGCCAGCACCTGTGAGATTGGCCGGGAGGCATTTGGTGCCTGCGGGAGTCTGACCGGAATTTGGGTGGATGGCAACAATGAAGCGTATTGCAGCGATAGCTGGGGTGTGCTGTTTGATAAAGGCAAAAAGATACTGCTCCAGGCCCCCGGCGCGTTGGAGGGGACATATACCGTTCCCAATAGTGTAACGGAGATCCGTTCCTATGCCTTTGGAAGCTGCGACGATTTGACTGACATCAACATCCCCAATAGTGTTTCGGTTATAGGGGATTATGCGCTGTCGTTTTGCCACGGCTTGACCGCCGTTACCATTCCCGACAGTGTCCAAACCATTGCCAACGGCACATTTATCGGCAGCAGCAATTTGCAGCAGGTTGTGATCCCGGCCTCTGTGGAAAGTATCGCGGAATATGCGTTTTTCTGGTGCGATAAGCTGCAAACGGTCTGTTATACCGGAACCCGGACGCAATGGAATGCTATTGCCATCAACGCCGATGGCAACGATCCCTTGTTCAATGCTGAGGTTGTTTGTGATTACAAGCCTCAGATACCGGAACATGGAAAGGTAGATACCTGGAATCTGATTCTCAAAGAGGATATCGGTGTCAATTTCCAGATGGTATTTAGTGATGCAATCATGGCAGATGACAAAGCCTATGTGGAAGTTGAAGTGGCAGGACAAATCACGGAAATTCCTGTTTCCTCGGCAATCGGTGGTCTGCTGGTCAATGTGGCGCCGGCACAGATGACCGAAGAAATCGGCCTGTGCATTGTTTCCGGCAATGGCATACGCGGGCAGACCTTTGCTTATTCGGTCAAAGCCTATGCCGATGAGATCCTTTCCGGTAACTACAGCAACAGCACAAAGCAGTTGGTTCGCTATATGCTCAATTATGGAGCGATGGCGCAAACATATTTCGATTATAACGAAAATACCTTAGCCAATGAGGGCGTAGCCAGCGAAATGGCTGCTGTTCCGCAAATAGCGCCGAGTGCAATCAGCATTTCCGGCAATTTGGAGGGCGTTACCTTCCGGGGAGCCTCTCTTCGCTACGATCATAAGTTGGCGCTGCGGTACTATTTTGAAGCTGACGATATCCGCGATTTTACCTTTACCGTCAACGGCGCGGCGCTACAGGCAGAACAGAAAGATGACCTCTATTTTGTGGAAATCTCCCAGATCGTGCCCCAGGATATAGGCAATACATTCAGTATGCGTGTGGAAGATGCCGGCGGCAGGTCGATGACAGTTACTTATTCTCCTATGAATTATATCGTCAGAATGTATCACAACGAGAATACTTCATCCGATGGCAAAAATCTCTTGCAGGCATTGTACACATATTGCCTTGCTGCAAAATCCTACACACCATAATCTTTATGACCCCCTCTGCTGAGGGGGCCATTTTAATGCGGTAAAGGATGGTTTATCTTAGAAAGGCTCCCCTTGCAGGGGAGCTGTCTGCGATAGCAGACTGAGGGGTTAACGGAATGAAATGATTGCGAAATCTAACATCCAGAAACCCCTCCGTCACGGCTACGCCGTGCCACCTCCCCTACAGGGGAGGCTTTGGCTTGCATGCCGAATTTTTTGCTCCCAAATGGGATTTTTGATACCGCCAATAGGGGAGGGAACTCTATCCGCATACAAAAAACAAATTGCGCCATAATGTGCGTCGGTTGTCGCCACACAGAAAATAAATGTCCGCAAGACAAAGAAATTTTCTTGACGCAAAAAATTTGATATGGTAGGATTATTTTATAATGAGGTTAATATGCCTTAGTATGCGAATTTTTACGATATTTTATTTAATAAAGAATAGGAGAGCATTATGAAAAACATGAAGAAACTTGTTGTCATGCTGACCGTGTTGGCAACCCTGTTTTCCCTGACCGCAGGTCTTGCGGGTTGTAAGGAAAACGGCGATGGCGGTACTGTCATAGCGGGCAATTCGGCAGATTATAAGATCGCTGTCCGCACTGCCGGCGGTATGGCCATGGAGGGTGTTGCCGTATCGGCCTATACCGACGAAGCCCTCAGCAATTTGCAGGGCTACGGTCAGACCAATGCCGATGGTATTGCCACCATCTCCCTGCCCCAGGGCGCTACTTATTATCTCAGCCTTTCCGGTGTGCCCAAGGGATATGATCTGAAGCCGTCCTACACCTTGGACAGCACTACCTATACCATCACCCTTACCTCCAGCCTGATTACCGGCGAATCCATGAGTGAAACGACTTTGAAGCTGGGCGATGTGATGTACGATTTCACCGTCACCACCCCCGACGGAACGGATATCACCCTGTCGGAGATGCTTAAGGAAAAGGAAATGGTTCTGATGAACTTCTGGTACACCGGCTGCAGCTGGTGCGTTACCGAGTTCCCCTTCATGGAGAAGGCCTATCAGCTCTACCAGGACAAGGTGGGCATCGTGGCGCTGGATCCTCTGGGCGAGAGCAACGAGGCCATTGCTGCCTTCCCCGCATCCCAGGGTCTGAGCCTGACCTTCCCTCTGGCTGCCTGTCCCTCTGCCTGGGCCAATACCTTTGGCATCAGCGGCTATCCCACATCCGTGATCGTGGATCGCTACGGCGTGATCGTGGCTATTGAGGCCGGTGCTATTACCAGCCTGCGCCCCTTCACCAGCCTGTTTGAGACTATGACCGGCGACGACTACCAGCAGAAGCTCTACGAGAGCATCAGCGAAATGGAGATCATCCCCGAGCCTGTTTATCAGATGCCTGCGGAGGAGACGATTGCTGAAATCCTGGGCGCCACCGAGCTGCCCGTTGCCTTCCGTGCCGAAGAGGGCGAAAGCGCTACCTACTGCTGGCCCTTCATCGAGGCTGAGAAGAACGGCGAGCGCTGCCTGAAGGCCTCCAACCAAAATATTGAAGACTCCTATTCTATCATTTATATGGATGTGACCCTGGAAGCCGGACAGGCCTTTGGCTTTGACTTCCTGCGCTCCACCGAGACCGGCGGCGACTTTATGTATGTAATCGTCGATGACGAAGACATCAATGCCATTTCCGGCTTCTTCACCGAGGAAAAGTGGGAATCCTGCTATCCGCTGGTGGCGGATGAGGCCGGCACTTACGAAGTTGCCCTGTGCTATCTGAAGGATTCCGAGATCGATGTGGGCGACGACACAGTGTATGTTAAGAATCTGCGCATTGTGGAGGAGAGTAAGATCGACACCGCTACTTTCCTGCCCAAGAAGGCAGCCACCTCCATTGATGGCTTTACATATGAATATGTGCCTACCGTGTTTAACAAGAAGGATGGCTACTACCATGTAGGCGAGGAAAACGGCCCGCTGCTGCTGGTGGATCTGCTCAACCCCACCGAGTTCAGCGAGGAAGATTCCATCTGGCTGATGGCCTACGACGGCCAGATTTTGGTCGATGGTGTGGATTATGTAGATAGTATCGAAATCTATAGTAACTATGCCAACAACTCCAATCTTAACGGTGTTGTTCCTGTGAATCAGGAGCTGTACGAGCTGCTGCAAAAGGTCGATCAGGCCATTGGCTTTGACGAAGAAGACAAAAACGAGTGGATGAAGGCTTGTAAGTACTTCAAGTCCTATGGCACCAAGGAGCAGCTGGAAGACCCCATTGCCGGTCTGGCTCCTTTCAGCGCCTTTACTGCCAAGGAAGGCAAGAACATTCCCACCAATGTCTTTACCTACAACCGTCTGATTATGCCCCGCGGTCTGTTCGCGGAGTTTATCCCCAGCCGCTCCGGCGCATATCGCATTACCTCCCGCAATGAATCCCGGGACGGCGTTGACGGCTGGATCTTCGATGAAAACAAGAATATGCTGCTGAACACCGACGATTTCTATGAAAGAACCTTCGCTGAGCCGGGGGAAATTTCCATGGTCTATTATATGGAGGCCGGAAAACCCTACTACATCAACATTGCTCTGAAGACCACCAATGAGCAGGTAGGCAGCATCTACTACGATATTGAGTACCTGGGCGCAAGCTATAAGCACTTTATCAGCGCCTCCGCCGGTGCGTTTACCTATAGCACCGATGCCACCGGTACTGCCATGAACTACACCATCGCCCCCGGTATCGATGTGGTTCTGGGCAGCGACGGAAAGTACTACCACGATCTGGGCGACGGCAAGACCGGCAGCGTTCTGTATGCCGACTTTGTCAACTCTACTTCCTCCATCACCACTCCCATCTCCTCAGGAAACGGAATTAAGGGTCTGATCGAGCTGGGCGCATTTGATTTCAGCAAGGATGAAAGCGATACTTATGTGCTCACCGCTATGAGCTACAGCGAAAACGACCCGGAAAAGACCAAGGAATATCTGAAAAAGATGTGGGGCGCCGACTACGAGGCAAACTACCAGCTGTACAAGGTGGATGATGTTCTGGCCGGCATTTATCACGGCAAGGGCGAGGACTACACCGAGATCATGCGCCAGTATGAAAAGAAGGTGATCACCTCCGGTGCTTCCGAGCTTCGCGGCTGTGTGGTCGTCGATGAGCAGCTTGCAGAGATCTTGCAGATGCTGATGGATAAATACACCTTCGAGGGTGTAGAGACCTCCTGGCGCAAGATGTGCTACTACTACGATACCGTTGGCTAAAAAACCATAGGAACCGGGATTTTATCTTGCTTTCTTGTTTCGGCAAGAAAGCAAGCAAAGAAGCCGACTTAGTGGAGGCGCTGAGTTGATAGCTCCCGCTATCAAAGCCGCCCTCCCCTAAGTACCCCTCCCGGCGCGCAAAGTCGGAAAAGCGCAAAATGTTTCACATTGTAAGGAACAGTGTTCTGCTGAAAATGCAGGATAATTGATCATAAAGAGGATGATTTTAATGAAAAAGAATATCAAGGCATTGCTGCTGGCGGTGGTTATGCTGTTTGCTCTGGTGCTGACAGCCTGCGGCGGCAGCGGCGAGGCGGATTATACCGTTACCGTTACCGATGCAGCCGGCACACCCTATAACCAGGTAGCGGTGAAGTTTATGCAAAACGGCCAGCAGGTAGCTATGCAGCTGGCAGGGGAGAACGGCGTTGCCCAAAAGACCCTGCCCAAGGGCGATTACACCGTGCAGCTGCAATTCACCGACCCCAAGGCCAATTTCGTCTATGATACGGAAAACTTGACCCTGTCGGCGGACAAAACGGAGCTGACAGTCGTGCTTTCCATGGCACTGGGCGAAGAATACTTTGAGCTTGCCGAGGGCAAGGCATACTATATTTCCGAAGGCTCTACCAATATCACCCTGAACCCCGAGGGCAGAAGCTATTTCATCTTCACCCCCAAGCAGGTGGGCAAGTTTGAATTTTCCTTAAACGGCAGCGATGCAGCCATTGGCTATTTTGGCGGCAGTGTCCATTATGTCTGGCCTGAGAGCGCGGTAGAAGTTGTGGATAATAAGTTCACGGTAGATATCAAGCAGGATCAGCTGGGCGGTGCCATTGTGATTGTGGGCGTGAATGCCGGAGAAGGCAATGCGCTTTTGAATGCCATTCGTGTAGGCGATCCCAGTTGGACGGTGGAGGATGAACCCTGGAGCATCTATGAAGCCGCCACACCGGCAACAGCCTATACTTTGCCCGCCGGCGCCAAGGTGAACAAATTCGATATTACCGCAGCCGGCTATACCCTGGTTCTCAACGAAACCGACGGCTTCTACCATCTGGATACTGTCGATGGCCCGCTGGTGCTGGTGCAGATCGGCAATACCGCAGAAGAGACCGAGTACCTGCCGCCCTTTGCCACCATTTTGGAAAAGCAGGGTCTGCGCCGCTATTTCTACGACGACGGCGGCAACTTCCTGAAAAAAGAGGAATACTCCCAGTGCGTTCTGAACTACATTGAAAAGGCGGACGAAGCATCCGGTCTGTATCCTCTGACAGAAGATCTGAAGTATATCATCGCCAATACCGGCATCCAGATGGGTTGGTTTGATGTGGAAAACGCCGGATATCTGTTCAAGGACTCCAATGGCAATCCTGTTATCGGTGTCAACAGCGATATTTCCTGGCTGTTTATGTGCCGCTATCTGGGATAATACAGAAAATAGGAGGGTAAGCATATGACCCTTAGTAAAAAGCGCATGGCAGCGCTGGTTGCGCTGTGCCTGGTGCTGTGCATTGGCCTGGGTCTGACGGCCTGTAAGCAAAATGGCGGACAGCCTGCCGGTGAACCTATCACCTACAGCTTAAGCGTGAAAAACCAAGGCGGAATCGGCCTTGGTGACATCTCCGTATATATTTATGAAAACGATACCCTGCAGGAGCTGATCGCGGTAGCAACCACCGATCAGCAGGGCAATGCCAGCTTCCAATGCCCCGCCGCAGAAGGTTATGTGGCGGTGCTGGGCAATGTGCCGGACGGCTACGGTGTGGAAAAATTCTATCCATTGACCGGGGAGCAGACCCAGATCGTGCTGTCTGTGCAGCTGGTAGAGGGTGACCTGGATACCGCCAGCTATAAGCTGGGGGATGTGATGCAGGACTTCACCTTTGCCGATGCAGCAGGCAATACCTATAAGCTCTCCGAGCTGCTGCAACAGAAAAAGGCAGTGGTTCTGAACTTCTGGAGCCTGGATAATGCCCAGTGCAAAATAGAACTGCCCTATTTCCAGCAGGCTTACGACGAATATGCAGATTCCGTTGCCTTGCTGGCAATGAATCCGAAAGACCGGGATAATGCTGCGGTTGCCGCCTTTGCCCGGGAGAACGGTTTGACCTTCCCCATGGGCGTGTGCGAAAGCAGCTGGTCTGAGGCTATGAACCTGCTGAGCCTGCCCACCACCGTTGTCATCGACCGCTACGGCATGATCACCTTGCTCCAAAGCGGCAGCTTCTCTTCCGCGGCAGCGGTGGGGGATGTGTTCGCCTTCTTCACCGCCGAGGACTATACCCAAACTGTGGTGGAGAATGTGGAAGATATTTTGGTGACGGAGCCGGAGGATGAATACGGCAATCCTGTGGATATCAGCGGTCAGTCCAGCTTTGAGCTGACCCTGGATCCCGGCAAAGTCCACCTGCTGAATATCCACAAGGTTAGCAATGTGTGGATGCAGGTGAAAAACCCCCATATTTATGTAGAATACGGCGGCAAGAAATTCACTGCCCAGGGCGGTGAAGTGGGATTGCTGGTGTCTGCACCCAGCACCTTTGAACCTGCCCAGCTGATCTTTGGCAACAGCGGCACGGAAAAGCAGACCTTTACAGTCACACTTTCCAACCTCGCCGGCTCGTTTGACAATCCTTACACCCTGTCCGTGGGAGAATTTACCGCCAGCGTATCTGCCGGTAACAACCAGGGCGTGTACTTCAAATATACCGCTGCCGAGGACGGCTATTTTAACTTGCAATGTCTGGGCGTGACGCCCAATATCAAATACGGCTTTAGTGTAATGAATCTGACCACCAGCGTTATGCGTACTATGGAAGACGACGGCGTTGTAGATGAGCAGACCGGCGCTAAGGCTCTGACTATGGCAATGAACAAGGGCGAGCAGCTGCGTATCACCATTGCCGCAATGCCCGACGATTCCAACAACTATCCCGCTGCTTCCTTCCGGATGCTGGCAAAGTTTACCGCCGGTGATGTGGAAGATGTGGTAGTGGTGGAGAAAATTCCCTATGCAGTAACCGTTACCGACGAAAACGGCAATCCAGTTCCCCAGGTGAATGTCAACCTGTTGGGAATGCTCCCGGAAACTCCTGTAGAGGGAACCGAAGATGAAACCGCACCTGCTGAGCCTTTCCGGGCCAATGCCGCCACCGATGAAAACGGCGTGGCAGCGCTGAGAATTCCCAAGGATACCTATACCGGCAGCATCATCGTGCCTTCCGGCTATAAGGCTACCACTACGGAATTTACCCTGACTCCGGAGCACCCCTTCCTGTCGCTGAAAATCGATACCCATGTGGTGATTATGGAAGACTATACGGTGCGCGTGGTGGATGAGGAAGGCAACCCGGTTGCAGGCGTTCTGATTACCATCGGCACAAACTTCGGCACGACCGACACCGACGGCGTTGTGACGCTGAAGCTGGAAAAGGGCGAATATACCGCCACCATCGGCGCCCCCGAAGGCTACTATGCCGATGAGATTTCCGTAGATTTCCCCAAAAACAGCAATGTGCTGGGCATCACCCTGAAGAAGGGCTCCGGGGAAACAGCAGGCGTTGCCTATACGGTCAATGTGGTCGATGCCAACGGCGATGCGCTGAAAAATATTGTTGTTACCTTCAATCAGAACGGTAAGCCGGTGACCATGGCAGTTGCTCCCAACGGTACGGCTACCGCAACACTGCCTGCCGGCACATACAACATCACCCTGACAAGCTCCAGCGGCGCTGCGCTGAAATTTGATGCAACCCAGGCAACCGTAACAGCGGATAAGACCGCCACCACCATTACCGTATCCGAAAAAATCGATGCAAGCAGCATGGAATCTGCATGGTGGGGATATTACTACAAGGTTTCCACCGGAAGTATGTGGGTTGATCTGGCAGATATCCAGAATCTGAGCGAGGAATACGGCTGTTATATGTATGTATTCCTGCCGGAAAGTCCCGGCATCTATCGCTTCAGCACCAGCAATGGTACAGTTTTGGGATACTACGGCGGAATCAACTTCCCCAACGGCCCCAGCTATTCCACCGATAACGAAAACGGCTTCTTTGAGCTGACTGTCCGCGACGGTGAATTTGAAAGTGATAGCCAACCGGCATTGGTGCTGGGTCTGGAGCGTACAGGGGATGTGGTGGATGCCACAATGACCATTGTCCGCACCGGTGATCCCCCGAAGGAACTGCCCAGAGTGGTCTATGAGCCTGTTTGTCAGATCCAGGGCGTGGGCAAAATCAACGGCAAACCTACTTATATCGACTTGACTAAGTCCGTTTCCATAGAAAAGGGAAGCGACGGCTTCTACTATCTGGGCGGCAAGAAACTGTATATGAATATCAGTAAGGAAGCGCCCTTCCTGTCCTTCAATCAGATGCTTGGTCTTAACTATGACCCGGCAACCGGTCAGTGGACCGCCGGCTCTACCGGTACGGGTATGCGCGGTTTGATCTATGAAGACGGTGTTGCGGTACTGATGGAGGATTATACCCAGTGTATGGGCGATTACATCCAGGCATCCGATCCTTCCAGCGGTCTGTATCCGCTCAATGACGATCTGATCCATATGGTTCAGACTACCGGTTTGTATATGGGCTGGTGGAAGATTGACAATCCCAACTATCTGTTTGCCACCGTGGAGGGGATGAATCCCGATACCGGCTGGATGTTCAGCGTTTGCACCTTAGGATAAACGACAAAAAAGACCGCAGGGCGGATAGCATCCGCCTGCGGCTTCCGCAAAAGAGGAATATCCTCAAATATAAGGAGGAAAATATGATGAAAAAGTTGATTGCTGCTATGCTGCTGGTGAGCCTGGTATTTTGCCTGTGCGCCTGCGGCGAAACCCAAAATAACAACGAAACAAACGCACCCGAAGTAACCGAACCCCAGGAAAGCGAAGTACAGGCTACCGGCGTTACCTACACCATCAAAGTGGTGGATGAAAGCGGCAACCCTGTTGCGGGCGCTATGGTTCAGCTTTGCTCCGATCTGTGCCTGCCCAAGATCACCGATGCACAGGGCGTAGCGGTTTTTGAAAATCAGGAGGAAAAGGATAATTATAAAGCCTCTGTTACTTCCTATCCCGCCGGCTACGAGCAGTTGGGCGAGGAAACCGAGTTCTATTACGGAACAGGCATCTACGAGGTAACCATCACCGTTAAGGCAGTCGCTTAAAAGTGCGGTAATCTGCCGATAAAGGAGAAACGGCTATTATGAAAAATAAAAAGCTATTATGGCTGCCGGTGGTTCTTCTGCTTGTTCTTGCAATCGGTGTTTTTGCTGCCTGTCAGCGGGGACTTCCGGATGAGCTTGAACCTTCCGAAAGCCAGACCCAGCCGGAACCTACTCAGCCGGAGCCCACCGAAACAGAACCGGTGCTTACAGAGCCGGTGGCAACCGAGCCGGAAGAAACTGAGCCGGAAGCTACCGAGCCGGAGGAAACCACTGCTCCCGGAAGCTCCGGTCCTAATGTGAATACCGGAACCGGCGGCGGTTATGATCCCGGAACTACGGAACCGGGCACAACAGAACCGGGCGCAACAGAACCGGACACGGATGTCACGGAGCCTGCGATCGAAGTTCCCGCCGCAGGTTCTGAGGCCAACCCCTATTATGAAAACATCCAAAATGGAGCAGGGGAGTTTACCACCGTAAAGATCCCCGCCGGCGCAACCGTTTATTATCGCATTCAAACCGCGGGCCAATTCCTGTGGGTTGAATCGGAAGATATCTCCGTTACCTATGAAGAACCTGCCCAGCAGACCCGGGACGGTAGAATGCAGCTGGAACTGCCCGCAGACGACAGCGAGCCGATCAGCCTGGCATTTACCAACAATTCCGACGAAGATCAGAATTTCCCTGTGCAGATCGTCGGCCCTGTGGGCAGTGCCAGCAATCCCATCGAGGTAGGCGCGCTGGAGGATATTTCTGCCGCTTTGGAGCAGGACGATGTAGATGGCCTGCACTACCGGTGGATCGCTGACCGGGACGGTATGCTCAAGCTCTGGGCAGACAGCAGCAAGGATGTGGATATCAACCTCTTTGTGGACGAAAAAGCTGTGCAGCTGACCCAGGATAACGGCGGCAAGCTGTGCGCCCAGGTCAAAGCGGAGGATGTGCTCCTTGTGCAGCTGCTGGCCAAGAGTGACAGCGAGGGCAATATCCCTGCTGCGGAAGTGAAGCTCCACGGCTATATCGCCCAAATGGTGGATCTTTCGGTTATGTTTGTGCCCTTTGAGGCTGAGCCTGTAACGGTGGCACCCGGAGAAAGCGCTTACTATACCATCACCGGCGCGAATGGAAAGCAACTGCAGCTGGCAGCGGAAAAAGCGCAGATCTACTGCGGCACAGAAACCTTGCTGCCGGATGAAAACGGCGTAATCCGTTTGAGCATCACCCAGGACACCCAGCAGATCGAGGTCTGCAATACAGACACGCAGGAAAGCACCTTTGTGGTCAAGATCCATTACCGGGAAGGACATATGCTCAATCCCCAGGTGCTGGAGCAGTTGGGCAACGAGCTGATCGCCCAAACCTCTGCCACCGACGGCGGACATTATTACAGCTATACAGCGCCCGGTGCCGGTTTGGTCACATTCCAGATTTTGGAAGCCCCGGATAATGCCGGCGCAATTCCCAAAATCCTGTTGAGCAACAACACCAGCGGCGCAACCGCAGAACTTACGGATGTAGAGGGTACAGTTTCTGTGCAGGTATCCGCAGGCGATTGCCTTGCCATCTGCGTGCTGGTCGAGGATGACCTCGGCGCTGGACTGGATGCCCAATTGAGTATCCTTGGCAATCATTTCGGCACGGAGGAGAATCCCATCGTTGTGGAATATCCCGGATTTACTGCCGATGTGCCTGCCGGCCAGACGCTGTATTACCAGTGCTTCAATATGAACGGCGTTCTGTTCTCTTTGAACGCAAGCGATGTAACAGTTGCCCATAACGGCACGGAGCATACCGGCGAGCAGATCGCATTCCCCATCGTCAGCGAGGGAAGAAACCCGGCGGTGTTTGCCATCACCAACACCGGCACGGAAGACGGTGAATTTGCGGGCGTATTTACCTATCCCGTTGGCTATGCCGAAAACCCGGCACCGCTGATTCTGGGCAGCAATACGCTGACGCAGGAAGCAGGAGCGGGGGAATACTACTATACCTTTACCGCGCCCAAAGCCGGTAAATTGACTGTGCGCTTTGATGAAACTGCCCAGTGGGTCTATGTGGTCAACAATCTTACCCAGGGCATTTATGGTGATACCCAATGGAGCGACAGCGACCCGATGATTCCTGCTACGGAGATCACAGTCAAGAAAAATGATGTGATCCAAATTTCTGTCAATACCTACGATAAGGATAATGTGTTTGAAGCACCCGCCGGAACGGTGGAGTTCACCGCAGAGTATGTCAGCGGCCCCACCAAGATCACGAATTTGAATGGGAGCACTGCAGTATCCCTGATCCCCGGAGAATACGCCATCTACACAGGCCAGTTCTACGGCAAGATGCTGAACATTACCGGCGCCGCCAACACAGTGGTCTATTACGACGGTACGGCTTATACGCCAGAATCCTCCGGCAGAATTTCGATTCTGTTCCCGGAAAGCGGTACAGATGATTTGCAGATTAAGATCCATAATACCGGTACAACCAATATTACGCGCAGTCTTCTTTTTGGCGGAACGGATATTGGTACGGATAGCAATCCGGACATTTTGGAGTTGGGAACGACCAA
Source organism: Oscillospiraceae bacterium (assembly GCA_017380435.1). Classification (GTDB taxonomy): domain Bacteria; phylum Bacillota; class Clostridia; order Oscillospirales; family Oscillospiraceae; genus Faecousia. The sequence goes on from JAFODZ010000020.1 coordinate 23,704, forward strand.
TTTGACCCGGGAAGCTGGCAGCGACTTCTATATCTTCACTTATACCGCACAGACCAGAGGTACGCTGGTGCTGACCTTTGGTGGTGATGTGGATTGTATGTATTACATCAACAATCAGATCCTCGGCTATTCCAATACTACTGCTACCCGCAGAGTATCCGTTCGAGAGGGTCAGACGATCACAATTGCGGTCAGAACCTACGACCCGGCTAAGCCCACCGCTTCCCCCGCAGGCACTATCACCATCACAGCAACCCAGTAAAAATCAAAAAACAGCCGCCGGAGGCAATGTGCTCCGGCGGCGTTTTCTATATAAAAGAGGATGCCGTGGAGGCATCCTCTTTTTTTGGTGTTTAGGCAAGCAGCTCGTCAACTGCGTTCTTTAGGTCCTCATAGTGGACAGAACTGAAGAAAATATAGCGGATCACGCCGGTTTCGTCCAGAATCAGCGTGTAGGGATAGGCGCTGAGACCTCCTAAAGTGAGGTAGTACTGACCGTCCATATCGCTTGGATTTGCTCCCTTTTCCCAGGAGAACAGCAGTTTGGAATCGGGGTAATTGTCTGCAATATAGGCCGGGGCGGTGTCGCTCAGACCGGCAGAGTGGATCGCAACCACAGTGACGGAATCGGCATATTCCTCTGCGATCTGCTGGAAGTAGGGAAGCTCCTTCACACAAGGGCCGCACCAGGTTCCCCAGAAGTTGATAACGGTAATTTTGCCGCTTTGGCTGGGGTTAAGGTACTGCCCGGTTGGGCCGTTTCCGTCAATCAGCTCCAGCTCGTAGCCGGGGCAAAGATCACCGATTTGATTGCCCTCCGGGGGAAGCTGTTCGCCGCTGGCAAACCAGCTGTAGCCGATCGTGCCGATGAGCATAGCCGCCAACAGGACTGCGGAAATGCTTCGGGTAACTTTCTTTGCGGTTTTTTGCTTGGGTTTATCGGTTTCGTTGGGGGCAAGGAAGATCTTTGGACCTTTCCAGGAGATAGCCTTGGTGGGACAGACCCCCACACATTCGCCGCAGCTAATGCATTCCTGGTCGCCGGGATTTCGAATATCTACCTTGCATTTTGCCTGACAAAGTCCGCAATGGGTGCATTTGGAGTTATCTACCTGAATGCCGAAAATGGAGATTTTGTTGAACAGTCCGTACAGCGCGCCAAGGGGACAAATGAAACGGCAGAACAGCCGGAAAATGAACACGCAGCCGACAATAATGCTCACCATCAGCAGGAATTTCCAGGTAAACAGCGGGCCTAAAATGGACAGAAGTCCCTCATTTGTCTTGTGGGACAGCAGCAGAAGTCCGCCTTCAATCGTACCTGCGGGGCAGATGTATTTGCAGAAGGCGGGCAGGGGAACACCCCGCAAGCCGTAAGTAATGGGAACAATAAAAACGAAGAAAACTAAAATCGCGTACTTAAAATAGGAGAGGATCCGGGTCACCGGGCTCTTTTTCAGCTTGGGGGTTTTAATTTTGTAGGCCAGCTCCTGAATCAGTCCAAAGGGGCAAAGCCAGCCGCAGATCATTCTGCCGAAGAGAATGCTGTACAGCAGCAAAATTCCGGCAACATAGAACAGGGTGCTGCGGTTTTTTGCGCTGAACGCACCCTGCAACGAACCTAAGGGACAGGCGGCAACCGCACCGGGGCAGGAGTAGCAGTTGATGCCGGGGGCGCAGAGGATCTTGCTTTGCCCCTTGAAAATATTGCCGGTGACAAAGCCTTTGAGGTTGGCGTTAAACAGCAGCGCAAAATATAACTGCATTATTTTTCGCTTGGAGGGCAGCCATTTTTGAATAAATTTCTTCATAACCATCACCCCAATCCTACGCATTCGGTGCAGATGGCAGCGGCTTTTGCCAGCACATCGGCCATACCGCCGAAGCAGAAGCCGACTACCAAAACCACCACGGCAATGACCAAAACAGAATACCGGGCGATGATCACGCCGGTCTGCTTTTTCTCTTTCACAGCAGGAATAGCATCGGATGCTGCGCCCTGGGCCAAGGCCTGTTTGACAAGCTCAATTTCCTTGCGCATACTGAATTTTTTGTGGTAAGCGGTAAAGATCGCAAAGCAGCAGGGGAGGGTAAGACAGGTGAAAAACAGCGGCATTGCCTGCAAAACGGCGCTATTGGCATCGTCGGGATAGTTTTGCGCGTTTAAGGCATAGCCGAAAAACAAACTGCTGCAAAAAACAAGCACGCCGGCAGTGCAGCCGCGCCACGCCATCCGCCAAATCCGCTTTTTCCGGATGGCTTGCACCAGCTCCGGAGGGCATTTGGTGATATCGACCTTTTTGCAAAGGTTATGCAGTATAGTTTCGTACTGCTTTTCCGGCTTCAGCTTTGTTTCCCGGAAGGAAAAGGCATCGATCAAGAAACCGACGATCACCAGGGCAAGACAGCAGAAAACAGGAATTGAGATGGTATCAAAGGCTGCTGCCACCGATTCCCGGGAGAATGACCCCGCCTGGAAGTCATAAATATCCACACAGGCCACGATCAGACAGATGCCGCAAATGACGAGCACCACACTGAGGATGATCCCGTAAAGCAGATGGAGGTATTTTTTTGTCATATCCACGCCTCCTGCGTTCAAATTTCGCCTTTTACTATAACATAAGCGGCGAAAAAAGTAAATCCAAAACTGCACACAAGACCACAATCCCCGCTTATATACAATAATAAAAAGAAAATCATGGGTTTTGCCCATAAAAACCTTGCTTTTTATTTGGAAATGCGATAGAATAAAATGGACTATGTATAAGGCGAAGTAGCCTGTTTTTGACATTAAATGAGAAAGGCGATTCAACTCATGAAAAACAAAATGCACCCAAGTATTTTGCGCAAGCTGGCGGCCTTGCTGCTGGTGATATCTATGGTATCCGGCTTTGCGCTGATCCCCCATGCCAGTGCGGCGGAAGGGGAGGACTTCTCCATCAACAAGATGGAAGGGGTCAAGGTGGATTACGAGAGTTATCTGGATAACTCCGTGATGTACCGCCTGCCCGAGACCATCCGGGATGATGAGGAGATCTCCGTCATCATCACCCTGGAGCAAATTAATCTGATGGATGCCTACGAAGGTACCGATAAGGCTATGAGCTTTACAGATTATGCTTTGTCCAGCCAGGATGCAGCTGACCTTCGGGCAGCCATCACTGCCGACCGGGCAGCAATGCTGGAAAAGCTGGATGCCCAGGGCATTGCCTATTCTACAGGCGAGGTGTTCGACACCTTGCTCACCGGCTATGAGCTGGTGATCCGGGCTTCGGATTATGCCGCTGTTGCCCAGTCTGTCAGCGACGGCAGCAAGATCGTAGTAGGCGAGGTTTACCGGGCAGCGGAAGCGCAGCTGGTGGAAAATACCGTTAATGTTTATGAAACCGGTATCTTCAAAAGCGGCGAATCCGGCTACGACGGTACGGGTATGGTGGTAGCGGTTTTGGATACGGGTTTGGATTCCAAGCACACCGCCTTCAGCACCGCAAACTTCACCTCCGATAAGCTGGGTCTGACCTATGAGCAGGTGGCCGCAGTTCTCGACCGCACCAAGGCCAAGGAGCTGGCCGGCGACTTGAGCGTTGACGATGTATATATCAACGAAAAAGTCCCCTTCGGCTATGACTACGCCGACAACGACCCGGATGTGTTCTCCACCCACAATAATCACGGCACTCACGTTTCCGGCGTGATTGTGGGCAAGGACGACACCATCACCGGCGTTGCGCCCAATGCCCAGCTGGTTTCCATGAAGGTTTTCTCCGATATTATGGATACCGCCCGGGCAGCCTGGATTCTCAACGCGTTGGAAGACTGCGTGATTTTGGGCGTGGATGTGATCAATATGTCCCTGGGTACTGCCTGCGGCTTCGGCACGGAGGGCGAGGAGGAAATGACCAGCGGCGTGTATGAGAAAATCCGCAAGGCAGGCATTTCTCTGATTGTGGCAGCCTCCAACAGCTACAGCTCCGCCTACGGCTCTGAGCGCAACGGTAACCTGGGCCTGACCTCCAACCCCGATACCGGCACAGTCGGTTCTCCCGGTACATATGCAGGAACCATGTCTGTTGCCTCCATCAACGGTGAAGAAACTCCCTATATCGAGTTTAACGATACCATCATCTATTTCGACGAAACCACCAACGGCGCTTCCAAGGAAAACGATTTCTTCGAAACACTCCTGGGTGAGGAAGATTCCCGTACTTATGAATATGTTGTCATCCCCGGCGTAGGCCGTGCAGCGGACTATACCGGCATGGATGTGACGGGCAAGATCGCCCTGGTCCGCCGCGGTGACAATACCTTCGAAGAAAAGGCGATGATCGCCGAGGCCCAGGGTGCTGCCGGTATCATCATCTATAACAACGTTTCCGGCGAGATCAAAATGAATGTGGGCAAGGCAAAGCTGGCTGTTTGCTCCATCACCCAGGACGACGGCGAAATGCTGGTAGCAGCCGGCGGCGGCAAGCTGAAGATCAAGAAGGATCAGACCTCCGGCCCCTTCATCTCCGATTTCTCCTCCTGGGGTCCCACCCCGGAGCTGGGCATCAAGCCGGAAATCACCGCCCACGGCGGCAACATTCTCTCCTCCGTCACCGGCGGCGGTTACGACCGTCTGTCCGGTACCTCCATGGCCTGCCCCAACCTGGCAGGTGTGGCCATCCTGCTGCGGCAGTATGTGGTGGAGAATTTCCCCGATATTGCCAATGACAGCTGCGCGGTCAACGATATGGTTTACGGTCTGCTGATGTCCACTGCCGATATCGCCTTCGGCACCAACGGACAGCCCTATTTCGTCAGAAAGCAGGGCGCAGGTCTTGCCAATCTGATGGCTGCCATTCGTACGCCCGCAGTCCTCACGGCCTACGACCGTAAGGGCAACGAAATGGACAAGCCGAAGCTGGAGCTGGGCGACGATCCCGAAAAGACCGGCATCTATCAGATGACCTTCGATATCCGCAACTTCGGCAAGAAAACCGTAAAATATGAGCTGGGCGCCTATGTGATGACCGAGGGCGTCAGCGATACCAAGACCAGCGCCGGTGAAACCACCGTTACGGAAGAAGCGGTGATTCTGGAGGGCGCACAAATCACCATCGACTCCGTGGAGGGCGGCAAGCTTTCCAAGAATACCGTTTCTGTCAAGGAAGGTGAAACCGCCAAGGTCACCGTGACCATCACCCTCACCGAGGAAAACAAGGCATATCTGGATACCTCCTTTGAAAACGGTATGTATGTGGAGGGCTTCATCACCCTTACCGCAAAATCCGGCGCCGATGTAAATCTGAACATCCCTTATCTGGCCTTCTACGGCGACTGGACTTGCGCTCCGCTGTTCGACTTGGACTACTTTGAGACCAACGCCGACGAGCTGGACGATTCCATCGCCAAGGAAGACAAGCTGCTGGCTGATGCCTACTCCACCCGTCCCGTCGGCGGCTTGACCGAGGACTATATCAACTACTTAGGTTCCTACTATTTCCTGCAAGACCCCAGCGATATTACCATTTCCGCAAACCGGGACTATGTGGCGCTGTCCAACCAGGAGGCAACGATCCACTCCTTGCGGTTTGTGTTTGCAGGTCTTCTGCGCAATGCCAAGAAAATCGAGGTTGTGATCACCGACGATACCACAGGCGAAGTGATCTTTGAGACCGTGGATGATGATGTGCGCAAGTCCTATGGCGACGGCGGCTCTATCTACCCGGCCAATGTGGAGATCGAGTTCGACACCATGGACTACAACCTGGCCAACAATACCCAATACACCGTAACCCTCACCGGTTATCTGGACTACGGCAACGGCGGTCTGGAAACCAACGAGAAAAATACTTTTACCTTCCCTCTGACGGTGGACTTCCAAGCGCCCACCATTACGGATGTGCGCTATGAATACGAGTACGACAAGGCGCTCAAGAAGAACCGGCTGTATGCTTATGTGGATGTATATGACAACCATTATGCTATGGCGGCACAGCTTGGCTTCGTGGGAAGCGGCCCGGATGAAGAGGGCAATATGGTTCCCGAAATGTTCGGCTTTGAGCAGTATCTGACGCCTATTTACTCTCAGAAAAACAGCACCACCACCGTAAAGCTGGAGCTGACCGACTATATCTATGAGCTAAAGGAAAACGCCCGCAACAAAAACACCTTTGCGCTGACTTGCTACGACTACGCAATGAACTATGCCACTTATGAGATCGGCCTGCCTACAGATTTCACCGATTTCTACTTCGACTCCATCGCCGAAGAGGGCATTGTTCTCAGCCCCAATGAAACCTACACCCTGGATCCGCTGGTAGCACCTGCTACCGAATGGGCAGAGCTGCTGAACTTCACCTCCTCCAGAACCAGCGTTGTGCGTATTGTTAACAACAAGCTGGTGGCTGTAGGAGAGGGCAACGCAGTTGTCAAAGTCAGCAGTCCCGACAATGCCATCAGCACCACCTTTAAGGTGACAGTCCTCGGAGAAGAGGATGAAGGCTACCGCCGCTACGATAAGCCGGTGGCAGACATCTTCCGGCTGACAGGTTATACCACCAAAAAGGCCTACTATGTGGTAGATAACAACGAAAAGGATATCGGCGATACCGACGATAAGCGTTTCTTCGAGGGTAACTACAATTTGTCCATGTATCCCTCCGAAACGGTTCTGCTCACCTATGACCTGGATCCCTATTTCCCCAGAGATACCACAGTGGAATTTGAAACCAGCAACGAAAACATCGTTAAGATCGACCAAAACGGCAATGTGACTGCTGTGGCAGAGGGTTTTGCCTCCGTGACCGTTAAGGTTATGATGGACGGCAAGAGCACCTTCTACTCCCAGTCCGTATCTGTGGAAGTCAAAGATCCCTTCATTACCACCGGCGCAAGCCTGACCCACTACTATGGTAACGGCGGTCTGGTCGTCGTGCCGGAGGATCTGACACTGACGGAGATCGGAAACTTCGCCTTTGCCAACTTTAACTATGTTGCCAAAACCCCGGAAGAACTGGAATTTGACGATGCAGAAACCAGCAAGCAGTGGTACATCGGCGAATCCACCATCACCAAGGTCATTCTCCCCGAGGGCATCGAAAAGATCGGCGCTTACGCCTTTGCAAACCTCACCGGCCTGGAAGAAATCGTCCTGCCCTCCACTTTGGAAGCGATTGAATACGGCGCATTCTACGGTTGCAGCGCTTTGCAGAAGGTAACCTTCAGCGGCGATAACAACCTGAAGATCATCAGCAAGAGCGCTTTTGAAAGCTGCGACCTCCAGGGCACATTGGAACTGAGCGCTATCTGCGTCATTTCCGACTATGCCTTTGCCGGCAACCAGGACTTAAAGGGCATCACCACCACCGATACCCTGCTGTCCATCGGTGAATACGCGTTTGCCGGCTGTAAGAGCCTGGAGAATGTGACCATTACCGCCGAAAAGGTGAAATACGGCCCCTATGCCTTCACTGGCTGCGAGGCGCTGAAATCCTTCTATGTCAATGCATCCGTCCTGCCCGAGGGTATGTTCTATGAGAGCAAGAACCTGACAAAGGTAACCGTTGGTCCCGATGTCAACGAGATCGGCGAATTTGCCTTCCGGGATACGGCGGTGGAAACCTTTGAAATCGCCTCCGGCAGCAAGACCTACAAGGTCCAGACGGCTGAGTGCATTTTGTCCGCAGATGGAAAACAGTTGGTGGCAGTTGCCCCCACCCTCACCGGTGAATATACAGCCAATGCCGATGTTACCTCTGTGGCCGGCGGCGCATTTTCCAACAATAGAAAAATCACCGCAGTCAAGCTGCCCAATGTTACCCAGGTAGGGGACTATGCCTTCGGCTCTGCGGAAAAGCTGGAAACTGTGACCCTGGGAACGCTGACAAAGATCGGCGAATATGCCTTCTTTGAAACTCCCATCACCCAGCTGCCTGCTGTGGCAGAAGATGTGCAGATCGGCAAGTACGCCTTTGCCAAGACCGGTCTGACCTCCGTTGCAATTCCCAACGGTATGACGGTCAATGAGGGCGTGTTCGCCCAGTGCGAAAACCTGCAAACCATTACCATCGGCGACGATGTTACCCTGGGAAGCTTCGCCTTCAATATGGACAAGGACGAAAACTTCACCATCCGTAACTACGACGAAAACGATACCAAGTATTTCTACTACGAGTTCAATTCCTCCCTCACGGAGCTGACCATCGGCAACAATGCCGTCATCGGGGAAAACGCCTTTGCTTACCACGCCAATCTGGAAAAGGTGACCCTGGGCGAAAATGCCGATATCGGCAAGCAGGCATTTTATAGCTGTACATCCCTGGCGGACATCGATCTGAGCAAGGCTGTCAAAATCGGTGATTATGCCTTCTCCGGTGATGAGTACTATATCTGCACCGACGAAAATATGGCCTACGCCGCAGTTTCTACTGAGGGTGAGTATCTGACCACCAACCACGCCACCGCACTGGTTAAGGCAGATCTGAGCGCAGCCGCTTCTATCGGCGAGTATGCTTTTGCAATGTGTCCGGAGCTGACTGAGGTCATTTTGAACGAAAACATCACCAATATTCCCCAGTATGCCTTCGCAAGCTGCGAAAAGCTGGCTGCCATCGACCTGAGCAAGGTGCAAACCGTTGGCGAATACGCCTTTATGGAAACCGGCGCTCTGGAAACGGTGGATCTGTCTGTTGCCACCAAGCTGGATAAATATGCCTTCGTCAACGGCGCGGCGCTGACATCCGTAACCCTCAATCCCGAGGGAACGGACATGGGAGAAGGCGCATTTGCCTACTGCCAGAAGCTGACGGATGTTCAAAATCTGTCTGCTGCCAAAAATATCGGCGATTACGCCTTTGCTTATGGCACTTTGGCTGAGGCTGACCTTACCGGCGCAGAAAATATCGGCAAGCACGCCTTTATGAAGGAAGAACCCGCACCGCTGAAGGTGACCCTGGGTGAAAATCTGAAAACCCTGGGCGACAACCCCTTCGCAATGTGCCGCTTAGAACCTTTCTGCCAGGTGGAAACCGTTGATTTTAACGGCACAGCCACCGAAAACAGAACCTATACCTACGATATTTCCGATTCCGTAAAGGTGATTGACGGCTCGCTGTACTGCTGCAGCGATGGCAGTATGCAGCTGGTCACCTACGCAGGAACCAATCCTGCGGATGTGCAGGTGGCTGAGGATACCGACCGGATCACCGCCATGGCCTTTGCTTCCTCTGATGTGCAGATGGTAACAATGCCCTCTACGGTATTTGCCATCGGCCACAAGGCATTCTTCGGCTGTGACGAGCTGGAAATCGTGGTGTTCGGCTCTCACGAATCTCCCATTATGGAAGAGGAATTTGACCCCCGCTACTATGAAGTTATGGAGCATGTCCCCGGCACCGGCGACTTCGGCACTTATACCGATTACGACGGCCAGGAAGTGATGATCACCGGTATGGGCCTGCTGCCCTACTTTATGTGGAATGTCACCGACGGAATGTACTTCGATGTCTATTACGGCGCTAACTTCAAGGATTATGTGGGCTATGTGGATAACAAGATTCTGATGGTCAAGCCGGTCAACGGCGTGCACTACGACTCCTTTATTCTGGATCAGTACTTCGATGTGGTCATTGACGGCGCGCAAGCACCGACCAAGCACACCCTCAAGACCATCGCCGCCATCCGGGCGATCCCCGAGCGTGTTTCCTATGAGCAGAAGCATCTTGTGGAGCATGCCCGCGCTCTGTACAGCCAGATTGGTACTTTGGAGCAGCAGGCATTGGTTGTCAACTATGCCGATCTGATCTCTGCCGAGCAGCGTATTATTGCTCTGGATCCCAACCAGGAAACCCAGACCCCTGTGGAAAATGAACAGCAGGAAGAAGAAAAAACCAATAGCGTTTTCTCCATTGTGCTTCTTTGCCTGGGTCTTGTGGCACTGGTGGCTGTTATCGTGTTCGTGCAGATCATTCGGAAAAAGGTCAAAGCCAGAAAGCTGCAAGCCCAGCAGGAAACGCCCGCTGAGCAGATCCCGGAAGAAATTGCAGAAGAACCCGCGGAAGAAATCGCGGAAGAACCTGCAGAAGAAGTTTTGGAAGAAACAGCAGAAGAAACCGCTCAACCCGAAGAAACCGAACAGTAAGCAATGATAATGATGGGCAAAGCCGCAATGGCTTTGCCCACCGGAAGGAAGATGCACAAAATGAATCAATTGAAAAAGCGACTGCCCTTGTGCCTGCTGCTTTTGCTCATGGTGGCGCTTCTGGTCGGCTGTGGGGAGGAAAATCCCTACGCAGTCAACGACAGCGAGGATTTCACCGTCAGCATCCGCTTTGATGCCAACGGCGGTTCTTTTACCACCACCGACACCCCGGCTATCGTAGATTCCTACAATATCACCGATTTGCCGGTGAATGGGGAGGGCAAGGTGGAGATTCCCTTGCTTGCACCCAACGATAAGACCCGTAAGGATGCCTGCACCGCGGCAAAGGACGGCTATTTCCTGGCTGGCTGGTATGCCCAGCGCACGGAAAACGCCGATGGCACTTATGCCTATGCAGAACCCTGGGATTTTGCCAACAATCGGGTTAAAGTCGATCCCAACGGCACTTATACCGCCAGCGAGCCGGTTTTGACCTTGTATGCCGGTTGGGCGCCGGAATTTACCGTGGAGTATTATGACCGGGCAGATGGCAGCCTGATCGGGGAATATGCTTTTTCTCCTGCCAGCGGCATGGAGATCCAAATTCCCGCCTGGAGCGAAGAAACCGGCGCACTGGAAATGTTCAAATTCCCCAAGCGTGCAGGCTACACGCTGGAAACGGTCAGCTATGACTCGGAAGGTCTGCAAACGGTGGACACCGAAACCGTTCTTCACCCTGCTGTGCTGGATAGCGCCAGCGCCACCGTCACCGGCGGCACGCTGAAGCTCTACACCACCTGGCGGGAAGGGGAGTGGTACCGGATCACCTCCGCAGAGCAATTTGCCGACAATTTTAATCCCCAGGGCTGCTATGATATTCTGGCAGATCTGGACTTTACCGAGGAAAACTGGCCCACTGCGCTGATGCACGGCAATTTCTCCGGCAAGATCAACGGCAACGGCCATACCATTTCCAACATCACTTTGACCCAAACCGATAATTCCCGGCTGCAAACCGGCCTGTTCGGAAATTTGACCGAGGAAGCCAGCATCCGCGACATCACATTTGATAATGTGGAGCTGACCATCAAGGGCGGCGCCCGTGTTGCCGGCGCATCCTTCGGCCTGCTGGCAGGCACGGTATCTGCCGATACCCAGCTTGACGCAGTGGCCATTACCAATAGCCGGCTGCTGATCCATTCCCGTTGCTATTTCGCATTTGACGATTATGCCATTGGCCTGCTTTGCGGCACCGGTACTGCCCCCGTGGACAATTCCGGCATCGTATGCACCGCCACAGGCGACAATCCTGAAAAAGTCAATATTACCGTAGCCGATTCGATGGTCACCGTCGAATTCCTTACGGAGTAAAATAAAAGGAGTATCCATATGAAAAAGAGAATTCTCTCCATCGTCCTGTGCATGGCATTGTGCGTGGGAATGGCATCTACATTTGCCGGCTGCGGCGGTAAAGCGGATGCGTTTGTTATTATGACCGACCTGCTGGACGGCCTGTTCAACCCCTTCTTCTATACCTCCGCCAACGACGGCACCATCGTGGGTATGACCCAGATCGGTATGCTTGGCTCTACTTTGGACGCCAATGGCGAAGTGACCGTGGCATACGGCGAGAACGAAGCCGTTGTCACCAAGGACTATGATATCGTCACCAATGACGACGATACCGTCACCTACACCTTCGTCCTGAAAAACGGCATCAAGTTTGCCGACGGCCATCCTCTGACTATGGAGGACGTGCTGTTTAACTACTATGTGTATTTGGACCCTGTTTACACCGGCTCTAATACCCTGTATTCTACCGATATTCTGGGTCTGAGTGAGTACCGCAATCAGACTGTGGGCGCAGGCTCTGACAGCGCCGACGAGCAGATCAACTCTCTGGCCGATACCAGAGCCCAGGCCCGAATCGACGAACTGGTGAACCTGTTCATTAACCTCAGAAAGGCATCTGCCTTCAGCACCGTCACCTATGACGAAATGGTGGCAGCCATCAATTCCCAGAATGTCAGCTCCGGCTATAAGAGTGCTATCTCCAATGATCCCAATGAAGTCAGCAGCGCTAACCTGCTGGCCGACTACGAGCTGACCATCGAGCGTTTCAAGGAAGAACTCTATACCGACTATGCAGCCGCACAGGAATCCTTCCACGATGCACCCTACGATGCCCACGAAGAATTTGAAAACGAAGTGTTCTGCTTCATGTTCTACGAAGGCTATGTGCAGGTTGAGTACGCAGAGGGTGCTGACGGCAAGATCGACCGCACCCAGATCAAGAGCCTGACTCCCAGCTACAACACCGATGTGGTCAAGGATATGGACAGCGCCGTGAACTATGTCTATGAGGACAAGATCTCCGGCGAGCTGGAAATCATCCTCTACTACTGGGCAACCGGCAACGAGCTGAAGACAGAGTACGCTGCCAAGGCCAAGGAAGTCATTCTCCACGAAAAGGTTGGCACCGACGGCGATCTGGTAGTTCCCAACATCTCTGGCATCGTGTCCCTGGGCCATACCGATAAGGCCGGCTCCACCATCACCGTAAATGGCAACAGCTACACCGTGGCCTCCGGCCATAACGATGACGGCACCGTCACCAACCCCGCAGAGTACGATGTTCTGCAGATCACCATTGACGGCGTTGACCCCAAGGCCATCTGGAACTTCGCCATTTCCGTTGCTCCTCAGCACTACTACGGCGAGGGCAGCTCTGTAGAGATGAACATTGCTGAAAACAAGTTCGGCGTGGAGTACGCCAGCTACGACTTTATGTCCAAGATCATCCAGTCCACCAGAAATGTCCGCCTGCCCATGGGTGCCGGCGCATATAAGGTGACGGACAGCGCAAACAGCGACAATCCCAGCGAGAACGAGTTCTACAAGGACAATGTTGTTTATTTTAAGGCGAACACCAATTTTGAGTCCGTAGGCGAGGGCATCAACAACGCCAATATCGAGAAGATCCGCTACCAGGTGGTCTCCTCCAACAACGCCATCGGTGCTTTGGAAAGCGGCGCTGTTCACTACATTTCTCCTGCACTGACCACCGAAAACTACGAAAAGCTGGAAAAAATGGAGTCCAAGGGCTATGAAATGCTCTCCACCGACCAGCTTGGTTACGGTTATATCGGCGTCAACGCTGCTAAGATCAACAACCTGTACCTGCGCCGTGCCATTATGTGCGCTATGAACACCAGCCTGGCTCTGGACTACTACCGTGCCAACACCGCTGAGCGTATTTTCTGGAATATGTCCACCGTTAGCTGGGCATACCCCAAGACCGACAGCGGCGAGCTGAGCACCGACAACGGTCACGATTATCCCCAGATGAACAAGACTTGGAATGAAGAATCCGCCAAGGAGAACATTCTGAAGAATATGCAGCTGGCTGGCTACAGCGGCGGCGAAAGCGATCTGAAGGTCAAGTTCACCATCGCCGGCTCTACCTTGCAGGATCACCCCACCTATAAAGTATTCCGTGACGCAGCCGCTCTGCTCAACTCCCTGGGTTGGGAAGTTACTGTTGTCTGTGACAGTCAGGCTCTGACCAAGATCAGCACCGGCTCTTTGGAAGTTTGGGCCGCTGCCTGGTCCTCCGCTCTTGACCCGGATATGTACCAGGTCTATCACAAGGATTCCTCCGCAACCAGCACGCTGGCTTGGGGTTATAACTACCTGAAGAACAGCGGCAGCGCTGAGGAGCTGGACATTCTGGACGAGCTGAGCGAACTGATCGACCAGGCTCGTGAGACTGACGACCAGGAAGTCCGTACCGAGCTGTATGAGGAGGCTATGGGTTACATTTTGGATCTGGCTGTGGAGCTGCCTGTATATCAGCGTGATGTGCTGTACGCCTACAACGCCAAGGTCATCGACTCCGAGAGCCTGCCCAAGACCATCAACCCCTATTCCTCTCCTCTGGACCGCATTTGGGAACTGAAATTCGCCGAGTAATTCTTTGTGATTGAAAAATTAACAAAGGAAATCTTGTCCCCCTCGTTATGAGGGGGATGTCACCGAAGGTGACAGGGGGAGTTAAATACCTTTATTTAATTAACTCCCTCAGTCAAATTGCCTAAAGTCGGCAATTTGCCAGCTCCCTCAAAACGAGGGAGCCGAGAATTACTCGGTCAAAAATCCCAGATAAAAAAAGTAAGGAGCGGCATTTATGCTGAAATACATTCTAAAAAGAATTGGATATGCCATTCTGGTTCTGATCGGTGTGTCGCTGATTATCTATTTTCTGACCCGGCTGATGCCTGTTGACTATGTCAAAAACAAGGTGGTTGCCATGCAGACCTCCGGCTCAACGGTGGATCAAAGCACGGTGGAAGCCATGTACCAGGCCTACGGCCTGAGTGCGGATGCCGGTGCAAAGGAGATCTTCCTGGGTTATTTGAGCTGGCTGGGCGACCTGGTCCGCTTTGATCTGGGCGAGAGCTTCATTGATATGGAGCCTGTGGCATCGAAGATCTACCACCATATGGGTACATCCTTTGCTGTTGCGCTGATTGCAACCATATTTGAATTTATGATCGCAATTCCCCTGGGCATTACGGCGGCTACCCACCAGTACAGCCTGCGGGACTATGTGGTAACGGTTTTGGTGATGATCGGCATATCCCTGCCTTCGTTCTTCTTTGGTAATATTCTGAAAAACTGGCTGGCTTTGGAGCTGGGATGGTTCCCGTCCTCCGGCTTGGTGGATGCCACCCGAGATTCCGGCTTCTTTGCCCAAATTTTAGACTATGCCCACCACCTGTTCATCCCGGTGCTGACGGTGGTCATCCTCAGTATCGGCGCTCGGATGCGGATGACCCGTACCAATATGCTGGAGGTTATGAACTCCGACTATATCCGCACCGCCCGTGCCAAGGGTCTGAAGGAAAAAGTGGTTATCAATAAGCACGCCTTCCGCAATACTATGATCCCTCTGGTGACATCTATGGCGGGTCTGCTGCCCAGCCTGTTCTCCGGTGCAATCATCACCGAGCAGGTGTTTAACTTGCCCGGTATCGGTAATGTGGCGCTGGATGCCATGACCCGCGGCGACATTCCCTTCATTATGGGCTACAATATGTTCCTGGCGCTTTTGAGCGTTCTGGGCATTTTGATGGCCGACCTGATGTACGGCATTGTTGACCCCCGGGTCAAGCTGGAGTGAGGAGGTGCCTAAATGGAAGAAAAAATCCAAGTACAGGCGCAGCCTGCTGCAGAAGATACCCCTCTGGACAAAAATGTCCGTATGATGTCCCCCACCCAAATGCTGCTGCGGCGGTTTTTCCGCTCCAAGCTGAGTATTTTGGGACTGGTGATGGTCATTGGCCTGTTTGTGTTCTCGTTCCTTGGCCCTGTGGTTTATACCCGCTGGGGTGAAACGGAGCTGGATAAGAGCGGCAAAACCAAATACGCCCTCTCTACCACCGAATATACGGTTGACGGCGTAACCTATACCCTGCATCAAACAACGGAAACGGTGCTGGTGGATAATTTCCTTTCAGCGCCCTCTGCCGAGCATCCCCTTGGCACCGACGATCAAGGCTATGATGTGCTGGCAAGACTGATGTACGGCGGCAGAACCTCTCTGCTGGTTAGCTTTATGACTGTGTTTCTGCTGACTATTTTCGGCGTGATCATCGGCGGACTGGCCGGCTTCTTCGGCGGCTGGATCGACAATATCGTGATGCGTGTTTGCGATGTGCTGATCTGCCTGCCCGGTATTCCCATTTTGCTCATTCTCAGTACCGCAATGGACGGCTGGGTGGATCTGGGTATGATGGAAGAAAGCTGGCGTATTTACCTGCTGATGGCGTTTTTGACCCTGATCTCCTGGCCCGGCACGGCCCGATTGGTCAGAGGTCAGATCCTGTCTTTGCGTGAGCAGGAATTTATGGTAGCTGCGGAAGCTATGGGCTATTCCACCTTCCGCAAGGTGTTTAAGCACTTAGTTCCTAATGTTATGCCCCAGCTGATCGTGCAAATGAGCTTGAGTCTGGGCAGTATGATCTTGTATGAAGCCACGCTGTCCTATTTGAATATGGGCATCAAAGCCCCCTATACCGCCTGGGGTTCTATGATTCAGATCATCACTACCAACAGTGATATTTTGCAGAACCACCTGTATGTATGGGTGCCCGCCGGCGTTTGCATCGTCATTGCGGTTTTGGGCTTCAACTTCGTGGGCGACGGTCTGCGTGATGCGCTGGACCCCAAGGGAAGGAGATAAGCCATGAGTGAGAAAAAAGGCTATTTGACCAACCGGGAGATCCGGGCCATTGCCAAGGCCAATGCCAAGCAGATCAAACGGCTGGAGGCTTATAAAAACCGTAAAGCCGAAGAATCGGAATTTCTGACCCAGATGAAGGATGATTCCAACATTTTGGAGATCGAAGATCTGCACACCTATTTCTTTACGGAGCAGGGCGTGGTCAAGGCCGTCAACGGTGTTTCCTACGATGTTCCTAAGAATAAGGTTGTGGGTGTTGTGGGCGAATCCGGCTGCGGCAAATCCGTCACCAGTATGTCCGTGATGCGCCTGATCCAAGGCCCTGCCGGTCAGATCGTGGAAGGCGCCATGCGCTTTAAGGCTTATGATTACCAGCGGGACGCCAAGGGTAATCCCGTTTGCGATGGGGATGGCAAGCCGGTGATGGAGGAGAAGATCTACGACATTGCCAAAATGCCTATTAACGAGATCCACCGCATCCGGGGCAAGCAGGTTGCTATGATTTTCCAGGAGCCGATGACCTCTCTAAACCCGGTGTTCACCATCGGCGAGCAGCTGGACGAAGTAACGCTTCTGCATGTTCCCAATGCCACCAAGCAGATGGCAAAGGAAAAATCCGAGGAAATGCTCCGCCTTGTGGGCATCATTCCGGAAAATGTCTATAGCAGCTTCCCCCACGAGCTGTCCGGCGGTATGCGTCAAAGAGTGATGATCGCTATGGCTCTGGCAGCAGAGCCCCGGCTAATCATTGCCGACGAACCCACCACAGCGTTGGATGTGACCATCCAGGCGCAGATTTTGGATCTTTTGCAGGATATCAAAACCAAGATCGACGGCTCTATTCTGCTCATCACCCACGATTTGGGCGTGATTGCGGAAATGGCAGACTATGTGGTGGTTATGTATGCCGGAAAGGTTATCGAAAAGGGGACTGTGCTGGAGATCTTCCAGGATCCCAAGCACCCCTATACCATCGGCCTGCAAAAGTCCAAGCCGACCATGACCCTGGATGACAGCACCGAGCTTTACAACATCCCGGGCAATGTTCCCAACCCGGTGAATATGCCCCAGCACTGTTATTTTAAAGAAAGATGCGCAAAGTGCACCGCCAAATGCTCTGGTCAGTACCCGGGTATGGTGCAGGTAAGCCCCACCCACTTTGTAGCATGTCATCTATATGACGGGGAGGAGAAACATGGCTGATAAAACGGTTTTGAATACAACTCCCTACGATGATGCTGCCGAGCAGCAAAAATTCCTGGAGCGCCGCAAAAAGCAGATGGAGGAGGATTTTGCCAAGCCCTTTGATCCCGACTGCGTGCTGGAGGTGCGCCACCTTCGCAAGACCTTCCCGATTAAGAAGACGATGATGGGCAAGGTGACAAAGGAGCTTGTGGCAGTTGACGATATTTCCTTTAAGCTCAAGGCCGGTGAAACCCTGGGTATTGTAGGTGAATCCGGCTGCGGTAAGACAACTGCGGGCCGTGCCATTTTGAAGCTGCACCAGCCTACCGCCGGTCAGATCATCTTCAATGGCCAGGATATTACCCATCTCAAATCCCGGCAGATGCGGTCTATCCGCAAGCAAATGCAGATCATCTTCCAGGATCCCTATTCCTCACTGCCTCCCAGAAGCACCGTGGGCGGAATTCTGTCCGAGCCGGTGCAGGTGCATAAGATCGTGCCGAAAAATCAGACCAAGCAGTATGTTTTGGAGCTGATGGAAAGGTGCGGCCTGCGGGATTACTACTATGAGCGCTATCCCCACGAATTTTCCGGCGGTCAGCGCCAGAGAATCTGCATCGCCCGGGCATTGGCGGTCAATCCTAAGCTGATTATCTGCGACGAGCCGGTTTCTGCGTTGGATGTTTCCATCCAGGCGCAGATCATCAACTTGCTCAAACAATTGCAGCGGGATATGAACCTTGCCTATGTGTTTATCTCCCACGATCTTTCGGTGGTCAAATTTATCTCCGATAAGATCGGCGTTATGTACCTGGGCTCTATGATGGAGTTTGGCACCAAGGAGGATATCTTCCGTAATCCGCTGCACCCTTATACCAAGGCACTGTTCTCTGCCGTACCCAATCCCGATCCCACAGCAAAAATGGAGCGTATCAAGCTGGAGGGCGATATTCCTTCTCCTGCCAATCCGCCTAAGGGCTGCCGGTTCCATACCCGCTGCCCCTATGCCAAGGAAGTGTGTAAGCACGTCCCGCCGGAGTATAAGCAGTACGAGGAAGGTCATTTTGCCGCCTGCCATTTGCTGGATGAATGATTGCTATGGCTAAGAAGAAAAAAGATAAAATCACCTATATTGATGACGGCAGACCGCTGGCGGATATGTCCGGCATTACCGGCCCTCGATTGGGCCGTCGGGTAGGCCCAAGCCCCCGGTTCCGGGATGTTTGGAAGACCTACTGGAATGCGGTTAGAATGATGTTTTTGCCGATGCTGGCTGTAATTGGCGCAATCTGCGTTATCTTCGGCATCCTGGCGCTGATTTTCCGGTTTGTACTATGAAGAAAATTGCCTATCATAAGCTGATCCGGGACAAGATCCCGACTATCATTGAACAGCAGGGGAATTCCTGCGTGACGGAAGTGCTTTCCGAGGAAATGTACCTGCAAATGCTCGACGAGAAGCTTTCGGAAGAACTGGCAGAGTACCGGGAAAGTAATTCTCTGGAAGAACTGGCAGATCTGCTGGAAGTGATGCAGGCAGTGGTGACGGCCCGGGGTTATACCTGGGAGGAACTGGAATCGGTTCGGCTGGAAAAACACCAAAAGCGGGGCGGCTTCGAAAAACGGCTGCTGCTAAAAGAAGTAACAGAAAAATAGTTAAAAAATGGGATGTCGATCATAGACATCCCATTTTTTGCATATGCATGATTGTTTATCTTGCGTTAGCAAGATAAACAATATAATGCATAATTCATAATGCATAATGCAAAATTATGGTATTTTCTTCGAAAATGATTTCAAATAGTCGCCTTTGGCGACACATTAATTATGCATTTTGCATTTTACATTTTGCATTAAATTTATGGTGCAATAGCAACATAAATTCTAATTTAGCGGAATGCTCGCAGGTACAAAACGTCCGGTTGCTGCATATATCATTTTAAAAATATTTATATATTTCAACAAAACATTTGCATATTTCAACTTCTTGTGATACAATCTACGAGGCTATGGCATTTTGCCGGAAAGGATTGCTTATGATTACAATTTCTGATTTATATGATCTGTCTCATACAAAGGCAGCAGATTACCTGCGTGGCTTTACATACCCCTGGGAGGCTCTAAAGGGCATTTCCAATTTAATCGAGACCCTTGGCGCTCAGTTGCCGGAGGAGGAATACCGTCAGGTTGCGGATAAGGTCTGGGTTCATCAGACTGCAAAAATCGCTCCCACAGCCTATTTGGGAGCGCCCTGCATTATCGGAGCCGGTACGGAAGTCCGCCACGGTGCGTTTATCCGTGGTTCTGCCCTGGTGGGTGACGGCTGCGTTGTGGGTAACTCTGTGGAGCTGAAGAATGTTATTTTGTTCGACAGCGTTCAGGTTCCTCATTATAATTATGTAGGCGACAGCATTTTAGGTTATAAGGCCCATATGGGCGCAGGCTCTATCACTTCCAATGTGAAATCCGATAAGAGCCTTGTCACTATCCACGCTCAGCCTCCTATTCCCACCGGCATCAAAAAGGTGGGCGCGATGGTTGGAGATTTTGTGGAAGTCGGCTGCAACAGCGTGCTCAATCCCGGTACGGTGATTGGCAGAAGATCGAATGTGTATCCGCTGTCTTCGGTGCGGGGCGTTATTCCTGCGGACAGCATTTATAAAGCAAAAAATCAAATTGCAGATAAGTATTAATCTTTGGAGGAATTATGGGAAAATATTTTGGTACTGACGGTTTTCGCGGTGAGGCCAATGTAGGCCTGACCGCTGACCATGCTTACAAAATCGGACGCTTTTTAGGCTGGTACTATGGAAAAGACAATCCGGAAAGAGCGCGTATCGTGATCGGTAAGGATACCCGGCGTTCGAGCTATATGTTTGAGTACGCATTGGCAGCGGGCATTACCGCTTCCGGCTCCGATGCATACCTGCTCCATGTTACGACTACGCCTTCTGTCAGCTTTGTCACCCGTACCGACGGCTTTGACTGCGGCGTTATGATCTCCGCCAGTCACAATGCGTATTACGATAACGGCATCAAGCTGCTCAACAGCCACGGTGAAAAGATGGAGCAGGAAGTGCTGGATCAGATCGAGGCATACTTAGACAGCCAAGAAGATCTGCCCTTTGCCAAGCGGGAAAAGCTGGGCAGCACAGTTGACTACATTGCAGGCCGTAACCGTTACATTGGCTTTTTGATCTCCCTGGGTCTTTATTCCTTTAAGGGGATGCGCATTGGCCTGGACTGTGCCAACGGCGCTGCCTGGAATATGGCGCGCACCATTTTTGAGGCACTGGGCGCCAAGACATATCTGCTGGGCGTAGAGCCGGACGGCTTGAACATCAATGCCGGCGTAGGTTCTACCCATATGGAAAAGCTGCAACAGCTGGTGATCGAAAAGGGACTGGATGTTGGCTTTGCCTATGACGGCGATGCGGATCGCTGCCTGTGCGTGGACGAAAAAGGCAACATCGTCAGCGGCGACCATATTCTGTACATTTTGGGTCAGTATATGCGTGACCGCGGCCAGCTGGACAACAATACCGTAGTCACCACCGTAATGTCCAATTTCGGCCTGTATAAAGCCTTTGATAAGCTGGGCATCGACTATGCCAAGACCAAGGTTGGCGACAAATATGTGTATGAATATATGGCGCAAAATGGCTGCCGTTTGGGCGGTGAGCAGAGCGGCCATATTATCATCTCCAAGTACGCCAACACCGGCGACGGTATTCTCACCAGCTTAAAGATCATGGAGGTTATGCTGGCGAAGAAGCAGACCCTCAGCGAGCTTGGCAAGGGATTGAAGGTCTATCCCCAGGAACTGAAGAATATCCGGGTGGTGGATAAGGCTACAGCCCAGCAGGATTCCGAGGTGCAGAAAGCTGTGGCAGAGGTTGCCGAAAAGCTGGGGGATACCGGCCGTATCCTGGTTCGGGAATCCGGCACAGAGCCGGTGATCCGGGTGATGGTGGAAGCACCTACCCAGGAAGAATGCGAAAATTATGTAAACCAAGTCGCGGAAGTCATTCTCGCCCGCGGACATGGCGCATAAAATACATGCCTGTTGAGGTTTTCCTCAACAGGCATTCGAGTGTGTCAAAGAAGCCTTCCTTGTCATTCCGAGGAGCGCAGCGACGTGGGAATCTCATAGTAAAATGTTACGAATTTGCCGATAACTACATAATAATCTAAACATTGAACTGCGAGATTGCCACACCAGTGTGCGCACTGGTTCGCAATGACACGTTTTTTGACAGTTTGACATGCCTGTTGAGGTTTTCCTCAACAGGCATTCTTTTTTTGGAAGCGATTTCATGGAGGTAGCAAGATTACCAAAAAATAACAGGGGAATTTTGTGTTTTTGACATTCTTCCTTTTGTTGATTTTGTGACAGTGCTGTGTTATTATGGCATAATAAAATGGTATTGTATGCCCTAATGAAAAGGAGGAAATTTTATGAAACAGATTTGCAAACGCAGTTTAGCGGCGTTTCTGCTTCTGGTTATGCTGGTCGGTTATTTCTCCGGCATTACCATCCGGGTCAATGCCGCCAGCTATGTGTATAACTGGGGCGAGCGTGGTGAGGTTGCCACAGAACTGTCCGATGCCGCAGAGGCTTGGTACGCAAAGTACAACACCTCTTATGCGAAGCTTTCTGCCTACAGCGGCGCGTCCTCTGTAAGCTCTGTGCCGTCCAGCGCTTTGTATCAGCAGCTGAAGACCTTGATGACCAATGCCCATAGTTTTATTAATGATTATGGTGATAATAAAACATTTGCCAGATACACCGACTGTCAGAATGGCGGCGGTGCGATTTCCAGCTTCTATTCCGGCAAGTCCATTGGCCCGTCCTGGGACGGCACATGGAACCGGGAACATACCTGGCCCAACAGTAAAGGCTTGGGTGGCAGTGATGAAGACGATGTAATGATGATTCGTCCCACCTCTATTTCGGAAAACTCCAGCCGTGGTAATGATGCCTACGGTAAGAGCGGCGGCAGTTTTTATGACCCCAACTCCGAGTCCGGCGGCAAATACAACCTCCACGGTGATGTTGCCCGTATCTGCCTGTATGTGTATGTCCGCTGGGGCAATACCAGCAAAATGTGGGGATCTTCCGGCGTTATGGAGAGCAAGGAAGTTTTGCTTGAGTGGATGGAAGAAGACCCGGTTGACACCTGGGAATTGGGCAGAAATGACGCTGTCCAGTCCATCACCGGCACTCGGAATGTCTTTGTTGACTACCCCGAGCTGGCCTTTGATCTTTTCAATGCGGAGATTCCCAATAACTACGATACGCCCTCCGGCAGCGCCCCGGCCTATACCATTACTGCAACTTCCAATAATACTTCCTACGGTACGGTTTCTCTGTCCGGTAAAACCATTACTGCCACCCCCAAGACCGGCTACCAGGTGGCTGGCTATACGGTGACCAGCGGCTCGGCCACCGTGACCCGCAGCGGAAACACCTTTACGGTCATCCCCAGCACCAACTGCACGGTGCGGATCAATTTTGAACCCCGGGTGCAATCTACTGTAACATTTATAGACCGGGGCATTACGCAGACCACGAAAACCGCATATAATGGCGATTCCATTACGATCCCCGCTCTGACCCGTATCCAACCGGATGGCTATCTGTTCCGGGGCTGGGTGGAGCAGCAAATCACCAGTAGCCAGACAAAGCCTGCAGTCTATGCAGAAAATGCCTCCTACACCGTTTCCGGTAACAAGACCTTCTACGCTCTGTATGCCAAGGTGGAGGATGGCTCTACCGGTGACGCAACCTACCGCCTGGTCACCTCTGCCGATCAGCTTACCCAGGGGACCTCTGTGGTGATCGCCGCTGCCGGTACAACAGCGCTGGCTATGAAGCAGACCGGTGGTACAAACAATCGATATACTGCCTCTGTCACCAAAAATGCCGACGATACCATCACCTTTGATGAGAATGTACTGATCGATGTACTGACCCTGGGCGCCGGCACTACCTCCGGTACCTACAGCTTCTATAGCAATGCCAATGGCCAGTATTTAGCCGCCGGAACCAGCTCCGGAAGCAACATTCTGAAGCTGCAAGCTTCTGTGGATGCCGCTGCCTCCTTTACGATTACGGTGGATTCCAACGGCATAGCTACGGTTACTTCCAAAACCTCCAGTGACAGAAAATTGTTGCAATATAACAGCGGTGCCAACATTTTTGCTTGCTATGGCTCTGCCCAAAAGGCAATCAGCTTGTATGCATATATGGGCGGCGGTATTTCTTACTACACAACGAATCCGGAAGGCGGCGTAAGCTATCTCCCCGGCGACATTGACGGCAACGGTCAGGTCAACCGGGATGATGTGATCGCGCTCTTGCTCCATGTTTCCATGCCCGATGCATTCGCCATCTCCGTCCCCGCAGACTTTAACGGCGACGGTCTTGTGACCCGTGACGATGTGATCCAGCTGTTGCTCCATGTATCCATGCCCGAAAATTTCCCCCTGCAGTAATTGACAATTTTCCTAAGATTACAGAACAAAAGTTCCTACAGGAATATGAATCCCACAGGCAATTTCACTGAAACTGTCTGTGGGATTTTGCATAGTAATCGTTACTGTGCTTTGTTCCACATTATTCTTGCAGGTTATACAGAAAAAACCAATACAAAGAGGGAGGCAACTTGACAGAGTACTGGAGTTGTAATATACTTTAATTAGGCCAATCCAATATACTGCACAAATAATTGGAGGGATATAGATGAAGAAAAGAACCCAAAAGCTTACGATATTGCTATTGACTCTGTTTCTGACCTTAACCTGCTTTCCTGCCTTCTGCCTGACTACCCAAGCTGCCAGAACGGGAAACTGCGATAGTGATGTGGTATGGAGCCTTGATGCCTATGGCACGCTTACATTTTCGGGCAATGGCGCAGTCACGGGAAGACAATCCTATAACATCGGACCACGGATAAAACATATTGTCATAGAATCTGGAATTACCAGCATTGATGATGAGGCGTTTATGAATTGCGCTGATGTGATCAGTGTTATCATTCCGGATAGCGTTATAAGTATTGGTGCAAGCGCCTTTAGAAATTGTACGGCGTTGACGAGCATTACAATTCCTAACAGCGTTATCAGTATTGGAAATTTTGCCTTTTTAGGGTGTAATAATCTTAGCGATGTTAAGCTTTCTGAAAACTTGATTAGCATTGGCATTCAAGCGTTCTATGATTGCACAAGTTTGAACAGTATTGTGATACCGGATACGGTTACGAGCATTGGATCTCAGGCGTTTTATTATACAAACCTATCTAATGTTGTTCATTCGTCTGGTGCGGTTGAAATTCCCTTTTATGGAAGCAAAATAAAATATGTTACCTATGAAGACGGAAAATATCTGGGAACAAAAGAGAATCCGTATTATGCCTTTATGGGAACGGTATCAGAAGGTGTGTCAACAATTACTTTTCACAAAGATACGAAAGTAATTGCTTCTGTGGGGGCCAGCAATAAGAGCACTTTAACTGCTGTAACAATCCCGGAGGGCGTGGTCAGCATTGGCACAGATGCGTTTAATGGTTGTTATGCATTAGCAGAGCTTACGCTGCCCGAAAGTTTAACCTATATTGGCGAGAAAGCATTCAACCAGTGCAGCAATCTTACCCGCATTAACATTCCCGCCGGTGTTACGTTTGTTGGTGAAGGCGCATTTACAAGCTGTAACCGATTGCAGGGGGTATATATTACTGATTTAAAGGCCTGGTGTGGAATTGAATTTGCTGATAACCACGCAAATCCGATCGCGTGGAGTGAGAATCTTTATTTAAATGATGTGTTGGTGAAAGACCTTATAATTCCCGAAGGAACGATTTCTATCGGCCAGCGTGCTTTCTTTAACTATCATAGTTTGAGTAAGGTTGTTATTCCGGATAGTGTTACAAGTATTGGCTCTGATGCCTTTAATGACTGCGATTATTTGAAATCCGTAGAAATAGGAAAGGGTTTAGCAAGCCTTGGAGATCGTGTGTTTGGCGGATGTGAATGGCTGTCAGAAATCCAGGTTAGTAATGAAAACACTGTATTTCACAGTGCAGGAAATTGCCTGATTAATACGGATGATAAAAAACTTGTTGTAGGCTGTAAGTCCAGCGAGATACCGTCAGATGGAAGCGTTACGGTTATTGGCGCATATGCATTTTATCAGAGCTTGCGACTTTCTTCTGTTGTGATTCCGGAAGGTGTGACAAGCATTGAAGAATATGCGTTTAGGTATTGCCAAGGCCTGACCAGTGTTACCATTCCCAATAGTATTACCCATATTGGACAATCGGCATTTGAGACTGGTGGTGTTAAGCTGACATACAATACATACGACAATGCCAATTACCTCGGAAACAGTACGAATCCTTATTTGGTGTTGATAGGAGATAAAACTTCTACTGTTGAGAGCTGTATTATTCATTCCAACACAAAAATGATTTACGACCGCGCATTTGCTTACAACAAAAAGATTGGCTCCATTGTAATTCCGGATAGTGTAAAATACATTTCCAACTTTGCGTTTTCTGGCTGTTCCGGACTGAGCGAAGTTACGATTGGCGACGGCGTGGTGACAATTGGAGAAAATGCTTTTGAAAATTGTAGTGCCCTGACAAGCTTAAAAATTGGCAGTGGAGTAAATGAAATTGGCCGACAAGCATTTATAAATTGTTCTGCATTGACAGGTGTCTATATTACAAAGCTATCGAATTGGTTCAATATTAATTTTATAGATATATATTCTAATCCGATAGCCTACACAGAAAAGCTATATCTGAACGATGCGCTTGTGACCGAAATGGTTGTTCCCAATGGTGTGACAACTATTGGCGACTATGCACTCTATAATTGCACCAGTTTGGCAAGTGTTAAGCTTCCGGACACAGTGAAGAGTATTGGCTATTTGGCGTTTAATTGCGAGAATATGAAGACAATTGATTTGGGTTCTGGCTTGGTAACAATAGGCGACGGAGCGTTTGTAGAGGCTGGCCTGACAAATATCGTTATTCCTGATAGTGTCGTAACAATTGGTGAATCGGCATTTTATCAATGTCAGAGCCTTGGTAGTGTTAAATTCGGTAAGAATGTTCGCAGCATTGGAGCAGGTGCATTTGATACTTGCTCAATGCTGGAAGATGTGGAACTCCCGAGCGGTATAACTGAAATTAGTGCATGCTTATTCCGTGGGTGTAGCATGAAAATGAAAAAAATTACGATTCCTGAGGGAGTAACCAGTATTGGAGCAGCTGCATTTGCCGATTGCGAAATAAGTGAAGTTGTAATTCCGCAAGGCGTGGTCGGTATTGACGATGCTGCGTTTAGAGGCTGCGATAATCTAACGCGAATTGTTATTCCGGACAGCGTAACTTCCATTGGTGATGAGGCATTTAGTTATTGCAATAATATGCGTAACTTGACGATTGGAGAAGGCCTCACTTATGTTGGTTATAACGCATTTAGCCCGGGAAGTGGAATGATGATCTTCAATAGGAATGTTTATATCAAAAATTTAGCAGCCTGGGCGTCTATCAACTTTGCAAATGCCAACGCAAATCCATTGTGTTCTGATGGAAATCTGTATTTAAACAACAAACTGGTCACTGATTTGGTGATTCCCGATGATGTATCGGCCATTGGTGACTATACCTTTGCCGGTGGATATAGAATCGAGAAAGTAACAATTCCGGACAATGTTGAATGTATTGGCGAAGGTGCGTTTTTGTCTTGTTCGGCTCTGACCGGTGTTACCATTCCTGATAATGTAAAATGTGTTGGATACCAGGCATTTTGGCACTGTAGCAGCTTAAAGAACATTACCATTGGAAGCAATGTAAATGAAATTGGTAACGAGGCTTTTTCCTACTGCAATTCGCTGAGTAAGATTTATTTTGAAGGAAAAGCACCTAAATTTTGGGAGAGTTCTTTTAAGGATGTAACAGCTACAGCTTACTACTATGCTGATGAAACATGGACGGAAGGTGTACGCCAGAATTATGGCGGTACGATCACCTGGCGTGAGCGGGGAGCAGCGATCTCCGGCGACATTGACGGCAACGGTCAGGTCAACCGGGATGATGTGATCGCGCTCTTGCTCCATGTTTCCATGCCCGATGCATTCGCCATCTCCGTCCCCGCAGACTTTAACGGCGACGGTCTTGTGACCCGGGACGATGTGATCCAGCTGTTGCTCCATGTTTCCATGCCCGATGCCTTCCCTCTGCAATAATTGACAAGGGTAACACCCTTCGTTGTCATTGCGAGATGCCGTAGGCATCGTGGCAATCTCAGCCTTACACCAAGAGATTCC
>JAFODZ010000021.1 GCA_017380435.1 Oscillospiraceae bacterium
AAAATGTCTGTCGTATCTATGAAGCAACTGCTGGAAGCCGGCGTGCACTTCGGTCACCAGACCCGCCGCTGGAATCCCAAAATGGCCACCTACATCTACACCGAGCGTAACGGTATCTACATCATCGACCTGCAGAAGACCGTTAAGAAGCTGGAAGAGGCCTACAACTTTGTCCGTGAGACTTCTGCCAACGGCGGCAACATCCTGTTCGTCGGCACCAAGAAGCAGGCTCAGGACGCCATCAAGGAAGAAGCCATCCGTTGCGGCGGCTACTATGTCAACGCTCGTTGGCTGGGCGGTATGATGACCAACTTCCGCACCATGCGTACCCGTATTGACCGTCTGGCTCAGCTGCGTAAGATGGAAGCTGACGGCACCTTCGCTATGCTTCCCAAGAAGGAAGTCATCCAGCTCCAGGGCGAGATCGAAAAGCTGGAGAAGTACCTGGGCGGCGTGAAGGAAATGAAGAAGCTGCCTGCTGCTCTGTTTATCGTTGACCCCCGCAAGGAGCGCAATGCTATCGCTGAGGCTCACAAGCTGGGTATTCCCATCGTTGCTATCGTTGACACCAACTGCGATCCCGACGAGATCGACTATGTCATCCCCGGCAACGACGACGCTATCCGCGCCATCCGTCTGATCGCCGCTGCTATGGCAAACGGCGTGATCGAAGGCCGTCAGGGCGAAGATGCTGTTGCTGAAGAAGCTCCCGCTGTGGAAGCTGCTGTCGAGGCTGAATAATTCTAGTAATTTCAATGGCTCCCGGTCCCCGGGAGCCATACACAGGTAAATATAGGAGGATTTAACTATGGCTTTTACTGCTCTTGATGTTAAGAAACTGCGTGAAATGACCAACGTCGGCATGATGGACTGCAAAGCTGCTCTGGCTGCTACCGACGGTGATATGGACAAGGCTGTTGACTGGCTCCGTGAAAAGGGTCTGGCCAAGGCTGCCAAGAAGGCCGACCGCATCGCTGCTGAGGGCGTTGCTTATGCTACCGTTATCGACGGCGTGGGTGTTGTGATCGAGGTTAACTCCGAGACCGACTTCGCTGCTAAGACCGATTCCTTCATGGATCTGGTTAAGAACCTGGCCGTGATCGTTGCCAAGGATGCTCCCGCTGATGTGGATGCTTTGAAGGCTTGCAAGTACCCGGGTTCCGAGCTGACCGTTACCGAGATCATGCAGGAGAAGGTTATGTCCATCGGCGAGAATATGCAGATCCGCCGTTTTGACCGTTTCGCTGATAACTTCAATGTTGCTTATGTCCACGCCGGCGGCACCCACGGTGTTCTGGTAAACCTGGCTGTTGAGGGCGACATCGACGCTACCGAGATCGGTAAGAACGTTGCTATGCAGATCGCTGCTATGGGCGCTAAGTATTGGGACAAGACCCTGGTTCCCCAGGCTGATGTTGACCACGAGCTGGCCGTTCAGGTCGCTGCTATGGACAACGATCCCAAGATGGCTGGCAAGCCCGCTCAGGTTAAGGAGAAGATCGCTGCCGGTAAGATCGCCGCTTATTTCAAGGAGATCTGCCTGCTGCAGCAGGACTTCGTCCGCAGCGACCTGTTCCAGGGTTCTGTTGAAGGCTATATCGCTGACGCTGCCAAGAAGCTGGGCGGTTCCGTCAAGTTCGTAAATGCTCTGCACTATGTTAAGGGCGAGGGCATTGAGAAGAAGGAAGAGGACTTCGCTGCTGAAGTTGCTGCTCAGATCGCCGGCGCTGCAAAATAATCTCAAATTTTTAGGACAGGGCATTTTCGCCCTGTCCTTTTTTACACAAAAATCGACCTTGTGATTCTCTCACAAGGTCGATTAAAATTTATGCAAACACCAAAAAATGCATACACAGGGCCATTGCCACACCCAGGGATACACCGGCAAATACTTGTACAGGCGTATGCCCCACATATTCCTTCAGCTTCACTTCCGGCAGCTTTTTGGAAGTGAGCACCTCGAAGGATTCAATGATTTCGTTGAGCAGCACTGCCTGCTTGCCGGTTTCCTGACGGACGCCGGTGGCATCATGGCAAACAATGATCGCCAGAATCATCGCAATGGCAAATTCAAAAGAACTCGGTCCCCGCTGCAACAATGTAAAAACAGCCAAAGAACTGACGGTTGCGGAGTGGCCACTGGGCATTCCGCCATCGCTGAACAGCCAGCCAAGAGAAAAAGATTTATTGATAATGGCATTGATGATCATTTTCAGAACCTGAGCCACCAGCCATGATGACATTCCGGTGATCAAAAAAGGATTGGTAAGCAAGCTTTTCAGCCAGTCCATAAGCGCCTCCTGATTTTCTTACAATATAAATATAGTATATCACATAATGTTCATAATTTCTACATATTTTTCTCTTCTGTTTCATTAACTTTTATAGAGTCATAAATGATTGTTTATAGCATCAACTACCGTATAAGATCGTAGGGGCGTTCTTTGAACGCCCGCGGGCGAACACAGTTCGCCCCTATGGGTAATTTGTAAGGTAAATTCCAATTTATGGGCGGTTGAAAAATTGGGGGATTTATGATATGCTGAGTAAAACTGTGAGGAGGTGGCGGATATGATCGCCGGACTGCAAAAAATGACTCTGTTGGATTATCCCGGCAAGGTTGCCTGCACCGTATTTTTGCAAGGCTGCAATTTCCGCTGCCCTTTTTGCCACAACGCTTCCCTGCTGAGCGGCAAAGCCGAATCTCCCATCGACACAGAACAGCTACTGACCTTTCTAAAAAAACGGCAAGGACTTTTAGACGGCGTATGCATCACCGGCGGCGAACCTACGCTTTGTCCCAACCTGCAAAATCTGATTCAGCAGATCAAAGCCCTTGGGTTTTCCGTAAAGCTGGACACCAACGGTTCGAACCCCGGGGTCTTAAAGGATCTCGTCGGTGCAGGTCTTGTGGATTATGTGGCCATGGACATTAAAAACTGCCCCCAGCGCTACAAAGAAACCGCTGGTTATCCCGGTTTGGATCTTTCCAAAATCGAGGAGAGTATGGTTTTTCTGATGGAAGGCACCGTAGAGTACGAATTTCGCACCACCGTGGTGCAGGAATACCATTCCAACGAGGACATCCGGCAGATCGGCTTGTGGTTTCAAAAGCTTTGTCCACAGCACCCGGTGGAGAAATATTTTCTGCAATCCTTTGTTGATCGTGACAGCGTTCTTTCCGGTGACCTTCACGCCCCAACCGAGGCACAATTGCAAGCTATGAAAAACGCGATCACGCCTTATGTCCGCTATACAGAGATTCGTGGTTCTCATGCATAAACACAATATATAGATATAGTCACTATTTCCCATCACAATATATTGACAAAATTCTACAAAGAATATATAATACAGGCGTTCGCGATTTCTACAGGCGACGCCTGTATTTCTTTTTATCTCAGGAGGATGGATTTATGTACCAAGTAATTAAACGGGACGGCAAGACCGTTGATTTTGACATCAGTAAAATCAGCAATGCCATTACGAAAGCCTTTGTGGCGCTGGATCGAACTTATCATCCCAGCGTGATCAACATGCTGGCTCTGCAAGTCACCTCGTCCTTTGAAATGAAGATCAAGGACGGCAAAATCAGCGTTGAGGATATCCAGGACAGCGTAGAACAGGTTCTGTCTGAATCCGGTTATTCCGATGTAGCCAAGGCCTACATTCTTTATCGGAAGCAGCGGGAAAAGGTGCGCAATATTGGCTCTGCCCTGCTCAACTACAAAGATCTGGTAGATAATTACCTGCGCATCAACGACTGGCGTGTCAAGGAAAATTCCACCGTCACTTACTCTGTCGGCGGTCTGATTCTTTCCAACTCCGGCGCCATCACCGCCAACTACTGGCTCAGCGAAATCTATGACGAGGAAGTTGCCGAAGCACACCGCTCCGCAGCTATGCACTTGCACGATCTTTCCATGCTCACCGGCTACTGCGCCGGCTGGAGCCTGAAGCAGCTGATTCAGGAAGGTCTGGGCGGCGTTGTGGGCAAGATCACCTCTGCCCCCGCAGCGCATCTTTCCACCCTTTGCAACCAGATGGTCAACTTCCTGGGCATTATGCAAAACGAGTGGGCCGGCGCACAGGCATTTTCCTCCTTTGATACATATCTGGCTCCCTTTGTCAAGATCGACAATCTTTCCCAGAAGGAAGTCAAGCAGTGCGTCCAATCCTTCATCTACGGCGTAAACACCCCCTCCCGTTGGGGCACCCAGGCCCCCTTCTCCAACATCACTCTGGACTGGGTATGTCCTCCCGACCTTCAGGATCAGCCTGCCATCGTCGGCGGCAAGGAGATGGACTTTACCTACGGTGATTGCAAGAAGGAAATGGATATGGTCAACAAGTCCTTCATCGAGATTATGATCGAAGGCGACGCCAATGGCCGCGGCTTCCAGTACCCCATCCCCACCTACTCCATCACCCGGAACTTCGACTGGAGTGAAACCGAGAACAACAAACTCCTGTTTGAGATGACCGCCAAGTACGGCACTCCCTACTTCTCCAACTATATCAACTCCGACATGGAACCTTCCGATGTTCGCTCTATGTGCTGCCGTCTGCGCCTTGACCTGCGTGAGCTGCGGAAAAAGTCCGGCGGCTTCTTCGGCTCCGGCGAATCCACCGGCTCTATCGGCGTTGTTACCATCAACCTGCCCCGGATCGCCTACCTGGCAGAAAACGAGCAGGACTTCTACGCCCGCCTGGACAAGCTGATGGATGTGGCTGCCCGCAGTTTGAAGACCAAGCGTACCGTTATCACCCAGCTGATGGAAAACGGTCTGTACCCCTACACCAAGCGGTATTTGGGTACTTTCTCCAACCACTTCTCCACCATCGGCCTGATTGGTATGAACGAAGTAGGCTTGAATGCAAAATGGCTGCGCGCTGACCTAACCGACAGCCGGGTGCAGGAATTTGCCAAGGAAGTGCTGGATCATATGCGGGAGCGTCTTTCCGACTATCAGGAGATGTACGGCGACCTGTACAATCTGGAAGCCACCCCTGCTGAATCCACCACCTACCGTTTTGCCAAGCACGACAAAGAGAAATACCCCGGCATCATTACTGCCAACGAAAACGGCACGCCCTACTACACCAACTCCTCCCACCTGCCCGTGGGTTACACCGAGGATATCTTCACCGCTCTGGAGATCCAGGACGAGCTGCAAACCCGCTACACCTCCGGCACTGTCTTCCACGCCTTCCTGGGCGAGAAGCTGCCGGACTGGAAAGCCGCTGCCAACCTGGTGCGCAAGATTGCGGAGAACCACAAGCTGCCTTACTACACCATGAGTCCCACCTACTCCGTCTGCCCCGACCACGGCTACCTCACCGGCGAGCAGTTCACCTGCCCCCACTGTGGCAAGAAGACCGAGGTCTATAGCCGCATCACCGGCTACTACCGCCCGGTGCAGAACTGGAACGACGGCAAGACCCAGGAATACAACGACCGCAAGACCTACAACATTGGCACTTCCGTGCTGAAAAAGGAAGCTCCCGCCATTGTTTGTGAGGAAGCACCTGTAGCAGAGGCAAAGGTGGAAGGCAAGGCCATTTTGTTCTCCCGTATCACCTGTCCCAACTGCCGGGTTGCTGAAGCACAGCTGAACAAAGCCGGTGTTGCCTATGAAAAGATCATCGCCGACCAGAACCTGGACCTGTGCCGCCAGTACGGCATCAAGGGCGCTCCTACCCTGGTCATTACCGACGGTATGAACCATACCAGCTACTACTCCGTCCCGGAAATTAAGAAATACATTGCAAGCCTGTAATTAACCCACCAAGAGCCGGGCCTCGCCCGGCTCTTACTTTGCTAAATTAGAATTTACCTTATGATCACACGGGGTATCATACCCCGTGTCATTCCGAGCCTGCGTTAGCAGGCGTGGGAATCTCTTGGCACAATATTGCTTGTTTAAGAAGGCTTGATATAGAAGAAACTGCCTACTATGAGATTGCCACGGGTGCGCTGCACCCTCGCAATGACACCCGGTTCGGTGGCTTTCTTAGAACCTTAAACAATCATTTATAAAAATTTTGGAGAAATTATTATGTATGACATTCTGATTGTAGGCGGCGGGCCGGCCGGTCTGACTGCTGCCATTTATGCCCTGCGGGCAGGTCGCTCTGCCCTCGTCATTGAGAAAAACGGCTTTGGTGGACAGATCGCTTTTTCTCCTAAGGTAGAGAATATCCCCGGCACACGCACCATCAGCGGCGCAGAATTTGCGGACAAACTCACCGATCACGCTATGGATCTGGGCGCTGAGGTGGAGCTGGAAACCGTCACCGCCGTGGAGAAATCCGGCGATATTTTCACAGTTACTACAGAAGAGGGCGGCAGCTACAATGCAAAGGCTGTCATTTTGGCTGTGGGCGTCAAGCACCGCACCCTGGGGCTTCCCGGCGAGGAAGAACTGATTGGCAACGGCATCTCCTTCTGCGCCGTCTGCGATGGTGCATTTTACACCGGGCAGGATGTGGCGATGATCGGCGGCGGCAACTCTGCCTTGCAGGAGGCTCTGCTCCTGGCGGAGGTCTGCAATCATGTTACCATTGTCCAAAATCTTGCCTTCCTCACTGGTGAAAAGAAGCTGGCCGACGCTCTGGCCGAAAAAGACAATGTGTCCATTTTGTACAGCACCGTGGTTTCGGAATATCTGACCCAGGACGGCGCATTGACCGGTCTGAAATTGCATAACGATGCCACCGGTCAGGAATCGGAAATTGCTGTAAATGGCACATTTTTGGCGGTGGGACTGATGCCGGAAAACGATGCTTTTGCCCATCTGGCCAGCCTCAACGCCTGGGGATACTTTGATAGCGACGAAAGCTGCACCACCGCAACTGCAGGTCTTTTTGTAGCCGGCGACTGCCGCAGCAAGTACATCCGCCAGGTGGTTACTGCCGCCGGCGACGGTGCCATTGCCGCTATGGCTGCCTGCAAATACCTGGATCGCTGACTTTGCGCCCTTTTTCTTGATTTTTCTTTATATCCCGTGTATAATAGCCGAAAAAGCAGCAAGGCAAAGGAGAATTATCATGATCACAAACGACATTCAGTACATCGGCGTGCAGGATCACGAAATCGACCTATTTGAAGGTCAATATGTGGTTCCCAACGGCATGGCATACAATTCCTACTTAATCCAAGACGAAAAGACAGCGGTAATGGACACCGTTGACAGCCGTTTTGTTGCACAATGGCTGGAAAACATCAACCAGACTTTGGCGGGCAAATCCCCCGACTATCTGGTGGTTCATCATATGGAACCGGACCATTCCTCCGGCATCGCCGCTTTCGCGGCTGCTTATCCCGACGCCACCGTGGTATCCTCCCGGATGGCCTTCGTGATGATGAAAAACTACTTTGGCAGCGACTTTGCAGACCGCCGGATCGTGGTCACCGAGGGCAGCACCCTATCCCTGGGCAAGCACGAGCTAACCTTTGTTGCCGCACCTATGGTACACTGGCCCGAAGTTATGGTCAGCTATGAGAAAGCCGACAAAGTACTCTTCTCCGCTGACGGATTTGGCAAATTTGGTGCGCTGGATGCCGATGAGGACTGGGCCTGCGAGGCCCGCCGGTACTATATCGGCATCGTTGGCAAGTACGGCCCGCAGGTGCAGGATCTTCTGAAAAAGGCCGCTGCCCTGGATATTTCCATCATCTGCCCCCTCCATGGCCCTGTGCTGAAGGAAAATCTGGGCTACTACATCAATTTGTATGATACCTGGTCCTCCTACCGACCGGAGAGCAAGGGCGTTCTGATTGCCTACACCTCCGTCTATGGTCACACCAAGGAAGCTGTGGAGCTGCTGGCTTCCGAGCTGGAATCCCTTGGTTGTGAAAAAGTGAGCATCGCCGACCTGGCTCGGGACGATATGGCAGAAGCTGTTGAGGATGCCTTCCGGTACGACCGACTGGTCCTGGCCACCACGACTTATAATGGCGACATTTTCCCCTTTATGCGGGAGTTCATCCATCATCTGACCGAGCGCAACTACCAAAACCGCACCGTAGGTATTATCGAAAACGGCTCCTGGGCACCCCAGGCCGCTAAGGTTATGACCCGGATGCTGGAAGAATGCAAGGATCTGACCTGGTTGGATCCCAAGGTAAAGCTGCAATGCGCCCTCAGCGACGATTCCCGGGCGCAGATCCGTCAGCTTGCCGAAGCGCTTTGTAAATAAAAAGCCAATCAGCTTTTGGAGTAGAGAAAAATGAAAGAATTTTTCGGGTTTGGAGGATATAGCCGCCCGGCAGAAGGTTTTTTGTCCTGGCAGCACCTTTCCTTTGTTACCCTTTTGATGGCGGTTATGACTGTTCTGGCGATTTGGCTGGGCAAAAAATACCGACATTCCGACAAGAAGAATCAAGTGCTGATTGCCGCCGCTTTTTTGATTGACGGATTTGAGCTTTTCAAGATCGTCGTGCTTTGTCTGCGCTCCGGCTCTTTTTCTCCTGTTTTGTACGAACTACCGCTGTTTCTTTGCAGCATCCAACTCATCACCATTCCTCTGGCCGCCTTTGCGAAAGGCCGTATCAAGGAAGCGGCTTTGGATTTCGTCAGCATTTTCGGTCTTTTGGGCGCTGTCCTGGGAACCTATGGTGCAGGCAATAACTACGGCACCTACCCGGTTTTGAGTATGGACAATGTAGTTTCCGGCATCACCCACAGCATTTCCGGCTTTTGCGCGCTGTATATTTTCATTGCGGGACTGGCAAGTCTGAAAAAGGAAAATATCCCCATCACCTTGGGTATTTTATTCAGTTTCTGTATTGCCGCCTTCGCCGCCAATGAAGCTTTGGACTACAACTATATGTTTTTAAGGCGGGGCGACGGCACGCCTTATGACATCTTCTTCAATCTGCTGGGCGGTCATCCTGTGTTCTATCCGCTGACGGTTG
Organism: Oscillospiraceae bacterium; assembly: GCA_017380435.1. Classification (GTDB taxonomy): domain Bacteria; phylum Bacillota; class Clostridia; order Oscillospirales; family Oscillospiraceae; genus Faecousia. Next base: position 8,921 of record JAFODZ010000021.1, read on the forward strand.
TGGGACTGTTCGTCATTTACATCGGAATTTTTTACTATATTCGGTTTTTACTGCGCAAGAAAAATACATAAAAAGACCGGGGGTACTGCGGATTTTGCAGTACCCCCGAAAAACTTATTCATTTACAAATTTCCTGTGCCGGAATCCAGCAGCTCCACTTCCACATTGCCCTTGGTATCCACCCGCTGAAAATTGCCCATAACCTCGTTGACCTGACTGGTAATGGCAAAGGTATTGGGACATTCCCGTAAAATCGACGCCATGGTTGCCACCTGGCTTCGGTTCACAATGCAAACCAGCACACTGGTTTCCTGGCCCTTATAAATACCTCTGCCGGGCAGCACCGTAGCGCTGTGGTGCAGGCGGTTGATAATGGCATTGCTTATGTGCTCCGGGTTCTCCGTAATGATCTCGAAGCGCACGGCACTGCGTCCATTCTTGCCCAGCTGATCGGACACCATACTGGACATAAAGCTATAAAGAATGCACAAAATCACCGGTTCTAATTTGTAGTCATACACAAAGTAGGAAATGCCCGCCACGCAGCAATTGAGCAGGAAAAGCACCCAAAACAGATTGGTATGGGGCTTTTTCTTGTGGATGAGGGCAGCGACAAAGTCCATACCGCCGGTGACTGAGCCGCCCCGAATGAGAATGCTGAAGCAAGCGCCGGAGATAATTCCTGCCACCAGAGGACCTAAAATGGTGCTGGTGCCTGTATCGGTGGCATACGCAAAACCGCTTAGATCCACATTTTCCAGCAGCAGAATGGCCAAAGAGAACACACTAACATAGGTCATACTCCGCAGCGCCATAGGCCGGCTAACCTTAAAAAATACGGCAATCGCCAAAGGAATGTTAATCAGCAGGCTTAAATAACCAATGCTGATATCCGTAAGATACTGGATCATAGTACAAAGGCCGTTGATGCCGGCGGGGGCAAAGCTGTTAGGGAAGATAAATAAATGATAGTTAAATGCTCCCACCACAGCCAGCGCCGCTATTACAAAATATGTAAGAACTTTTTTCATAGGTTTTCCCCCGGGTTCAGAATAGCTTCAATATACCATAGCCGCAAGGTTTGGTCAATTGGATGTTTCCCCTTCTTTACATTTTTCAAAAAAGATGTATAATAAAATCAACAACACGCAAGGAGATCACTATGGAAAAAATTATATGCGACTGCGCCGGAATTGCCAGCGCAGATGCGTTTCACTGTATGCTGGCTCAGGCATTAGGCTTTCCCGAAGATTACGGTCACAATCTGGATGCGCTGTTTGACTGTCTGACCGAGTACCGGAAGGACCGGGAATTAGTTTTAACCAACTGGCACAGCCTGCAATACGCCTTAAAAGACTATTCCGAAAAGGCGTTGTATGTTTTTCGCTGCGCCTGCCAGGAAAACCGCCATCTGATCGTAACCCTGCACCCGTGAGGTAACCAGGTATGAAAAAAATAGTATCCTTATTCCTTGCGCTGCTTTTGCTGCTGTCGCTCTTCGGCTGCGGTCAAGCAAGTGCTCCCGCGCCGGAGATTACCCAAAGCGCTGCGGAACTCTTTACCGTTCCCGATCTGACGGGACTGCATATTGACGGCCTTTCCCCATCGGAGCAATATTCGGTTAAAATCAGCCACGAGATGGAAAACGCCGGCTATATGGACGGCGAGATCGTCTCCCAAGCGCCTGTAGCCGGTGCTGAAGCCGAGGAAGGCGCAGTCATTTATGTGATCGTCCACCGAGGCGGCGACCCCTGGACGGATGTAACCGAAACAGAACCCGCACCCACAGAACCCACCCGTCCTGCCTATATCCCGATCTACCCCGACTACCCCGATCTGCCCGAGCAGACCGACCCGCCGATCCCGCCCCGGGAAGAGGAAACACTGCCCCCGCAGACAGATCCCCCCCAGACCGAGCCTCCTGTTGCCCCGCCCGATCAATCCTATCTGGATCCCGACGGCAGCTATACCACCAAGGACGATGTGGCTCTGTATCTGCACCTGTATGGCCGCCTGCCGAAGAATTTCATAACCAAGAACCAGGCAGAAGACCTGTACGGTTGGGAAGGCGGATCTCTTTCCCGCTACGGAATGTGCATCGGCGGCGACCGGTTCTATAACCGGGAAGGCCAACTCCCCGGCGGTCAAACTTATTACGAGTGCGATATTGACACACTCTACAGCGGAAGCCGGGGCGCAAAACGGCTGGTATTCACCTATTCCGGCATCATTTACTACACCTCTGATCACTACAAAACCTTCACAAGACTGTATTAACATTATGTAGGAGTTGAACATCATGAAACATACAATCTTTCAATACGATCCCAACCTAAAAAACTACGAGGCAGATTTTGACCTGCGTAAAAGAAATTTTGAAAACAAGAAAAAAGAGCTGCTCCAAGGCAGCGCCACTTTGAAGGATTTCGCCTCCGGCCACTTGTACTTTGGCTTCCATAAGCAATCCGATGGCTGGTACTACCGGGAATGGGCACCCGCTGCGGAGCGGATGTACCTGACCGGCGATTTCTGCGGCTGGGATCGGTACGCCTATCCTATGGAAAAAGGAGAAAATGGCGTATTTACCCTGTTTCTGCCCGGCGCGGATGCTCTGAAGCACGGCCAAAAGGTTATGGCTATCGTCGTCAGCGGTGGCCGGGAGCTGGAGCGGATCCCGCTGTACATCCACCGTGTTGTGCAAGATCCCTACACCTTCACCTGGGACGGCGTGATCCACGATCCCCAGGATCCTTTTGTATGGAGCGATACGGGTTTTAAACCCCAGAAAAAATTGTTCATCTATGAGTGCCACATCGGTATGGCCCAGGAAGAGGGCAAGGTTGGCACTTATGAGGAGTTCCGCATCCATATTCTGCCCAAGGTGCAGGAGTTGGGTTACAATACCATTCAGATTATGGCCATTATGGAGCATCCCTACTATGCATCCTTTGGCTACCAGGTCACCAACTTCTTTGCTGCCGCCTCTCGGTTTGGCACGCCGGAGGAGCTGAAAAAGCTCATCGATACCGCCCACAAAATGGGCATCGCCGTTTTGTTGGATGTGGTCCACTCCCACGCATGCAAAAACACCCGGGAGGGCATCAACGAATTCGACGGCACAGATTACCAATTCTTCCACTCCGGTTCCAAGGGCGACCATCCTGCATGGAACACCAAATGCTTTAACTACGACAAAAACGAGGTCATCCACTTCCTGCTGTCCAACCTGCGGTACTGGATGGAGGAATACCACTTCGACGGCTTCCGTTTCGACGGTGTGACCTCTATGCTCTACCACGACCACGGTCTGGGCACAGCCTTCACCGGCTACGATCAGTACTTCTCTCTCAATACCGATACCCAGGCCGTAACTTATCTCCAGCTGGCCAACGAAATGATTCGCCAGTGCAACCCCCACGCCATCACCATCGCCGAAGACACCTCTGCCCTGCCCGGCCTGGCGCTGCCTATTTCCAAGGGCGGCGTTGGCTTCGACTACCGGCTGGCTATGGGTGAACCGGATATGTGGATCAAGCTGCTAAAGGAAACTGCCGACGAATTTTGGAGCATGGACAACATCTACTATGAGCTTGCCATCCGTCGGCCTATGGAGCCTGTTATCGGCTACTGCGAATCCCACGATCAGGCATTGGTGGGCGATAAGACCATTATGTTCCGCCTGTGCGACAAAGAAATGTACTGGGGTATGGGCGTGTTTGATGGCAACATGGTCATCGACCGCGGTATGGCGCTGCATAAGATGATCCGCTTGATCACCGCATCCCTGGGCGGCGAAGGCTACCTGACCTTTATGGGCAACGAATTCGGTCATCCCGAATGGATCGACTTCCCCCGGGAGGGCAACGGTTGGAGCTACCATTACTGCCGCCGTCAGTGGAGTCTGGCAGATAACAAGGATCTGAAATTCCGCTTCCTGAAGGAATTTGAAAAAGATATGGTCGCTATGATGAAAAAGCGGAAGGTTTTGGGCGGACAGGATACCCAGCTGATGGTTCACAACGGAGATCAGCTGATGTTCTACAAGAAAGGCGATGCCTTCTTCGCCTTCAACTTCAGTCCCACACGCTCCTACGACGGTCTGTTCCTTCCCGTGCAAGAGCCCGGAGAATACCGGGTCATCCTCTCTACAGATGACTACTGCTACGGCGGTCACGGACGCATCGCACACCAGACATACACCACCGTAGAAAACGCCGACGGCAAACCCGGCTTCTATATCTATCTTCCCAGCCGCACCGCTGCTGTGCTGCAAAAGATTTCCTAAAATATATGCCAAAAACCGTGTCATTGCGAACCAGTGCGCTTAAGTGGTGTGGCAATCCGTTTTCCCCAATACCTTCTCCCGGGGAGAAGGTGGCCGAGCGCAGCGAGGTCGGATGAGGAATGCGGGCAGAAAACTTGCCAATACGGACCATCCATCAAACTTTATCCTGTTTCCAGCCTGTCGCCGTTCCTCACCCGTCACGGCTTGCGCCGCGACACCCTCCCCCCCGGGGGAGGGTATATATCGGCGTGGCAATGCTGTGCTCCTCGGAATGACAAGGGAAGCTTCTTTTACACGCTCAAAGGGGCGAGTTGCAAACGCAACTCGCCCTTTTCATTATTCTTCGTCGTCCTCGTCGTCTTCGTAATACTCCTCGTATTCTTCTTGATAAACACGCGCTTCAGCGCGCTTGCGAATGACAAAAACCGCGCCAAAAAGAACCACCAGGATCGTCAGTGCCAACGGCAGCAGGAAGAACCAGGGGTTGATCCGAAAATGCCCGGAGCCGTCGGGATAATTACCGCCCTTCACCTGGAACTGGGTAGTTACCTGTCCATCGGTGTATAGCACAGTAAGCTCGTAAATGCCATCCTGCAGCGTATTTAAATATGCTTTACTCAGAAGAATCACAGTAGAGCCGGAGGTAGCGGTGTAGAACTGCCTGTCCAAAAGTACGCCATCTACCCGTAAACCGGTGAAATTCTCAAAATCGCCGGTAAAGCGGAACTTCAGATCCTCTTTATCCGGGGACCACTGACTGCCGCCGCCATCGATCACGGAGAAAATACCATACACATAGCTAACGCAGATATATTCTTCGGGATCTTTACCGGAGGCTCGCTCCGCTGCCATACCGTTGCCGTTATTGAGTACCGCAGTCACCTGCGGTCTGCCCGCTGCGTCGGTATGGAATACCGTATCTTCCCCGGCTTGGAGAATGATCCGCACCCGGTAATACTGGCCCTCACGGAAGGTGCTTTCCCGGGTGAGTGTCTCCACTACCGTGGAGGATCTGCGTCCCTCCAAACGCTCCCAGATTACCTCATGTACGGAATATTTCGCCACAGCATCCGTATTCACATCATAATCCGGTGTTTCCTCTAACCGAGGAACCTGTAAATCATGCAGGTTTACCCGGCGGATGACCTTAGTATCCGCGGAAAGGCTGAAATCATAGGAAATAGAAACATACTCCATTGGATCCAGCCGTTCCACAGGCTCAGCCGGGATCGTAGGATTGCCATTGACCGTGGCTGTAACCTGCAGTTCATCAAACTGGTTGACAAAGAATGCACCGCCAGACTTGGCCCGCAGACGAATGACAACCCGGTATTCCTGTCCGTTCTGGAAGGTATCGTAGGGGGACATTTTCACATATTCCGCCGGCTTTTTGTCGGTATCCAGCCATTCCCATGTTATCTTATCCACAGAATACATTGCTTCTTCCGGAACTTCTGCGTAGGAATCCGGGATATTGCCCTCTGCCGGCTCGTCAATTTTCAGCACATCCACATGCTGGATGTTTTCCGTCAGAGCCGGGTAATCATAGCTGATGCATATGTACTGGGTGGCATCCTTGCCGGCGTAGTCCTTGGCAGTATTACTCGGTTCATCATTGATCGTAGCCGTCACGATACTTTGGCCGCGATCATCGGTGGCAAATTCTGCCCCCTCCTTGGCCTGCAGCACCACATTGACCCGATAGTATATCCCGGAGGCAAAAATAGTATAATTATTCATTTTTGTATATTCCGCAGTGGGCGTTGTTCCGTCCCACATTTCCCAATAGACAGAAGCTACGGTGTAATCCGCTTGGGGAGAGATGCGGTACCGATTGCTGGGTCTTTCGCCGGCAAAGGGCGGGATAATCTCGGAAACGCTCACCGATTGGATCAGCTTCACATCCAGGGAATACTCCATACTAAGGGTCACATAGCGGCCGGGATCCTTGCCCACTACCGAAGTGACCTGGGCCGCTGCCCCGTCGATACTGCCGGAAACGGCAGGTACACCGTTATTTCCGGCAAATGTGCAGCCGGTCTTAGCCTGCAGGACAATATCCACCCGATAACAGTAGCCGGAACGGAATGTTTCCAGGGCGGGAACTGCAACAGCGGATGCACTGGTGCTGTCAGCGATCCACTTCTGCCAGGACACACTATCTACCACATAATCAGCGCCGGCTGCAACCACGACAGATTGATCCGGCTGTCCGCCCTTCACCGGCACGGTCAATCCGGTAACTGCCACTTGGCCGATTTGTTTTCCTCCTGCCACAGTATATTCCTGCACGATGCCCACATATCGGGTGCTGTCCATACCGGAAACTTTGCTGCAAGAAACCGTACTGCCATTGAGGGTAGCCTTAACGGATGCGGGAAAACTGCGGTCGGAAGCCGCCTCTAAAATGATCTGCACCCGGTAAGTCTGACCGGCCTCAAACACATCGCCCTGAGCCATCGCCGTCGCAGAACCCGATTGTATATGATGCCAAACCACCTGGGATACCCCATAGGCAGATTCACCCGCAGTTACAGAGAAATCCGGCGATTGTCCCGCCACCGGTGTTTCAAAATTCGATACAGCGACTGCAGAAATCGTTGCATCGATCAAAGACTCCGGGATAAAGAAGGTGCGCTTGACTGTTACGGAAGCCGAACCGCTGACTGCAACCTCCACATTTTGAAAGCTGCCATTGACGGTGGCAGAAGGATTGGAAGAGAACACATTCCCCTCTGCTGCCGCCAGGGTGATCTGCACCTGGTAGTACATTCCTTCGCCAAAAGTGCTTCCGACTGCCACCGCAGCGGCGGCACTTTCCGACTGGCCGTTCTGCCAGCCGATCCAGCTCACACTGCTGACAGAATAGCCGCATCCATCGGAAACTGCAGCGTTAGCAGAGACCTGTCCGCCTGCGGCGGGTACACCAACACCGGAGATCTCCACAGACGAGATGTCTGCAGCCGCTACCGAAGGCAGCATTCCCAGCAGCATAGCTGCGCACAGGAATACACTCAGCACCCTGCCTATACTTTTACGGTTCATAGATAGAACCCTCCTTTGTTGCACTTTACTTCTCCAGCGCCATAACCTTATCGATGCGGCGCTGATGGCGCTCGTTGCCGGAAAATTCCGTACCGATCCAGGTATCTACGATTTCCAGAGCCAGCATTGTGCCTACCACGCCGGCACCAATCGCCATCACATTGGTGTCGTTATGCTCCCGGGTCATCCGGGCAGACATCACATCCGACAGCAGGGCGCAGCGAATGCCTTTAATCTTGTTGGCAGCAATGGAAACACCAATGCCGGTGGTGCAAAGCACGATCCCCCGGTCACATTTGCCGTCTGCGACTGCCTGGGCAGCCTGGGCAGCATAGTCGGGATAGTCGCAGCTATCCATCGTATAAGTGCCAAAATCCGTTACTTCGTGACCCTGTTTTTCCAGATGTGCCACCACGGTATTCTTCAAAGTCAATGCTCCATGATCACAACCGATTGCGATTTTCATAAGTATTTCCTCCTAAATTACAAATCCACCGTTTACGCCAAGTACCTGGCCGGTGATAAATTCCGCGTCTGCTAAATACACGATAGCCTTCGCCACATCCTCTGCTGTACCCAGCTTACCGATGGGTGTCTGCTGCCGCAGCTGCTCCATAATTGCCGGATCTACCTCAGCGCACATATCCGTTTGAATTACGCCGGGTGCTACGCAGTTGACCCGGATGCCCGCAGGCCCCAGCTCCTGCGCCATTGCTTTGGACAAAGCAATCACACCGCCCTTGGTGGCAGAATAGGCCGCCTCACAGGATGCGCCCACCTGTCCCCACATAGAGCTGACTGTGACAATTGAGCCGACCCGCTTGCGCAGAAAAAAGGGGATTGCTTCCTTGATGCACAAATAGACACCCTTTAGGTTAACATTCATCAGCCTATCCCAATCCGATTCGGGCATATCCTGCAAAAGACCGCTGATGCTAATGCCGGCGTTGCACACCAGAATGTCCAATTCCGGCAGGGCTGCTATAGTGCTGTGAACCCGACTGCTGTCAGCCACATCACAGCAAATTGCCGTTGCTCCGGTTTCCGCTGCTACGCGCTGCGCTGCGCCGTGTTCTTTTTCATAAAGAAAATACACCTTGTCCCCCCGGGCAGCGAAGGCCGCTACCGTTGCCGCTCCGATTCCTCGGGAACCGCCGGTTATCAAAACTGTTTTCATTGTATTCTCCTATCATTATGGGAAAACAGGCTGCTGCCAATGGCAGCAGCCTGTTTGGATTTTGTTATCTGCGGCGGCTCTTCGTTCGGTGATCCGAATACTGCCGGATAGAGGAAATCTTACTGTCGGACTCCGACATAAACTGCTTCAGCCGCTCTTCAAACAGCTGGTCTGCGGTTTTGGGCGCAGGGGGCGGTGTCTGTGCAGCCTGATTCTGGCGCGGAGCGGGACTGGGGCGGCGGGGTGTATTTCGATTTTGGGACTGCGCCTCCAGACGCTTGATGGAAAGGTTGATCTTATTGCCGTCAACGGCGATCACCACAACCTTGACTTCCTGACCTTCTGTCAGATGTTGGCGGATATCGGTGACATAGGTATTGGCCACCTCAGAGATATGTACCATACCGGTCTTATTCTCAGGCAGCGACACAAATGCTCCAAAATTGGTAATGGTTCTGACCTTGCCTTCCAAAACGGCTCCCACGGTTAACTCCATACTTTGAATGTTTCCTCCGATTCAATCTTCATTTACAATAACATCGAAAAACACGGTATCTCCATCCACCATATCCAGTTTTTCCGCAGCGATAGCCGCAATGCCATCGACGGTGTCTTTTTCCGCTGTCAGTTCTCTCAGACGAGCATTTTCATTCTCCACCTGAGCAGCCTGAGCCCGAAGGGCGTGATAGCCATCCTGGTACTGGTCAATGCCGATACGCAAAACAGTCAGTGCGCCAATGCACACGACAATTGTAACAAGCACAGCACATTTGAGCAGAATGGGACTGCGAGTATAGACAATCCGAACGCGATCAGACAGGCTGTTCTTTTTCGCCATTGGGCACACCTCCATTTTTGCTGCCGTCAGCAGCGTGTATTCTCTTCTATTGTAAACGATTTTTTCTATATTGCAAATATTTTTTTGTAATTTTCTGAATTTTTTGAAAAAATCTTTGAAATATTCTCCCTAAACCACGACAAATTCTGGAAATTACCCGCCAAACGCCGGCAAAAACCGGACGAAGCAGCCTTCCTATTGTTAATTCCCACGCCACGATCCCCAAAAGAATCCCCAGGCAATATCCGATTCGCAGGTCGCCCCGACAAATGGCAAAGCCTAAATACAGCCATCCGTATGCCAGCACAGGCAGAAACAGCACATCCGAAATCACAGCATGCCGGGGGCGTAAGGGCCGCAGAAAGCCGTAGTACATTCCCAAAACAAGACCGATTCCGCAGGCCCATAAAAACCGCCAGCCATCCAGAGCCGGGCCGGTCAACGAAACAGCCGGCTCCATAGGCTTTGCTTCGGCTGAGATTCGGCATAAATCAGCGCAGCGATATTCCCTTCCACAGCCACCATTCCTCCCTCCAAAGAGAGATTTTTTAACTGAAGCTGTTTGCCGTGGACGGTCAAAACGCCCATGGATGTGCGCATCACCACGCTGCTATCGTCAAATCCAATTACCTCGCTGACACCGCTGACAGACAGGGCGTTCCGTTCATTCAAAGTCAGCTTATGGGGCAGGCGGATACTGTCATCCATCATACGATCCCTCCTTCGTCAATGTAATATATGCCTAAGACAAAGGGAATATGCCGGTTGACAGAGGTTTGGAAAAACTATATACTAAATCCCAGGCGGCGCTGGTCCGCCTGTACCTATGATTGAGGTGACAGACCATGCTTTTTGATACCCACGCCCATATGAATGACCGGGCGTTTGACTCCGACCGGGAGGAATTGCTGCAAAAGCTTCCCAGCGAGGGAATCAGCCTTCTGATGAATCCCGGCTGCAATTTGGAAGATTCTCGGCAATCCGTAGCTTTAGCTGAAAAATACCCCTATATCTACGCCGCCGTGGGCAGCCATCCTGACTCCGCTGACGAAGTCAACGAAGCTGTGATTGACCAATACCGGCAGCTTTGCCGCCATGAAAAAGTCAAGGCCATCGGTGAGATCGGTTTGGATTACCATTATGAGGACATCCCCCGGGATATTCAGAAAAAAGCATTTGTGATGCAGATGGAGTTGGCCCGGGAGTTGAATCTTCCTGTCATTGTCCATGAGCGGGATGCCCACGAAGACGGGATGGCGATCATCCGGGATTTTCCGGATGTCACCGGCGTTTTTCATTGCTATTCCGGTTCTGCGGAAATGGCGCGTCAGTTAGTGGATCTGGGTTGGTATATTGGATTTACCGGTGTTCTCACCTTTAAAAACGCCAGAAAAGCGCTGGAAACCGCCGCATCCATTCCGCTGGAGCGGATCGTGCTGGAAACCGACTGCCCCTATATGGCGCCGGAGCCTTTTCGAGGCAAACGGAACTCCCCGGCGTACCTGTTCCGTATGGCAGAAAAGCTGGCTGAACTTCGGGAACTTCCCGTTGCGGAAATCCATCGCATTACCACCGAAAACGGCCAACACCTCTACCGCATATAAATTAGAATTTACCTTACAAATTACCCGTAGGGGCGAACTGTGTTCGCCCGCGGGCGTTCAAAGAACGCCCCTACGATCTTATACGGTAGTTGATGCTATAAACAATCATTTACGAAAAAAGGAAGGATCGTTCCAATGGAGCGATCCTTCCTTTTTTATAGCTGAATATTTTCATAAATTCGCAGATTGGTCAGATTGTCTGCAGCCACAGCAAGGCAGTATTCCTGCTCGCCTAACCGCACCGTCTGCGTCCTCACGCCGGTCAGAACAGATATTTTTTTCGGCTGAAAAACATCCTCGCAACCGGCTTTAAACTTTGCTTCTTTGGCGCACCACATCTGCAGCAAAAATGCGTTTTCATCCTCCCGGGAAAGGTTTTTCTCCCCCTCGGTGAGGATTTTTTCTGCCAGGCCGGGGCGCACCGTATGGTCTGTGCGCTCCAGATCCACACCCACCGGTTTGCGGGATACCGCTACCGCCACTGCGCCATCGGTATGGGAAAGGCTGAAATAGCACTCTTTACAGGTCCATTTTCCCGCTTCATCCCGGGAAAATTGCAGATCCTTCATTTCGTAGTCATAGCTGCGTTTTAGCGCAATTTCCAGCAATTTCCAAACATAATAGCGTTGCCGCTTCACGCCCTCGTGGGTGGTGTTTTCGATCTGCTCCTGCCGCTGTGCGGGTAAAACCGGGGTTATTTCCCCCTCCGGAATTATCGCCACATAAACCTCCACCGGCCGCAGCTGTGCAAACTGCCGACGCAGTCCCTCTGTTTGGGAACTGAAATGCTCCCCGGTCACACATTCGTTGGCAAAGTGTTCGCAATTATTATGCAGAATATGGTATCCTCTCTGTCCGATTCGGCTTCGGGCGATCTCCACAGTTTTTTTCGGTGAATTTTGCTTTCTTCTCTCTTTTCTGTCCGGCACACGGACTTCCAGAAACTCACCGCACAGAAACTCATCCACATCCGTCACGCAAACCGCAAGCTCCGAATCCGGCAATCCCACACGCAACGAGGGATTCGGTCCGAACTGGATCACCTCGTCATCGCTGATATAGATGCCGTAGTGATACAAAGGGCCTATTTTGACCCGGATCATATCCCCCGGCTGAGGCTGGATCATCTGCCACGTCATCGTTATACCTTGCTGCGGATGTATTCTACCACCTGACCCACAGTTTTCAGGTCGGAAGTTCCTACATCGTCAAAGCGAATACCAAAGGATTCTTCAATGGCGATGACCAGGTACAAAATGCCTACGGAATTCAGACCCAGGTCATCCACCAGGCTGGCATTCTCACTGCTGGTTTCCAAATTGGCGGCATTTTCACCCATAACCATTTTAAAAATCCCGCCGAGCTTTTCTAAAATTTGTTCCTTATCCATTTTGACTCCTCACAATCTTCATGCTGGGAGAGCGAACAAAATCCGCATCCCGGATAACTACCTTATTGATCCGCTGGAAGGCAGGCAGCTTTTGGTTGACCTGTGCTACTTTTTCCTTCAGATAGCCTTCTACATCGGTGATTCCCAGCGCCTTAATAGTCACAGCCCGGGGCAGCAGCTGAATTGCCAGCACCTCCCGACCATCGCTGTTATCGGCATAGACCAGGCAGTCCTGCACCTCATCCATTGCATAGAAATAGCTTTCCAGCTCTGCCGGGGAGATATTCTCACCGGAAGAAAGAACAATGATCTCCTTGGAGCGGCCTGTGATATACAGGAAGCCTTCCTCGTCCATCCGCACCAAATCGCCTGTTTTGAAATAGCCATCAGCGGAATAGGCGATTTCGTTTTCCTCGTCGCCCACATAGCCGCTCATCATGGTCTTGCCCTTGAGCCAAAGCTCTCCATCGACGATCTTATAGTCGATTCCGGGGTAGATCAAGCCAACAGAATCCGGTTTCCGCATAGCTTCCGGATTGCCGCTGACCAGGCAGGCACTCTCTGTCAGACCGTAGCCGGGCAGCAAAGTGATGCCGATTTTCTTATACTCCGTTACCAGATAGGGAGCCACTGCAGCTGCGCCGCAAATGATGGTCTTCATATCTTCGCCCAGCATATTTCTGCCAAACTGCTTGGACAGATTCAGCGCCATCTCCGCCAAAGCGGGTACCAGTACCATAATGGTGGGCTTGAAAACCGCAATATCCCGGAACATATCCTTATTATTCCGGCAAATAAACAGGGTGCTGCCGGTGCGCAGAGAAGCCATAAGATTGCGCACAAGGCCAAACACATGGGTCAGAGGCAGCACCAACAGATACCGCTGACCGAACACCTCGGGGTAGCCGTAGCAGCCGTTTTTCACGCCCTCCAGGATCGCCTGGTGGGAAAGCTTTGCGCCCTTGCTCTTGCCGGTGGTTCCGCCGGTGAAAAGAACGGTACAAACCGCCGGACCGGGGCAATCCACGCCAGCCGCGGCATCCTCACAGCTCTCGCCACCCTCGATCAGCGGCAGAGCAGGATTTTTGGCCTTGACAATATCCAGTTTTTCCTCCAAAGCACTGCTATAAACCAGCGCCTTCATACCAAACTTCATGCTGCAGCCAAATACCGTCATATTATCCAAATGGGGCGGCAGCAGAACTGCGCAGGCACCCATCGTTGTGATTGCCAGGTACGCCTTGGCAAATTCGATGCAGTTGGGCAGATAGACGCCCACCACATCGCCGGGTTTGACACCCTTTTGGGTCAAAAGCGCCCGGAATGAGGCGACCATTTTATCCAACTGGGCAAATGTATAGTCCTGTCCATCCACCAGAGCCACCCGGTCGCCATAATTGGCAGCCGCTTCGCTCCACATCTGATTGATACAGGAATAATCTGTAATTTTCTCAAAAGTTTCCTTGTTGGTATAGGATGCAAAAATGTGTTCTTTCATTTTCTTACCTCTTTTTCAAAGTTTCATAAAATTCTGCAAGTGCAAGCTCCTGCTCCCGAAGGTACTGGCTGATCTTCTGCATTTCATCCACCGTGGGGAAACGGCTGCACATTGTGCCTACATCAATCGGTTCTCCAATCACAGCTTCCCGGCGACGATACCATTTTTTCAGCGGTACATTATATACCGGCTGAATGGGTACACCTGCTAAAGTAGCCATCAAAACTGCTCCGGATTTATAACTAAGAGTCCCCTCTTGCTCGTTGACCTGCCCCTCCGGGTAGATCACGATAGCCTTGCCGGCTTTTAAACGATCTACTACGGCGTGCATAGAACGCATATTAAAATTCTGCTTATCCACCTGGATACAGCCAACGGTGGTCAGCATCCAGGAGAATAACTTATTTTTATACAGGTCTTTGGTGGCCAGGAAATTCAGCCGGCGGCGCCAAAACACGCAATAGACCATAATCGGGTCAAAAAAGCTGACATGGTTGGGGGCGATCACAATACCGTCCTTGGGATGGCATTTCTTGCGATCTGCCGCATAATAAACCTTTGGCCGCATCCAGATCAAACCCGGAATAGAGCCGGTAATTTTTACAAAATCCTGGAAGAATCGGTTTTCCTTAACCGGCTTTGATTTCTTCCCGGAGCTGATGGTTGAGTTCATAGATTTTCCCTCGCAAGCCCTCTGTAATAGCAGCAATATTTTCCTTTTCGCTGCGATTGTCGTCGTACATTTGCCACACATCCACAGGCTTTCCTATGATAATATGGTTTCTGCCCTTGCCAAAGTAGTTTCCGTCGGTATAAACGGGGATGATGGGTGCAGAGGATTCCAGCGCCAGGTAGGCAATACTGGGTTTAAAGGGCAGCAGTTCCTGCAAATCGCCTTTTTGGATCTTGGCCTCGGGATAAATTTCCACGACGCCGCCCTTTTCCAGCACACCGCAGCATTTCCCCAAAAAGGCGAAATCCGCCGTATTCCGATCCACCCGGATAGATCCCAACCCCTTGATCAGGAATGTCAAAAAGGGATTTTTTTCGTACATCAGCTCCGCCACCACGCACCGCAGAATACGGCCCGGGAAGAGAAACATCATCGCAGCAAAGTCCCAAATTTCTGTGTGGTTGGAGATCACGATAGCCTTGCCCTTGATTTTCTTCCCCTGCACGCTTCTGTCCTCATAATGGACACAGGGCCGGGTTAGCAACATCCAAATAGGCCAGCCGGTAATTTTTACAAACGCATTAAACAGCCAAACCATTGGTTTCGGCATCCTCCTTCGCATAGATGCGGTTCAAATCGCTCTGCATAATGGCCATTGCCACAACATTGACACCCATCAGCGGCAGAATCAAGCCGGAGATGACAAGCCAAACAGTTTTATCTTTAATGGTAACCCCCCGCTCTGCGGCTGCGCGGATCAGTTGCTTGTGGGCAGCAACCACCACAAAGATGCCACCGAAAGGAATGGCGCAGCCAACCAGCCACTTAAGCAGGTTCAAGCCCTTGCCGGTGTATTGCTTGATACTGCGCAGCAGCATACCGGCCCAAATAAAGCCAAAGATAAAACCGGACAAAATGGACAGGCCGATCTGAACAAAGATGACCTCCTGCCGATCTACAGGCTGCTTCTCATTCTCAAATCTGGAAATATCCAGGCTGGGATCAAAACGCTTAAACTCCTTAGCAACCACATTGGGAGCAAAGTCCTTGGGCATAGTAAATGCCAGGAAGAAGCCAAGCACGCAAACGATGCAGACAATAAAAGGTACACTCAAAGTACCGAAATTGAACACCTGCGCAGCATCCACGCCAAACTTAGATGCAGCATCGGCAGCATTTTCGGCAAAGATGAATCCGCCGCCCTTGGTGGTAAATACATTCTTAATGCTCTCGTAGATCAAGCCGCCGGATACCGCACCTACCACAGAAGTGGTAACTGCATTGGCAGCAAAATACATAGCAGAGTGGTTTTTGCCGGTGAGCTGTTCCTCCACGCTGGAGATCTGCGAGGTCGCCATGTAGGGCATCATAAAGAATGCACCGATTGCCCAGCTTCCCACCACACCGCCGACGCAGGCGATGATCATCTGTACCGGCTTATTGCCGCCGGTCACAAAGGTAGATGCGAAGAAGAAAGACATAATGGCCACAGCAAAGGCCAGCAGGCAGGTCTGATAAGTAAAGCGGATGCCTTTTTGGGCCTTCAGCTTATTAAAGAAGTACAGCATCACAGGCACAGGTGCAAACGCACAGGTATTGGCAATAGCCATCTCTGCGCCGTTAAATCCCATACCGCCGATAATCATAGCATTCATACCCACCAGGAACATCTGCAAACCGAAGAAGGTGCAGCAGTTGACTGCTGTCCAGCTTAGGAACACCCGGTTGCTAAAGGTCAGCTTCAGGCTCTCGGTTATGGAAATCTTCTTGGGAGCTTCGCCGCCCCGCTCGGGATAACCGTACTTCTCACCCTCTTTGATCAGGAGAATGGGAATGACCATAGTCAGCATAAGCGGCAGGCTCAGCAACGCAAATTTATCAATATGCAAACCAGTACCACTGAGAATCAGAGGAACCAATGCATACACCAGGCAGTAGGAAATGGTATCGAAAAATGCCTTATAGCCGGAAACCCGCAGTCTTTGCGGCTCATCGCAGCAAACGGTAGATAAAGAACCGTAAAAAGCAATGAGGTTCATGGTATAGGTGGAGAAGAACACGATGCACCACAGGAATATCCAAATTGTGTTGAACATCTGCTTTTCCGCACCGCCAACAGGCAGCCAGCACATTGCGTAAGCCAGCACCATCGGCAGGAAACACACGGCGATCACAGGCCGGGTACGACCCCATTTGGTGGACAGATTATCCGCAATGTGGGCAAAGGGAATGTCAATAATGCCGTCAAATGCCTTGCTGATGGCATATAAAATGGGGAAGATCGCCGGTGCAATAAAGCACACACCGGAGGCAATGGCCTGCTCAGTCTGATTCATACCCAAAGCCGCGGGGTTCAGCGCATCGGTAAAGTATGCGCCCATCAAAACCATCAGAAAGTTGGGGCCGAAGCCGGAAAGAGCAAACAGGAATTCCTTCCAGTTTTTGTTTAGCGATTTAACCATCTCGTTCAACCCTTCTTCTTTGTAATATACTGGCAGCAGGCCTTGACCGTGGTCAGAGGCTGCTCCTGGTTGGTGATATCCACGCCGTATCGCACCAAAATGCTGTCCTTGAGCATAAAGTAATCCAGGCTTGTGCCTCCCAGATCTGTAAAGAAATCATCCGTAATGCCGATCTGAAGCTCTGGTTTTCCCAAAGCCTGCGCAAAGCACTGACACAACGCTTCTTCCGTTTGGGACAGCAGCTGTTTTCTGTGGGTATCCATTGTATGGGGCGTGAGAATGAAAAATTCTCCCCCATCGTATTTCCTTGCCACCGTCCGGCGGCTGAGCTTGAATTCCGCCTCGCCCATCAACGGGGTGGCGGTAACTGCTATTTTCTTCACTTCGCCGGTCAGCTTTGCCTGCAGCAAAGCCTGCCGCAGCGCCTGGGTGATGACCTGCAAGGTTTCATCGTCGCAGCAATCCGGCGCATAGGCAATCAGTACCGGGCCTTCCTTTTTCGATTGAAACAGGCACAGCTGCTGGCAGCTGTCCACCTTCAGCTTGCTCTCAACCAGCACCGGGTTGATATTTTCGCCGTTTTCGCATACGATCAGATCGTCTGCTCTGCCGCCGAGATAGAATCTGCCCTTTTCCATTCGGGCCACATCCCGGGAGTCAAACCATTGCTCCGGGTCGGTCACCGTAACCGTTTCGCCGCAGACAATTCGGCTGGCCATCGCCTTGCTACGGATCAGCAGCTGTCCGTCCGGGGCGACAGCATACTGCACATGGGTAAAGGGTTTTCCCACAGCCCCCCGGTTGCGTACGGACTTTTTATGGGAGGTCTCCACCGATGTGATGCCTACCTCTGTCATGCCGTAACCATTAAACAGCGGATAACCGATTCCGTTGTAAAATTCCAGCGTTTCCCGGGCAATTGCACTGCCGCCGGTGATCATACACTGCACGCTGGGACCAAAGCTGGCATCCCGCACTTCCCGAAACACCCGCTTTGCCAACCAGGAGCCGGGGTTCCCCGTGCGATTGCACAGCTTCAGAAACAGTGCAAACCGCCGATAAGTCTGCTCGGAGCGGGAACGGATCTTCCGCTCCGCCTCCCGATGCACCGATTCCCAAACCATAGGCACCGCAAAAATATGGGTGACATTGTGCTTGCGAATGGTAGCCAGAATGGTAGTCGGACTCATATCCTTCAAAAAAACAAAGCTGCGGCTGAAAAAACCGAACCAAAGATATACTGCCATAAAGCCGAATACATGGTATAGTGGCAGCAGCATCAAATGTTTGATCTGTCCCTCGTAGCTGCGAACAATGTCCGGGCATTTTTGAACAATGTCATAGCTGCTGCACACCTGATAATAAAAATTATTGCCCGTATAGGCGCACAGCTTAATGTGCTCCGAGGTGCCGGAGGACATAAAAATCACTTCTGAGCCAAAGTCGCCCCAATCCGCAGCCGGCTCTCCCCGCACCAGAATATCGTCGGCAATCAAAGTATTCACAGAAAACATCTTGCCGTCAGAAATCACCGTTTGAATGCCATGCTCCTGCAGAAGCTGCTCCAAGATGGCGGTATCCAGCCGGGTATTCATCAGCAGCGGGCGGCAGCCGCACATCAGCACCGACCAAAATGCCACCAGCCACTGCATACTATTGTCCATATAGATACCCACTATGGTATCCTTTTTAGGATTTCCCAAAGCTGCGCGAACTGCAGGCGCCGTTTCCTCGATCCACTGCCGGAACTGACCGTAGGTCAGTTTCTTGATTCGGTAGCCATCGGTATATTCGGCCATAACATTATCCCGCTCTGAAAACATCATTTCATAAAGGGTTTTGTAATTTTTCTCCTGGTTCTCGTAGAGCGCCAGCTTTGCCTGTACAAAAGACTGAATATTGGGATGGTTGCCAATATCCTTCACTTTTCTCATAGGACTCCATCTCCTTTCCCTCCGGTGCATCCGATTGCCTGCGCCGTGAAAATTCGGATATTTCATAATATCTTAACATATTGTGTCGAAAAAATCAATTATTTACATGGTATCCCAGGGATGATTCTTTCCGAATCAGACTGCAATGGACAATTTAACTTTTTTTAAGCTCTTGCGAAAAAAAAGGTTGTAATTTCCTACACCCTTTGCTAAAATGAGTTTAACTTTTTTACAGGAGGTAAATTATTATGCGTTATGTTGATGAGGTATTACAGAAAGTAATTGCCCAAAACCCCGCTCAGCCGGAATTTCACCAGGCTGTGCAAGAGGTTTTGAGCACTCTGTCCCCCATTATTGAACGAAATGAAGAGCTGTACCGCCGGGAGGCTCTGCTGGAGCGGCTGACTATGCCCGAGCGGATCGTCACCTTCCGTGTGCCCTGGGTTGACGACAAGGGTCAGGTGCAGGTCAACACCGGCTACCGGGTACAGTGGAACGGCGCTATCGGCCCCTACAAGGGCGGTCTGCGGCTGCATCCTTCCGTCAATGTGGGCGTTATGAAGTTCCTGGCCTTCGAGCAGACCTTCAAGAACTCCCTCACCGGACTGCCTATGGGCGGCGGTAAGGGCGGCTCCGACTTTGACCCCAAGGGCAAGTCCGATCGGGAGATCATGGCATTCTGCCAGAGCTTTATGAACGAGCTGTACAAGTACATCGGCGCAGACACCGACGTTCCCGCCGGCGACATCGGCGTAGGCGCTCGGGAAGTTGGTTACTTCTTCGGTCAGTACCGCCGTCTGAAAACCGTCTATGAAGGCGTATTTACCGGCAAGGGTCTGAGCTACGGCGGCTCTCTGGCCCGTCCCCAGGCTACCGGCTACGGTCTGCTGTATATGACTAAGGAAATGCTGAAATCCAACGGCGTGGATATTGCCGGCAAAACTGTTGTAGTTTCCGGTGCAGGCAATGTTGCCACCTACGCCATTGAAAAGGCTTGGCAGATGGGTGCAAAGCCTGTGACTTGCTCCGATTCCACCGGCTGGATCTACGATCCCGATGGCATCGATGTGGCAACGCTGATCCAGGTCAAGCAGGTTCAGCGGGCAAGACTGACCGAGTATGCCAAAGCCCGTCCCAACTCCCAGTACCACGAAGGCAAGGGCGTTTGGACTGTTAAGTGCGACATTGCTCTGCCTTGCGCAACCCAAAACGAACTGCTGATCGACGATGCCAAGGCTCTGGTAGCAAACGGCTGTATGGCAGTCTGCGAGGGTGCCAATATGCCCACCACTATGGAAGCTACCAAGTATCTGCAGGATAACGGTGTCTATTTCGTTCCCGGCAAGGCTGCCAACGCCGGCGGTGTTTCCGTTTCCGGTCTGGAAATGAGCCAGAACTCCGAGCGCCTGAGCTGGAGCTTCGAGGAAGTCGATAGCAAGCTGCAGGACATTATGGTCAATATCTTCCACAACCTTGACGCAGCTGCCACAGAATTCGGTATGCCTGGCAACTATGTTGCCGGCGCTAACATCGCAGGCTTCAAGAAGGTCGCTGAGGCTATGCTGGCCCAGGGCGTCATCTGATAAAAATTTCCCGGGTGGATCACTCCACCCGGGAATTAATTTTATTCTGCGTAACCTTTGGGGTTTTGGCTTTGCCAGTTCCAGGAATCCCGGCACATATCCGTCAGATTCTTGGTAGCTGTCCAGCCCAGTACCTCGGCACTCTTGGCAGGATCTGCATAGCAGATAGCCAAATCGCCGGGGCGGCGGTCAGTAATTTGGTAAGGCACCTTTACGCCGTTTGCTTCTTCAAAAGTATGTACCATATCCAGCACGCTGTAGCCAATGCCGGTACCCAAATTGAACACTTCGCAGCCTTTATTCTCCTGTACATACTTCACGGCAGCCACATGGCCCTTAGCCAGATCCACCACATGGATGTAATCCCGCACACCGGTGCCGTCGGGGGTATCGTAGTCATTGCCGAAGACACTGAGCTTTTCCCGGCGGCCAACTGCCACCTGGGTGATGTAGGGCATCAAATTATTGGGGATGCCTCTGGGGTCTTCACCGATGCGTCCGCTTTCGTGGGCGCCGATGGGGTTGAAGTACCGCAACAAAACAATACCCCACTCCTTATCTGCGTTAGCCATGCCGGACAGAATCTGCTCTGTCATATACTTAGTCCAGCCATAGGGGTTGGTACAATGACCGGTGCGGCTGGTTTCCTTCAGCGGCATTTCATTGTCCGCAGTATAGACCGTTGCAGACGAGGAGAAGATGATATTCTTCATCCCGGCTTCTTTCATGACCTTAGTCAAAACCAGAGTAGAATTGAGGTTGTTGTCGTAATACTCCCAGGGTTTTGCCACGCTCTCGCCCACTGCCTTCAAACCGGCAAAATGAATGACACAGCCCAGCTCATTTTCCGCAAAAATCTTCTTCAGCAGAGCCTCGTCCCGGACATCGCCCTCGTAAAACTTCACCGTTTTTCCGGTAAGCTCCTCCACCCGGTTCAGACTTTCCGCGTTGGAGTTACACAGATTATCCACGACTACAACACCGTATCCCTCATTCAAAAGTTCGACACAGGTGTGAGATCCGATATATCCTGCACCGCCGGTTACCAAAACATTCATCATACAACCTCCAAAATAGAAATTTCGAAAACATTTTACCACGGCAAAAATCAAATATCAATCCCTAAAAGCAAATATAAATGATAGTTTACCTTATGATCTATCGTATAAAATCGTAGGGGCGTTCTTTGAACGCCCGCGGGCGAACACAGTTCGCCCCTACAGGTAATTCGTAAGATAAATTCCAATTGGCTGCACACGGGATACCCCTGCGGCATATATTAGTCGGAGGGGATAATTATGCCAATTGTTAATACGACCGTACCTATCACATCCGAAAGCTGTGAACAGATGATTTTGGAAATCGTGCGCCAATACCCTTTTTGCCGCACAGAGGTGCTCACCCGCACCGCATTTCAAAGGCCGCTGCGCACCCTGGTCATCGGCAGCGGCCCACGAAAAGTTCTCTATTCCGCTGCCCACCATGCCAACGAATGGATCACATCGCTGATTCTTTTGAGATTCGCCGAAGAATTTGCCCAGGCTATTGAAAGCGGCAGTCAAATTTTCGACCGGGATGCCTCCCAAATTGCGCAAAACGCCACTATATATATGGTTCCTATGGTAGATCCGGACGGTGTGGATTTGGTAGTGGGCGCTATTACCGAGGGCAACATCCAGTACGACCTGGCCCGGCGGCTGGCGCAAAACTACCCGTCCATTCCCTTCCCCGACGGTTGGAAGGCCAATCTTTTGGGGGTGGATCTGAATCTGAACTATCCGGCTTTGTGGCTACAGGCCCGGGAAATCAAATTCTCCCAGGGCTTCACCTCCCCCGGACCTCGGGATTATGTGGGCCGCGCACCGCTGAATCAATTGGAAACCCGGGCCTTGGCCGGTTACACAGAGGTTTTAGACCCGGAGCTTGTAATTGCATTTCACTCCCAGGGAAAAGAAATTTATTGGAGTTTCCAGGACTACGAAGTCCCCGGCGCACGTGAACTGGGAGAGGCCTTCGCTCGAGCCAGCGGCTACACCCTCACTGAGCCTGCCTTTAATTCCAGCTTTGCCGGGTACAAAGACTGGTTTATTCAAAATTTCCGCAAGCCTGGATACACGGTTGAAGTAGGGCAAGGCGTCAACCCTCTGCCCCTGGAACAATTTGACGAGATCTACCGGGATAACCTTGGAATTCTGGTGTTGGGTGCTACCGAGGGGTCTTAACCGAAACCTCTCCCATTTTCTCCGGCACTCTTGAAAACTGTGGAGAATTTTGGTATAATATAGGCACTAAATACAAAGGAGCTTCCTATGAAAAAGAATTTTTTCTTAAGAAATCTTCTATATCTGATTCAGGGTGCCATTGTAGGCGTAGGCGCTATCCTGCCCGGTGTCAGCGGTGGTGTTCTGGCAGTTGCTTTTGGTGTGTATGAGCCGCTGATGGAAATCCTCACCTCCCCCAAACGCTCCATTAAAAAGCACTACAAGCTGTTTATTCCCTTTGGAATCGGCTGGGCCGCCGGCTTCATCCTGCTGGCGCGGGTAGTGGAATGGTTTTTCTCCGTCTCCGCCGGCGCTGCGCTGATGCTGTTCTTTGGTCTGATCTGCGGCACATTGCCTCAGCTTTTCAAAACCTCCGAACGCAGCGACCCCAAAAAGAGCTGGACACCTTTTGTTCTGAGCTTGAGCCTTGCTTATTTATTCCTGCACCTGCTGGAAAACTCAACGGCCATTTCCATCCAGCCGTCACCCTGGATCTACCTGCTGTGCGGTGGCATTTGGGGTTTGAGTATGATCATCCCCGGTCTTTCTTCCTCGTCCATTTTGATCTATTTAGGACTCTATGAACCTATGACCGCTGCTCTGGGTGCGCTGGAGCTACCTGCTCTTTTGCCTATGCTCGCCGGCATTGCCATTTCGGCAGCAGCCTTTGCCCGGATGGTCAGCAAACTCTACAACAAAAATTATGCGCTTATGTCCCGGATCGTCTTAGGTTTTGTCATTGCGTCCTCTTTAAAGATCCTCCCCGGCGGTTTTTCCGGACCGTGGGAAATGGTCATCTCTCTGATCTGCTTCGGAGCAGGCTTCGCTGTGGCTCTTATTATGGATAACGCCCAGGCCAAGCAGGAAGCATCTGTATAACAAATCCATATAAACCCCGGCCCTGTAACCACAGGCCGGGGTTCAGACTGTCAAAAAACCGTGTCATAATGACAAAAAACTGCTTCTTTGACACGCTCAACCCCGGCCTTGCAACTACAAAGCCGGGGTTTTTGCATTATAATTTGTAGTTTTTCGCTGCCAGGTGGTAATTGTACATTTTCAGAAGCAAATTTTGCAATTCAGCACTTCCGCCTGCAGACATATTCACAATGTAATTCATCGGCCCGTAGGTAATTATCATCGTGCCACCCTGGGGGTCAGTAACGGTCAGCGTGATCTGCTGATCCAGATTCTGCGGCACAATGCCGTCGATTTCTACATAGGACATATCCCCCTTGGCTATTGCCTTTTGTTCCTGCCCGTTTACTGTAAATTTCAGGCCGCTGACATCTCCGGTAAAATAGAACCGAACAGCCACATTGGAACGGAACAGCAGCGTTGCGCCATAGTAAGCTGCACCGGTCACAGAGCCGGTTATCTTGGCCTTTTCAACCGTTTCGGGAATGGGAGTAAATTCCGTTTGTTCATAGCCAGCATCCGCAAGAGATCCCACATTGCTGCCAAAGTAGCGCTGTGCCTGGGCGCCGTAGCTGAGCATTGCCTTCACCAGCGCCACAGTTTCCGCAGAGTATGCGCCGCTGGTATTGCTCAGTATGTACTGCGCGTACTGGCGGACAGTGTAGCTTCTGCTTTCCACAACTTTCCCGCCATGCAAAACTTCAACGGTGATCTCCTCTGTCATCTGCGCGGCGGAAACATCTACGCCAAACACATATTTCCCGTCCCGAATTTGCGCATCCGCAGCATCTGCTGTGGTGCTGTAGCCGTTGATGGTAAAGCGCACCTGAGTATTGGCTGCGTTTTCTTCCGTCAAAGCCAGATAGAAATTCACACCAATACGATCTCCCAGAATCAGATTCCAGCTGTCAACATAATCCTGTGTTTGCCCGCAGACGCTGCACACACCGTTTTCATAGCTGTGATCCGCCTTGGGAAGGATCTGCTGGGAAGTTACTTCTCCGCAATCGTTACAATATGTGGTTTGCGCGCCTTCTTTTGTACAGGTGGCAGCCACAGTTTCTGTATGGGTATTTTGGTGGTTACACAGAAACGCGGTATAGTCTGTAGTGTAGTAGATTGCAACATTTTTGGCGCTCTTTTTGTATAGAGCAATAGGTTTCTGGTTGGAGTAAGAGCTGGCTTTATAGTACCGGAAGCGACTGCCATCGGCATTAAAACGCATACGCGAGGTATTGCTGACGATATCCGCATTTCCGTCAGCATCAATACGCAGGGTGTTAGCCGCAGCAGATGTACCGGCATTGAGCTTATTGCTGTCCGCAGTGCCGCTGATGTACTTGTTATTCCCTCCCAAAAGGGAGTATCCTCCGCTAACCGCGGAAATGGTGAATTTACAGGGGTCTCCTTCTTCAGAAGAAATGGTGCCATCAGTAATCGTCACAGTTCGGTAATTATACTGGGTATCTATACTTGGAAGGGAGCTGTCCAGAATCCATCCGCCATCTTCATAGACGATGAGATACTCTCCCGACCAATCCGTCTGATTCGTTGTGACTTTCACATAATCGCCGGGACCGTCCTCTTCCACCTCATAGCTGTACAGGGCATACAGAGTAGTATCGGCGGCAGGGACAAAGGAATCGGTGTAGTAATCAGGTTTTTCTTTAGTATCCTCGGCCAACCTGCTTTCTGTCCAGCCTACAAACCGACATCCTTCTGCATTCTCAGCAACAGGCAGAATCATCTCATCGCCGGAATAGCCGGTTTGACTTGCTGCGTTTGCTCCCACAAAGTTCACCGTAACGGGCGTTTTAGGTGCAAAATTGATCTGCACTGTACAATCCGTTGCCGCATTAACTGTAAAAACATTTCCGTTTTGGGTGACGGCCGCTGTGCCTGCGGTCACCGTTGCACTTTGGGCAAAGTACCCGGTGGCAGGAGTCGCGGTGATGGTATCGCCATTGACAGCCACATTGCCCCAGGTGGTATTGTTGCTGTTTGCCGTAATTTTTGCCTGGCTGAACAAAGTATATGTAGATTTCACGGTCTGCTCAGAGCAAGCGCCGTAGTTCGTGCCTTTGTCTCTTTGACCCGGGTGCGCATCTTCATCGGATACCACCACCGGGAATGCCGAACGATACTGCCGTGCTTGAGAAAGAGTATAGCCGGTTCCGCTCCAACCATATTCACTTGCAATCGGTTCTGACCAGTCCCAGCTACCCCATTTGGACTTCATAGCACGGATAGATTCTGCAACCGTCTTGCCGGCTATCATATTGTCCCAAAAAGTTTCCTCAAAGCAGTAGTCGCCGGCAAAGGTGACAGACTGAGAGTAGCCGTAAACCACCTCTACACCCTTTGCCCGCATAGGCTGGCACATAGTATCCGTAGCCATGCCCAGGCAGATTGCCATCCACAAAAGACCCGCCGGAGAATTTTTCTCCATATGATTGGCAATGGCCGCACCAGTGACGCAAGCGCACATAAGGCCATCAGAATCCGTAAAGTATGTAGCGCCGTCGTTGTAGTCCTCCGTGGTCAAGCCAGCCTTGCTGGTCAGGCACAAATAAGAGTATTTCGCACCCGACACATAGTCATACACTTCATATCCGTCGGGATCCAAACCTATATAACTGCCTTCATAATCGGTGGTGCCGTGGGAGTCAAAAATAACCACAGCGCCCCTCTCCATAGCATCGGCAATCAAATCGATCGTAGCGGATTTGCCGGAGTACAGGGTATATCCATCCGAGTCGCCGATGGCAGTGGCAATGGATTTGGCCTCGTTTTTGTACTGTTCCGTGAAGGAATCATCCATTCCGTAATAAGGGCCAATCAGATAAACCTGCTTAGAAGTGGGCCAGCCACCCTTGGTAGCCTTCGGCGCATTGTATATCCCCGCAGGCTCGGGATTTTCCGGTGCCTGCATATTATCATACTTTTCCCGCATGTAAGGATTATAGATACAGCGGATGCCTTCGTCAGTCCACCAGGTAAAGGCGTTGCCATTACGCTCTAAAGAGCCCTCCACATAGTTTTCCGATGCCATAACAATTTGTATAGCCGCATCGGTTTTCTGCGTTTGGGTGGTATTTTTCTTTGCAGGAGCATCCTCCATCGCATCAATTTGTGCAAATACTTCATTGACAATCGCATAATCCGCATCCGTCAACTCGATTGGTTCTTCCGTTTCTTGTGCGTGGCTAACGGGGACGATGCCAAATACCAAGGCAAAAGCTAAAAATAGGGAAAACAATCGTTTCATCATACGCCTCACCGGTTCCTCTCTTTTTCTATTTGGGGGACGATTTTATTATAAAGCACTGCCGGTATCATTACAAGGGTCGGCTGAAATTTCTTTGTTTTTTATCTATAAATAAAATTTATATATATTACTTTTTAAATTATAGATAAAGTGCTGCAATCTTATTGCGCAAAGAGAAAGATTATGCTATAATACCCTGTGGAAATTTGGAAACAGAGGAGATTTCAGACTATGTCTTTTACATACAAGGGTCTGACCGCAGAAATGACCCGTCACATCGTAACTGACGAAGAAACCGAGCGCCAGCTGCAGCGTCTTTTGCAGCAGAATCCCCGCGTGGCAGAGATCACCGACCGCCCCACCCAAGACGGTGACGAAGTTGTTTTGGACTATGCCGGTTTTTGTGACGGCGTGCAGTTCCCCGGCGGTACCGCGGAGAATCAGTCCTTGGTGCTCGGCAGCGGCAGATTCATCCCCGGCTTCGAAGAGCAGCTGTTGGATAAAGTAATCGGCGAAGAGGTTGATGTCAAGGTCACCTTCCCCACCGAATACCACGCACCGGAGCTTGCCGGCAAGGAAGCTGTTTTTCACTGCAAGCTGCATAAAATTTTAGTCAAAACGCCTTATGAGCTGGACGATGTCTTTGCCAAAGAAATCGGCGGTTGCGACACTTTGGAGCAGATGCGTGAGGCTATGAAAGCCAGTATGCAAAACTATACTGACGAGCGCGGCGAAATGGATCTGCAGGATCGGCTGCTGCAGATGGCGGCAGACACCCTGGAATTCACCTGCGACCAGGATGCCTTGGACGAAGCGGTAAATGAGCAGATGAAATCCTTTGAAGCCCAGCTGAACCGGCAGGGTCTTACCCTGGAAATGTACTGCTCCTTTATGAGCAAAACCGAAAAGGAACTTCTGGAAGAAATGATTCCCACCGCCGAGGCCGCTTTGCGCAACCAGGCTGCCATCGACAAAATCGTAGCGCTGGAAGGCATTACCGCCTCCGACGAAGAAATCGGACAGGCCATCGCCCTGGTCGCCCGGCAGAACAATATGACCGTGGAACAGCTCAAGCCCTATATGAACGAAGCGTTTCACGAAGCAATCATCCACAGTGTACAAACCGGCAAGGTGATGTCCCTGATTCGGGAGAACGCCACCGTGACGGTCGTATAAACCAAGTTAACAATGTGCCAGATGGCACCGAGCACCCCATAATTAATAAGGAGGAACATACACCATGGCAATCATTTTCGACGAAAATGGCAAGTACGTTGACGAGAAAGGTCACGTAAAACTCGACCCCACCAAGTTTGCTGACTGGCAGATCGCCGAGGAAGCAGAGAAGACTCTGCCCTCCGTAGATTTCTTCCGTCAGAAGCTGGGCCTGCTGGAGGACGAAATCATCCCCTACGGCAAGACCCCCAAGATCGACTTCATTAAGGTTATGAACCGTCTGCAGGACAAGCCCGACGGCAAGTTCATCGAAGTCACCGCTGTTACCCCCACCCCCTTCGGTGAAGGCAAGTCCACCGTTTCTCTGGGTCTGATCGAAGGCCTGGGCTACATCGGCAAGAATGCCGGCGGCGCTCTGCGTCAGCCCTCCGGCGGCCCCACCATGAACGTTAAGGGTACCGC
>JAFODZ010000022.1 GCA_017380435.1 Oscillospiraceae bacterium
AACAGGTCCTTTGAAGAGAGAGAAAAAGGGATATGCCGTCGGTTGTGTAATTGGGGTGAAAAGTTGAGCAATTTTCTAACCCAAAGCTTTTAATTGATAAGCCGATAGACATATCACGAAAACAGCAGAAGGTGCTTAGCTATTTGTAACAATAACCCCTGAGGTTTTTAAGCCTCAGGGGTTATTGTTACTTTTAGTGCAAATACATTCCTCACAATATGCAGAGTTCGTATTTGTGCTTTTTGGTGGACTTGAGGAGGATTCGTTTAATCAAGGACCGCCTCCGTCGAGCCGTCGGCGGCAACGCTCATCCGCGTTGCATTTAATTTTTCGAATCTCCTCAAGATAAATACCATACCAATTAAAAAATCCACCCCTTGAGGGTGGATTTTCTAATTGGTGGATTTGAGGAGGATTCGTTTAATCAAGGTTCGCCTCCGTCAAGCCGTCGGCGGCAACGCTCATCCGCGTTGCATTTAATTTTTCGAATCTCCTCAAGATAAATACCATACCAATTAAAAAATCCACCCTTTGAGGGTGGATTTTCTAATTGGTGGACTTGAGGAGATTCGAACTCCCGACCCCCACAATGCGAATGTGGTGCGCTCCCAGCTGCGCTACAAGCCCGGCTACGGAGAAATTATACCCCCGCAGAAAAGCTTTGTCAATATTTTTCCTAAAAGGAAATCCGATAGTTGCAGACAGTTTTCTAGGGAATCTGCAACCCTTGTATGATAGCATAGACGGCAAAGCCAATTACCGTCAGAAAAGTGAGGGCGGAAAGACCGGAGGAGATCTGCACCCGTTCACTGGGTTCGTCAGCAAACACCGGGATCACATAGGGCGGCGGCAGAATGCACATCAGCACCGCTGCACCGGTAAAGATCATCCCGTCAAGTACCCACCGGTTCAGCGCCAGAAGAACACCCAGGCACACAGCCATTGCGGCGATCCGCAGTGCGATCAGTCCGGCCACCTTTTTCCAGGGGATATCCCGGGGCACAAGGTCGTAGCCTACGGTGAGCAAGATCATCATTGCGGTAGGAGCGGATACAAAGTCGGTAATGCCGGTAAACACAGCTTGGGCCTGTCCCAATCGAGAGTACAGTCCCGTGGCACCCAGCAACACACCCACGGCGACAGCCCACAAAATAGGGGTTTTTACCATATCACGCAGTATGGCTTTGATGTTTTTCTGCCCGCAGAGCAGTATTTTATATAAGGTAAATACAAAGAGGGTCTGTCCTAAGTCTAAAATAGCAAAACGGGACAAGCTCTCCTGGGGAAACAGAAGGCTGAACAGGGCATATCCCAACATTCCTGCTTCAAAACCGGATGCGATGAAGGGAGCGAGCCTGCTTTTGCTTCGAAACAGCTTCACAAGGGCAAAACCCACAGCCAGTCCCAGGCAGCACACCAAAAACATACTAACCGGCAGCACGGCGGTGGAGGCGGAATACTCCGTTGTGGCAAAGGCACTAAGCAGAACGGCCGGCAGGGTGATGTTAATTACCACTTTTTTTAGTGCGTCGATGCCGTCCCGGGAGAGAAAATTGGTGCTGCGGCAGAGCATTCCCAGGCCCAGTGCAAGGAAGACGGGGAGGGCAGTTTGCAGCATAGAAAACAAATTGTCCATAGCAAAGCTCCTAAATGTGTTTGTGGGGAATACAAACATAGTGTAAATCACGGAATTTGTGAAGTCAATATAAAAAACGCAAAAAAAATCTTGATTTTTTGTGTAATATTGCTTGTACTGGGAATGAAGATTTTGGGAAAGGCGATGATGGAATGGGCGAAACGATTCTGCAAATGCAAGGCATTCAGAAATTTTTCTCCGGCGTTCATGCGCTCAAAGGAGTCAATTTTGAGCTAAAAGCTGGCGAAGTCCATGCTCTGATGGGCGAAAACGGAGCCGGTAAATCCACGCTGATTAAGGTTCTGTGCGGCATACATAAACGGGATGGCGGTTCAGTCACCCTCTTCGGTAATGAGGTCAATTTTGATCACATCGGTCAGTCGCAGGCAGCAGGTGTCAGCGTGATCCACCAGGAACTGAATATGATGAACGATCTGACCGTAGCACAGAATATGTTTATCGGTCAGGAAAAAATGCTCGGTGGTCTGATTGACGATAAGGCTATGGAACGGGCAGCTAAAGAGCAGTTTGAGAAGATGGGTGTGGATATTGACCCGGCTACCA
Organism: Oscillospiraceae bacterium; assembly: GCA_017380435.1. GTDB lineage: Bacteria > Bacillota > Clostridia > Oscillospirales > Oscillospiraceae > Faecousia. The sequence continues at coordinate 2,201 of JAFODZ010000022.1, forward strand.
AGTTGGGCAATCTTACCGTTGGTAAGCAGCAGATGGTAGAAATCGCCAAAGCTGTGTCCCGGGATTGTAAGCTGCTGGTTCTGGACGAACCTACCGCAGCATTGACCCTTCCCGAAGTAGAAGAGCTGTTTAAGATCATGCGGGATATGAAAGAAAAAGGCATCGGCATGATCTATATCTCTCACCGTATGGATGAGATCACCCGCATCTCCGACCGTGTTACCGTTATGCGTGACGGCGAATATGTAGGCACGGTCAATACTGCAGAAGTCACCAGAGATGATATCGTTAAGATGATGGTTGGCCGTGTGATTATGGGTGAGCAGAAGACTAAGAGCAACTGCCCTGCCGACGCTCCCGTGATTCTGGAAGTCAAGCACCTCAATGCAGGCAAGGAAGTACGCGATGTGAGCTTCAACCTGCGCAAGGGTGAGATTCTTGGCTTTGCAGGACTGATGGGCGCGGGCCGCACCGAAGTTGTGCGCGCTTTGTATGCTGCTGACCCCAAGCAAACCGGTGAGATCTACCTTAACGGCAAAAAAGTCAAGATTAAATCTCCCTCCCAGGCAGTTAAAAAAGGCATCTGCTATCTCAGCGAGGATCGCAAACGCTTTGGTCTGATGCTGGACAAGTCTGTTACCGACAACTCCGGCATTGCCTCTGTTGACAACTTCGTAACATCCGGTATTATCCGTGATGGCAAAATGCGTAAGGTTTCCGAAGAAACCAACGCCAAGCTGCGCACCAAGACTCCCTCTATGGAGCAGCTGCTGAAAAACCTCTCCGGCGGCAACCAGCAGAAGGTTATCATCGCCCGCTGGCTGATGAAAAATTCTGACATTTTCATTTTCGATGAACCCACCCGCGGCATCGACGTTGGCGCCAAGAGTGAGATCTACCGATTGATGGAAGATCTGGTAAATCAGGGCAAGTCCATTATTATGATCTCTTCGGAGCTGCCCGAGGTTCTGCGTATGAGCGACCGGATCATCGTTATGTGCGAAGGCCGCAAGACCGGTGAGCTGGATATCGCAGAAGCCACCCAGGAAAACATTATGCAACTTGCTACTATGCGAGAGGAGAATTGATATGAGCACTTTGAAAAATTCTAAGGGCGGCAAGAAGGGCCTGCTGTCCGGCAGTATGCAGAATATGGTGATTATTCTCGCTGCTGTGGTACTGTTTTTGGTATTTTATTTCATTAACCCCAGCTTTGCCAGCAAGGGCAACCTGCTGACTATGGCTAAGTCCCTGGTTCCCTATGCTATTTTGGCACTGGGCGTCACCTTTGTTATCGCCACCGGCGGTATCGACCTGTCTATCGGCACTGTCTGTATCGGCTCCGCTGTTCTGGCAGGCGCTCTGTGCAAGACCGGCGTTTCCGTAGAAGACGGAACTTTGTGGCTGACCATCCCCGTGATCCTGGCTTCCGGCATTCTGTTCGGTTTGATCAACGGCCTGTTGGTGGCTAAGTGCAAGATCGCTCCCTTTATCGCGACTTTGGGTACGATGCTGGTATCCCGCGGTCTGACCGCTGTGATCTCCGAGGCTGTCCGCAAGACTTCCTCTGCTGTGAAGTACCCCACCACCGGCTGGTTCCAGAAGGTGTTCACCAACCTCAACGGCTTCCCCATCGGTATTGTTTGGGTTCTGGTTCTGACCATCATCTGTATGGTCGTGATGTATAAGACAAAGATCGGCCGCTATATTCTGGCTATCGGCTCCAACGAAGAGGCTGCCCGTCTGTCCGGTATCAATACCGACAAGTATAAGATCATCGCTTATGTCATCGGCGGATTCTTCGCTTCCCTGGCTGCTCTGTTCTACACCGCTGCCAACCCCTCTTTGACCATCGCCAGCGGCAACGGCATGGAGCTGGACGCAATTGCAGGCGTTTACATTGGCGGCACTTCCACCACCGGCGGTTCTGCATCCGTCCTGGGTACAATTCTTGGATCCATGATCCTGGTCATCATCCGTCAGGGTCTGAACCTGGCAATGAGTGGCGGCAGTGCAGTTTCTGCTACTAACATCACCTATGCCGTTACCGGCGTGATCGTTGTGGGCGCAGTCCTTTTGGATGTTCTGAAGAAGAAGTCCGCTGCCAAGGTCAAGATCGACAAGAAGGCTTTGAAGCAAGCCGAGCAGGAAAAGCAGACACAAGTCTAAATACATATTATTTCGTAATAAAACCAACAGGTTTTATATAAAAACATTCTTAGGAGGACACACAAATGAAGAAACTTATCGCATTAGCTCTGGCAATGATTATGGTTCTGGGTCTGGTCGCTTGCGGCAACACTGATGCCGGCAACGAAGGCGGCAACGAAGGCGGCACCAAGACTATCGCCGTTATTGCTAAGGGCGAAACCCACGCTTTCTGGCAGGCTGTTAAGGCCGGCGCAGAAGCTGCTGGCGCAGAAGCTGGCTACGCTGTTACTTTCCGCGGCCCCACTGCTGAAAGTGAAGAGTATGTTCCCGCACAGCGCGAAATGGTTACCGCTGCTCTGAACAACGAAGATGTTAAGGGTATCGTTCTGGCTACCATCGGTCTGGGCTTTGCTGATGAGCTTGTTTCTGCTTATGAAAAGGGTCTGCCCGTTGTTGAGTTCGACTCCGGCCTGTTCGAAGGCGGCGCCGACATCACCGAGGGTAAGGATCCCACCATCGGCAGCGTTGCTACCGATAACTTCGCCGCTGCTGGCGTTGTTGCTACCAACTTCTATGCATACCTGAAGGACAACGGTCTGGCTGTTGACGGCTACAAGGTTGGCATCATTCAGCACGACTCCTCCGCTACCGGTATCGACCGTGCAGGCGGCTTCAAGGCTAAGATGGAAGAGCTGGCTGCCGCTGACGGCATCACTCTGGACATCCAGACTCAGGTTAAGGCCAACAATGCTGGCGAATACAAGCTGGGCCTGACCGCTCTGAAGGATTGGGGCGCACAGTCCATCTTCATGACCAACGAAGGCGTTGTCAATGAAGTATTCCCCGAAATCTCCGACAGTGCTGATTCCTACAAGGACATCCTGTTCTGCGGCTTCGACGCAGGCACCAACCAGTACAACTGGATCAAGGACGCCGGCGCTACCTACGCTCTGTTGGTAGGCTCCGTTGCTCAGGACTCCTATGCTATCGGCTACGAATCCGTAAAGCTGGCTATTGCTAAGCTGGAAGGCAAGGAAGTTGCTGATGTGGGTATCGCAGGTCAGTGGTACACCGCTGAGAACATCGATGAGCTGAAGGATCAGAACATCTTCTACATGGGCTAATATCTAACAATAAAAAGTCTTCCCTTCGGGGAAGACTTTTTTATTGGCAATCGATGGTGAGCCTACCCAGGATTTTGGTTTCTCCCGCTTGCCAAATCTGCCCGGTTTCGGCATCAACGGTCATTTCCAGGGAACCTCCGGGATTGTGGGCCACGAGAAATCTCCCGGGCAATTGTCCTTTGTGATGCAAAATTGTGGCAATGGCGGCACACCCAGTGCCGCAGGCTGCGGTAAAATCCTCAACACCTCGCTCAAAAGTGAGAACTTGCACGGTGTTTTTGTCCTTCCAAGTATAAAAATCCACATTGCACCCCTGAGGAAAAGTTGAGTCCCACCGTAAGCGTTGTGCCAACGGGAGCAGCGCGGCTTTTTCTAACTTCTTTACGGCAACAATCCCATGCGGAACGCCCAAAAGACAGTAATCCACTCCGGGCAGAATTTGGGGAATCAGCGACCGGGGCGCAGGCAAAGCAACCTCGTAGAGCTGGGCTGATCGTCGCCAGCCGGAGATCACCCCGGCATCGGTCTGTACCGTCATCCCTTCCCGGGCAATGCCAAAATCGTAGGCAAAGCGGCAGATGCAACGGCAGCCGTTCCCACAAATATCCGCCCGGGAGCCGTCCCGGTTGTAAAATTCCAGGCGAAAATCTGCAATTTCTGATTCCCGCAGCACCATAAACCCATCTGCGCCGGTAAAATCACAAACTGTACGCACCGGGAAAACCGCGTCTTCTGCCATTTCCCGTCCGTCGGTTATCAGAAAATCATTGCCTGCGCATTCCATATGAACACAAAACAATTCCATCCCTCCAATAAAAAAGCCAGTTCGGGAAATTCCCCGAACCGGCATCGTAAAGCATCAAAAACATATGTCATTTTCCTGTGTTCCAATTACAATCTGCCAACGGTGTGTCATCCTGAGTGAGCGAAGCGAATCGAAGGATCTTCGCACAATCATACTGCGTAGATTCTTCGACTCCACTGCGTTTCGCTCAGAATGACACAATAATTCCATACCATGCGCCATAATTGAAAATTTCTTCCGTAGGGGGAGAACATTATTTCAATTGCTCTTTGGTGTATTGGAGCATAAATAGTTGGTGATATCGGCCTTGCTTTTGCAAAAGTGCTTGATGGTTGCCCTGCTCCAGGATCTGCCCCTTGGACAAAACGATAATATTGTCTGCGTGCTGGATGGTGGAGAGACGGTGGGCGACTACCAGCATTGTGCCGATATTTTTCATTTTTTCCAGGGAATCCTGGATCAGCGCTTCCGTTTCCGTGTCGATGTTAGCGGTGGCTTCGTCGAGAATCATCACCGACGGCTTATGCACAATGGTGCGGGCAAAGCTTAATAGCTGCCGCTGACCGGCGGAGAAGTTATTGCCCCGCTCCCGAACTTCTTCGTCCAATCCCTTCTCCAGTCGGCTGATAAACCGGTCGGCGTTTACATACCGGCAAGCCTCCCAGATCTGCTCATCGGTGACATCTTCTTTTCGCAGCAGGATATTGCTGCGGATCGTGCCGGAGAACAGGAAAACATCCTGGAGCATCTGACCGAAATGCCGGCGCAGAGAGGATTTTTTAATGGTGCGGATATCAATGCCATCCACCAAAATTCTGCCCTTTTGGATATCGTAGTTACGGCACAGCAGGGACAAAATGGTGGTTTTGCCCGAGCCGGTAGAACCGACGAAGGCCACGGTTTGCCGGGGTTCTACGGTAAAGGACACGCCCTTGAGCACCCATTCGCCGGGCTTATAAGCAAACCATACATCCTCAAATTCAATTTTACCCTCGATGGAATCCAGTTCAATGGCGTCGGGCGCATCTACCACCTCCGGCTCCATATCCAGCACAGTGAAGATCTTCTCAGCCGCGGCAAAGGAGCGCTGCAGAGCATCAAACTGCTCAGCCAAAGCCTGAATGGGGTTGAAGAATTTATTCAGATACAGGTAGAAGGCCACCACAACTTCGCTGGTCACGATAGTTCCCAGAATCCGGCTGTCGGTGATATATCCCTTGGCGCTGAAGTAGAATAAGAACAGAACCGAGGTAATATAAATCATATACACAGTGGGGCGGAATATGCCAAAGACAAACATTCTGTTTTTCTTGGCCTTGGTTAAAGTGCCGCTGTGAGCAGAAAATTCTGCGTACTTGCGCTCCTGCCGGTTAAAAATCTGAATGATCTTCATACCGGAAAGATTTTCGGAAAGGAAGGTGTTGACCGCCGTAGTGGCATCGCTGACCTGGCGGTGCGCTTTTCGGGAAAATTTGCGGAACATCAGCGTAAACAGAATCACAAAGGGAACGAAACACACCGCAATGAGGGCAAGCCCGTAGTTCAGGGCAAACATTGCGGCCAGTACGCCTACCACGATCATCATGTTTTTTGCCAGCGTTACCAAAATGTTGGTGAACATATAGCTGATATTGTTGGGATCGTTGCACACCCGGGTGACCAGCTTGCCCACAGGAATATTGCTCAGCTGATGGTGGGACAGCGCCTCAACACGGGTAAATACATCCTCCCGAATCCGGGAAAGAATTTTTTGTCCGGTTTTTTGCAGGATCATCGCTTGCAGATAAGTGCAAACCAGGCTTACAACCAGAATTCCGGCATAGATACCGACCCGGATGTACAGGTCATTTAAGGAAAATTCCTCTTTGATAATGGAAGTGATATCACCAATCAGCAGCGGGGAGATCACATCGTAGCCAACGGAGATCACCATCACAACAAGGGCCAGAGCGAAGCTTTTCCAGTAGGGTTTTGCGTATTGCAGAAGCCTGCGGATGATCTTGCCGTCGGACATATGCCGGTCAAAACCCATGGATTCCTTTTTGTTCTTTTCCAAGGCGTAGGCCACCAGAAAACCGGCGGCGAACAGGCAGATCAGACTGCCGGATATCAAAAGAGGCAAATACTCATACATGGTCGCCACCCCCTTCTTCCAGCTTTTGCAGATCGACCATTTTCCGGTAGGCTTCATTTTGGGCGTAGAGTGCGCTGTGGGAGTCGAAACCGGAAACAGCACCGTCCTCAATAAACAAAATCCGGTCCATATTCTCCACGGTGGAGATACGGTGGGCGATCAAAATGGTGGTCTTGCCCGCCCGATCCTGCTTCAGATTCTGCAGGATCTTCTTTTCCGTTTTGGTATCTACGGCAGATACGGAATCGTCCAAAATCAGAATGGGGGCATTCTTCATCCACGCCCGGGCAATGGAAATGCGCTGCTTCTGACCGCCGGAAACGGTAACGCCCCGCTCGCCCAGCATCGTCTGATAGCCGGAGCTGAAGCCGGTGATATTTTCGTGGACATCTGCCAGCGTAGCTGCTCTCTGCACATCGTCGCTGGGCGCATCCATACCAAAGGCAATGTTATTTTCGATGGTGTCGGAGAACAGGAAATTGTCCTGGGGCACATAAGCAAAATTCTCCCGCACCGATTGCAGGCTAAGATCGTTCACGTCCTGCCCGTCCAGAAAGACAGTGCCATCGGGTACATTGTAGGTGCGCAGAAGAAGATCCACCAAGGTAGTCTTTCCGGAGCCGGTTTTTCCCACCAGGCCGATAGATTCGCCGGCCCGGATGGTAAGGCTGATATCCTTGAGGGCGTCAAATTCGCCGCCGGGATAGCGGAAGGTCAGATTTCGGAAGGAAATCTCGCCTTTTGCGTTTTCCAGGGCGTGGGCATTGGGCCGATCCGTAATTTCAATAGGGGCGTCCAGCAGCTGCTGAATCCGCAGCAGGGAGGCTTTGCCCCGGCTGGACATATCGATCAGCTCCGATACGGCCATTACCGGCCAGATCACCGAGGTGAAATACCCTATAAACTCCAAAAGCTGACCGGCGTTAAACCGATGGCAATAAACCAAATAACCGCCGTAGCCGAGAATGACGCAAATTACGCTCTCCACAAACAGCGTCACCAAAATCCGCAGCATAACGGAGGCCTTGGTGTGGTCCATATTTGCCTTTTCGTTTTCTTTATTCAGTTCCCGGAAGGCCAGCAGCTCTGCGGCTTCCTTGACAAACGCCTTGATCACGGCGATACCGGAAAAGCTTTCCTGGGAGAAATCGGAGAGTTTGGAAAAAGCCTCCTGGCGAATATCCCATTTTTTCATCATATACCGTCCCACAATTGTGGCACAGGCCATCAGCAGAGCCATAGGGATCAAGCTTAGCAGGGTGAGTACGATATCCATGCGGAACATCTTGATCACTGCCAAAACACCCAGCAGCAATGCGTCGAAGAACATCATAATGCCCCAGCCGAAGCACTCCTGTACGGTGTCCAGATCGTTGGTGAACAGGCTCATTAAGCTTCCGATTTTATTGTGGTGATAGTAGGACTGGCTCAGCCAACGAGCCCGGTCAAACATCCGGTTGCGCAGGTTTTCCTCCACCCGGATCGCTGTGCCGAAAAAGCACACCCGCCATAAAAACCGGCCCAATACCATCAGCAGAATAATGAGGATCATAGGCATACAGATGCGATCGAGCAAAAAATCCATATCAAAGGGGTGGACAACGCCTGCAACTTCCACTTGGCCGTTGATCATTCCGTTAACCACCATCTGATAAAGATTGGGAATAAATAGCTGCAGATAATCCACCAGCACCAGCGAGCCAAGACCCAGCAACAGCATATAGCTGTAGCGCAGGTAGTAGCGGTTAATATGTTTGCCGAATACCACAGCAATTCCCCCTTTCTTTTAGTTTACATAATTTTGTTTCCGTTTAGGATGGCTTCCGTCAGCCGGTCGCCCTTGTAGCGCAGGGTGAGCAGAAAAAAAGGCGCATCCTCCCATAAAAGTTTTAAGAATATCTTATCGCCTTCCCATTTGGGCAGGGCATCCAAAAAATCCCGGCTGACCCATTGCAGATCGCCCTCATCGCATTCTTTGGGTTCGCCGATGAAGCCGTCAGCGGTGAACAGGTACATAAATTCTCCGAAAACACCGTTTTCCTGCTCCTGTAAAAAGGTAACAACACCCCGGCATTGCCAGTTGGTCAGCGTCAGTCCCGTTTCCTCATAGACCTCCCGGAGCAGGCATTCGTCGGGACTTTCCGTTCCCTCAAATTTGCCACCCACGCCGATCCATTTGTCCTGGTTGATATCATTTTTCTTTTTGACCCGGTGGAGCATCAAAACATCATTTCCCCGGGTGATATAGCAAAGGGTCGTATTGATCATTGCACAGCTTCCTCTTCTGCGAAAAAATCCCGAAGTGCTTGGTAATAGCCTTCCGGGTCCACCAAGCAAGCAAGACCGTGGCCTGCGCCGGGAATGGTCAGTAGCCGCTTTCGGGCGGTGCAAGCTTCGTACATCTGCTCGCTCATTCGGCAAGGCACAAAGTCGTCGTCTTGACCGTGGATGAAAATGATGGGAACGGTGGCCTGCCTCACTGCTTCCATAGGACTGTAGCTTTCCAACTTGAAACCGCCGTAGATTCGGGCAGCCAGCTTGACAAGGGGATAGGAAGGCACCACCGGAAGTCCCATTTTCCGGATGACGATCTGAATAATCTCTTTTGGGGAGCTATAGCCACAATCGGCAATCACACCGATCACATTGGCAGGCAACGGTTTTCCTGCAGCCATCAGCACAGTGGATGCGCCCATAGAAATGCCGGTGAGGATGATCTTCACATCCGGGCCAAAACGGTTTACCACATAATCCACCCATTGCAGGCAGTCGCGATGCTCGTTGATACCAAAGGTGATGGTTTTGCCTTCGCTGGCACCTGCGCATCGCTGGTCGATCAAAAGCGCAGAGCGCCCCAGTTTAAAGCAACGCTGAACGCCGCCGGGCATATCCCGCTCGGAATCTCCCCGGTAGCCGTGGAACATAATTTCGATAGGTGCGCCGGGAGCATATTCATAAAAGCGACCCCGCAGCTTCAGTCCGTCAAAGGAGGTGATCTGAAACGGCTGGAAAGGCATATTCCGCACCGTCGTTGCCCAGGTTGTCATATCCTCCCAATAGGGTTCATAAATCTCACCCTGAGGCAGATTGATTTCCTCCTGCTTTTTTCTTGGAGGGGCATAAAATGCTTTGCGATAGCATATCCGACATCCTACCACCACATTAACGATCACGAATGCCGCAAGACCCAGGCCAATCCACAAATACTCCATGTCATCATCTCCAAACCAGTATCCTTTTCCATTGTACCACCTTACTGAAAGAAATGGAAGAAAAAAATATTCCTTCTTGTATTTTACTGCAAAGTCCTATACAATGTATATTGGAGTGTGAGCTATGGACATAGAAGTGAATTATCGAAACAAAAAGCGGTACAACACTGCCAAATATCCCCGACGGCCCACCCGGTTTTGGATCTGGATGGAATACATTCTGTCCAGGATTGCCCTGACCGGAAAAACATATACCGTCGATACCTCCGCCATCGAGGGCCTGCAAGCGCCGTATATCATTTTGAGCAATCATATGCATTTTACGGATTTTGAATTGGCGGCGGCGGGAACATATCCCCGAAAGGTGAGCAATGTGGTTTCCTTTGAGGGCCATGTGTTCCGGTGGTTTTTGATCGACTGGATCGGTTCGATTACTACCCGGCGCTTTACCTTTGATCTGCATCTGATCAAATCTATCCGCAAGGTGCTGCAACGAGGGGACATTTTGTGTATGTACCCGGAGGCTCGTTATACCCCCAGCGGTACGGCCTCTTATATTCCCGATTCTGTGGGAAAACTGATTAAAATGAATAAAGTGCCGGTGGTCATCACAAAGCACCACGGCAACCATCTGCGTGCCCCCTTCTGGGACTTCCGGCATAAGCGGAAAGTGCCGCTGCACACCGTAATGAAGCCGGTGCTGACCCGGCAGCAGATCGAAACTATGTCGGCCTCGCAAATCAGCGAGGTTATTCGGCGGGAGATGCAGTACGACGACTACCGCTATCAGAAAAAGAAGGGAATCCGTATCACCGAGCCGTTCCGGGCAGAGGGTCTGCATAAGCTGCTCTACCAATGTCCCCACTGCGGAACGGAGTTTGAAATGGGTTCGCAGGGCGCAGAACTTTTCTGCAACCATTGCGGCAAGCGGTGGTTCTGGCAGGAAGACGGCTATCTGCAAGCTCTCGATGGCAACACGGAATTCAGCCATATTCCGGATTGGTTCGAATGGGAGCGGGAGCAGGTACGGCAGCAAGTGGAACGGGGCGAGTACTGCTTCACCGATGAGGTGGATGTGTATGGCCTGCCCAGAGTTTGGCGGTTTATTCACTTAGGTCAGGGCAAGCTGACCCATAACCCGGAAACCGGATTTACGGTGGAGGGCATCTATCGGGGCAAGGAATATCGGCTCAATCGCAAGCCGGGGCAGAGCTGCGGCCTGCATATCGAGTATGACTATTTAGCGGTAAAAAAGCGGGACTGCGTTGTGGTGTCGGTGGAAAACGATTCTCTTTTCTGCTGCCCCACCAAGCCGAACCAGGTCACTAAGCTGTCCCTGGCTACCGATGTAATCTACCAGCAATACAAAATGCAAAAAACCAAAGGAGCTGCCCAATAAGCAGCTCCTTTTTTTATAAATGATTGTTTATAGCATCAACTACCGTATAAAATCGTAGGGGCGTTCTTTGAACGCCCGCGGGCGAACACAGTTCGCCCCTACAAGTAATTCGTAAGATAAATTCCTATTTACATTGTTAAAATTTCTCTATAATTTTCGCAATGCCTTTTTGCAGGTAGGCTTCCGGAACGCCGGCTTGCTGCAATAAAAGCACTTCGGTTTCGCTGCCGTGGGGGACTGCCCAGGCGCCGGCATCCGTGCCTGGGGCGAGTAAGCCGCCGATATTGTAAAACTGGTTTACATAATATGATGTGTTCTCCAGAATTTTGACCACCGCATCGTCTGAAAACCGGCCCTTGCCCCTTAAATTTCCTACCGTAGAAAGGGTGGGAACCCAAACCGTACCGGCCTGTTTCATCGCCTGCAAGGCATCTTCGTTGAGATATGCTCCGTGTTCCACGGAATCCACCCCGGCCTCTGCTGCGGCAATGACCGTCTGAGCGCCGTTGGCGTGCGCCATGACTGCCATTCCCTCTTCGTGGGCAATGTGGATCAGTTCCCGGATCTGCGAGGGGTTCATCCCCAGTTCTGTCAGTACACCGAATTGGTTAAAATCCATCAGTCCGGAAATCATAATTTTGATAAAATCCCAGCCCTTTTTTCGGGCATCTGCCACCAACTGCGCATATTCCGCCATGGTTTCGTAGCTTGTGCCGATAAAGCCACCGTAATGACCCTTTTGGCACAAAGGTGAACCGGGGGTGCGGTAGGTAATGCCGTATTCGACCGCCAGCTCTCTTGCCCGCAGACAAGCACCCCAGCGATCGCCGCCGTCCCGCAGGTAAGTATATCCTTGGTGGGCGTATGTTTGCAGTATATTCCGCAAAAATCCGTCATCCGGCTTTATTTCGTGCCGTTGGATGGATGCTTTCCAGTCCACGCCGTCCAGCACCGCATGGATATGACAATCCGCCTTCATACCCTCTCCCCCTTCGTTTTTCTTGATTATATGCTAATTTTGCATAAATTGCAAATCGTATATAATTATGATAAAATCCTCTCAACTGGCGGTTTTTCTCCTCACTCAACCGCTGGTATGTAGATTATCCGAACCAATTTCCTTAAACTGATGGTGAAAGGAGGCAGCTTATGGATCAAATCAAAATCGGTAAGTTTATAGCGCAGCGCAGAAAAAGTGTGAATTTGACGCAAATGCAGCTTGCGGAAAAACTGAATATTACCGACAGGGCGGTATCCAAATGGGAAACGGGAAAATCCTTGCCTGATGCTTCTTTGATGCTGGAGCTTTGCGATATTCTGGGCATCACCGTCAACGATTTACTAAGTGGGGAGGTAGTCACAATGGAAAGCTACAACAAAGAATTAGAAAATAAGCTCATTGAGGTACTGAAGGAGAAAGAAAACAGCGATAGACGTCTTTTGACCCTGGAATGGGTCATCGGTGGTTTTTCACTGCTTGTTTTAATGGTTCCAATTGTTATTGGCGCATACGCTCCTTTGGAAGAGTGGAAGAAACTTGTTATTGTATTTTCCGGTTTCATTCCTGCGCTGATTGGGTTCGGTTTTGCTATGAAAATCGAGCAGACCGCAGGCTACTACGAATGTCAGCACTGTAAGCATAGATATGTACCATCCTTAAAAACGATGTATTTAGCACCCCATATGGGCAGAACAAGAAAAATGCGCTGCCCCAAGTGCGGCAAAAAATCCTGGCAGAAAAAGGTTATCAGCAAAGACGAATAAAACAGTAAGGGAGGGGCGACGCCCCTCCTTTTTTCAGACTGCCCCAAAGCCGTGTCATTGCGAGTTGGTTCTCAAACTGGCAAAACGCGATCTTGACAAGCTGAAACATTTTACAAATTTCTGGCGATGCGTGCCGGGAGGGGGAGCGATGGGAGCGCCGCCGGGGGCGGATACAGCGACCTGAGCGAGTGACCGCGGTCGGGGTGCAACGCAGGCGCAATGACGCCAAGGCGCACACCGGGCACCGCAACAGGAAAGCACCAAGTCGGATTCTTTGCTTACTTTCTTGCCGAAACAAGAAAGTAAGAGATAGTACTGCCATTACATAAAAAGTACGGCTTGAAGGCGAAGAAAGTGCAAAAAAAGCAGACCACCCGAAGGTGGTCTGCATATAAGCTTGATAAGAAATCAACGCTTGGAGAACTGGGGAGCACGGCGAGCAGCCTTCAAGCCGTACTTCTTTCTTTCCTTCATTCTGGGGTCGCGGGTCAGGAAACCAGCGGCCTTCAGACCTGCGCGGTACTCGGGGTTCAGACCCAGCAGAGCGCGGGAAATGCCGTGACGGATAGCGCCGGCCTGGCCGGAAACACCGCCGCCTGCAACGGTGACAACCACGTCAACCTTGCCAACCCTGTTGGTGGTGACCAGGGGCTGGTTCACGATCAGCTTCAGGGTCTCCAGACCGAAGTAGTCGTCGATGTCACGGCCATTGATGATGATGGAGCCGGTGCCATTTTCATAAACGCGAACGCGGGCGACGGAGGACTTTCTCCGGCCGGTGCCGTACTTGTAAGCTCTCTTGGATTCGTACATAGTCATTTACCTCCGTGTTAGTCCATGGTCCATGCTTCGGGCTTCTGAGCGGCATTGTTGTGCTCAGCGCCGGCATACAGCTTCAGACGGGTCAGAGCGGATCTGCCGAGAGAGTTCTTGGGCAGCATGCCCTTGACAGCCAGTTCCATAGCCAGCTCGGGACGTTCAGCCATCAGCTTGCCGTACTTCACTTCCTTCAGGCCGCCGATCCAGCCGGAATGATGCTGGTACTTCTTCTGCTCCAGCTTCTTGCCGGTCAGAACAGCCTTGCCGCAGTTGACGATGATGACATAGTCGCCGCAGTCAACGTTGGGGGTGAAATCAGC
>JAFODZ010000023.1 GCA_017380435.1 Oscillospiraceae bacterium
GCGGGAGCCAGGACGATCATCCGGTAGTCGCCGTGACCGCCGCCCTTGGTAGCCTGGAAATAGTCAGACTGAGAAGGCTGGATACCGCCCAGACCGGGGCCGCCACGCTGGACATTGACCACCAGCGCAGGAACATCCGAACCGGCAATATAGCTCAGACCCTCAGATTTCAGGGAAATTCCGGGGCTGGAGGAGGAGGTCATAACCCGGCAGCCGGTGGCTGCTGCGCCATAGACCATATTGATGGATGCCACTTCACTCTCCGCCTGCAGGAAGATGCCGCCGATCTTGGGCATTTTCTTTGCCATATAGGCAGCGATTTCCGTTTGGGGCGTGATGGGGTAGCCAAAGTAGTGACGGCAACCGGCACGGATCGCAGCTTCTGCAATGGCCTCGTTGCCCTTCATAAGTACACGCTCTGCCATAATGTTACCTCCTTACTTCTCAACCGTGATGATGCAGTCCGGGCACATAGTTGCGCAGAATGCGCAGCCGATGCACTTTTCCTGGTCGGTCATCACCGCGGGGGAATAGCCTTTTTTGTTGATAGTTGCGCTGTCAATGGCCAAGATACCCTTGGGACAGGCACTGACACACAGACCGCAGCCTTTACACCAATCGGTTTTGAATGTTACTTTTGCCATATTTTATCCTCCAACATTGAAAAGAATGAATAATATAACAAGCCGAAACCTTCAGTCGGCTTCCGGCGATGCGCGCCGGGAGGGGTACTTAGGGGAGGGCGGCTTTGAGAGCGGGAGCTCTCAACTCAGCGCCTACCCTAAGTCGGCTTCTTTGCTTACTTTCTTGCCGAAACAAGAAAGTAAGATATTCTTTGAGATTGCCACGCCAGTTTGAGAACTGGCTCGCAATGACACGCCTACGGGAGCTTGTTGTATCAAAAATATTTTTCTTGCAGTTTCATGGGGAGAATATCTCCGGGAAGCTGCAATTTTTCCGCCACCGCTGCTTCTGCGGTGGTGGCAAACAGCGGCAAGCCGCTTAAATTGCACAATTTTTCTATGTAGCTTTGGCTTTGCAAAACTGTTTCCGGCGTCGTTTCCTGACCCAGATTGGAATTGTTGACGATGTCGGTAAACCGAAGGCCGCAGGCCTGCTCGATCTCCCCCATCACTTCCAGCGCCTCTTCCGGAGTGCGGGTCAGCGGACGGTAGCAGTTGGCAACGAATACCATCCGGTAGTTATTCTCCTCCCGGATCGCCGGTACATACCGTCCCAGCGCATAAGCGCCCCGGTCATCGCCGCCGATATCCATAATGCTGTAGCAGCTTTTATCCGCCACCAGCCGGTAGGCTTCCGCAGGCAAAGCAGGCAGATCCACATTGGAATTGGCAAATTGCGGACTGATCAGATCAATTCCCGCCGCTTTCAATTCCCGCTCGCTGTCCTTGGTGCGGAAGTAGGGATTGACGATATCCAGGTCGCCAATGCACACCTTTTTCCCCTCGGATGCCAGCAGCAGCGCGTAATTGACAGCAATATTGGTCTTTCCGCTGCCGTAATGGCCTGCAAACAGGGTGAGTCTTTTGTGATCCATGGTTACAGCTTCTTTCGGATGATTTTACCGCTGGTCGTCTTGGGCAGCTCCGTGCGGAACTCCACAATACGGGGGTATTTATAGGGAGCGGTGCGCTGCTTGACATAGTTCTGAATTTCTTTTTTCAGCTCTTCTGTGCCTTCCGCGCCGGGGATCAGCACGATGGACGCCTTGACCACCTGACCGCGGATCTCATCGGGAGCAGCGGACACGCCGCATTCGAGAACATAGGGCAGCTCCATAATGACATTTTCGATCTCAAAAGGTCCGATCCGGTAGCCGGAGGACTTGATCACATCGTCAGCACGGCCCACATACCAGAAGAATCCGTCCTCGTCCTTCCAGGCCAGGTCGCCGGTATGGTAGAAGCCGTCCCGCCAGGTTTCAGCGGTGACTTCCTCGTTACCCTCATAGGCATAAGCCAAGCCGCAGGGCAAGCCTTCCGAAATGTCGATGCAGATCTCACCGGTTTCGCCCGGCTCTGCCTCGTTGCCCTCGGAATCCAGCAGATGCACCTTGTACAGCGGCACAGGCTTACCCATGGAACCCACCTTATGGCTGTCGCCGGTAAGGTTGCCGATGATGATGGTGCTTTCCGACTGACCGAAGCCTTCCTTAATGGGAAGCCCGGTATGGAGCTTAAACTGCTTATAAACCTCGGGGTTCAGCGCCTCGCCGGCGGTAGAAGCATACTCAATGGAGCTAAGGTCGAACCGCCCCAGATCCTGCTTAATGAGCATCCGGTACATAGTGGGCGGTGCGCAGAAGGTGGTGATATGATATTTTGCAAACATGGGCAGGATCTTTTCCGCATCAAAGCGGTCGAAGTCATACACAAAGATTGCAGCCTCGCACAGCCATTGGCCATAGAGCTTGCCCCACATAGCCTTTGCCCAGCCGGTATCGGAGATGGTCAGATGCAGGCCGTCGGGATTGACCCGGTGCCAGTATTTTGCGGTGATGAAGTGACCCAGGGGGTACTTGTAGTTGTGCGCCGCCAGCTTGGGATAGCCGGAAGTGCCGGAGGTAAAGTACATCAGCATGGGGTCGCTGCCGCAGGGACTGTCCTCTGTCCGGGCAAACCGGGAGGAGTAGATGGTGTACTCTGCGTCAAAATCGTGCCAGCCTTCCCGGCTGCCGCCCACCATAATTTTCGTTTTCAATGCAGAAACCTTTTCTGCCGCAGCATCCACCTCGTCGGCAACCGTGCCGTCGGCGGTGCAGAGGATGGCTTTCACCTTGCCGGCCTCAAACCGGTAGGCAAAATCCTTTTCCAAAAGCTGATTGGTTGCAGGAATGGCAACTGCGCCCAATTTATGTAAGCCTAAAATGGCAAACCAGAACTGATAATGGCGCTTGAGCACCAGCATCACCCGATCGCCCCGGCAAATTCCCAGGGATTTGAAGTAATTGGCTGCCCGGGCAGATTCCTTCTTGATATCCTGGAAGGTAAAACGCCGCTCCGTGCCGTCCTCGGAAATATGAAGCATTGCCAGCTTTTCCGGCTTTTTGCGGCCCAGCTCGTCGATAATATCAAAAGCAAAATTGAACTTTTCCTGATCTTTAAAGGAGATAGCAGTAAGCTTTCCATCCTCCACCGTGCGGTCGATAAACTTGCGATACACCCGGGGCTGCTTATCCGCAACCGGGGTCTGCGTATCTGCAGTTTCCTTGGCTGCAGCCTGCTCGCCGTCGCGGGCAGCAGAATTACTCAGCACGAAGGCATAAAACGCACAGTCCTCTCCTTCCACAGCGATCATACCGTGGGGGGTAGCAGAATCGTAGTAAATACAGTCGCCGGGGTGGAGAATCTCGCTGCGGCTGCCGATCTGGATCTTCATATGACCCCGCAGAATGATATCGCACTCCTGTCCCTCGTGGGTGGTCAGCTGGATATCCTCATATTCTGCGCCGGGGCGGTACTTCAGCTCCATATACAGCGGCAGACCGATACGGTTACGGAAGCCGGCTGCCAGGTTGTAGCCAACCATATGGTGGGCCTCTTCGATCCGCTGTCCTTCTCCCTTACGGGTCAGCGCATAGGAGCGCAGCTTGGGACTGCTGCCTTCCAGCAGGTCGCCCATATCCACGCCCAGAGTCAGCGTGCAACGATACAAAAAGGCAACGCTTAAATTCCGGCTGCCGGCCTCGCACTGCATATATTCTTCTGTGCTGACACCGGTACGCTGAGCCATTTCGTCTATAGAGATACCGGAGATTTCCCGCAGTTCTCGGATACGGCCCGCGACCTCCCGGATCTTATAATCCATACCTGTCATTGTTTGTTCCATAATACACCTCAAAAATAACGACTCGTCTCAGGAAGATTCCTTGAGACGAGTCGATTTCAACCCGCGGTACCACTCAAATTGCATTTGCCTCACGGCAAAATGCCACTTTCCGGGTGCTGACGCACCCATAGCTCTGACGCGGCTGTTACGGGGAGGTTCTAATAGCCTTTGCCCTCTTCCTCCCGGCTCCGGAGCGACTGTTTTGCCGGTTCTGCCGTGGCTCGCACCAAACGCCACTTCTCTGCACGCAGAACATCGGGAAAACCTCTCCATCTATGCCTTTATATCTTTAGGAATCATACCATTTATGATAAAAAATGTCAAGGGTATACCCTATTCTTAATAGCACTATCGCAAGAACCCTTGCCTCCTTCGTTATGAGGGAGGTGGCACGGCGTAAGCCGTGACGGAGGGAGTATACTATCTTAAGGAGTGAACTCCCCCTGTCACCTTCGGTGACATCCCCCTCAAAACGAGGGGGACAAGGACTGTTTTCCCACATTGTCAATTGTCCATTGTCAATTGTCAATTGTTTTACAGTTTGTTTCTCATAATTTTACCGCTGATGGTTTTGGGCAATTCATCCCGGAATACCACGATGCGGGGGTACTTATAAGGCGCAGTGTGCTGTTTGACATAGTTCTGAATTTCTTTTTTCAGTTCCTCTGTTCCTTCCACGCCGGGGATCAGCACAATGGATGCCTTGACCACCTGACCACGGACCTCGTCGGGCGCAGCGGAAACGCCGCATTCCAGAACATAGGGCAGCTCCATAATGGTGGACTCGATCTCAAAGGGTCCAATGCGGTAGCCGGAGGATTTGATCACATCGTCTGCACGGCCCACATACCAGTAGTAGCCGTCCTCATCCCGCCATGCCACATCGCCGGTGTGGTACATGCCATCGTGCCACACGCCATCGGTGGCTTCCTGATTTCGGTAGTAACCCAGAAATACGCCGCAGGTAGGCTTGGGATCGGTACGGATGACGATCTCACCGTTAACACCGTCATCCACAGGTTTGCCATCCATATCCACGATGTCAATGCCGTAGCCGGGTACAGGCTTGCCCATTGCGCCGGGTTTAATGTTGGCACCGTATAGGTTTGCAATGCCCAAGGTCATTTCCGTCTGACCGAAGCCCTCGTGGATCCGCAGACCGGTGGCCTTTTCAAACTGGTAGAACACCTCGGGATTCAGCGCTTCACCGGCGGTAGTTGCGTGGCGGATGGAGGAAAGATCATACTTGCTCAGATCTTGTTTAATGAGCATCCGGTACATCGTCGGCGGTGCGCAGAAGGTGGTGATATGGTACTTTGCGAACATAGGCAGGATCTTCTCCGCATCAAAGCGGTCAAAATCATAGGTAAACACAGCGCCCTCGCACAGCCATTGACCGTAGAGCTTGCCCCAAAGTGCCTTGCCCCAGCCGGTTTCGGAAATGGTAAAATGCAGGCCGTCCCGCTCGCACAAATGCCAGTACTTTGCCGTTACATAGTGGCCCAAGGCATACTTATAGGAATGGGTAGCCATCTTCGGATAGCCGGTAGTGCCGGAGGTGAAGAGCATCAGCATAGGATCGTCACCGCAGGGTGCATCTGCTTCGCGCACATACCGGCGACTGAACAAGCCGTACTCTTCATTATAGTCGTGCCAACCCTCCCGGCTGCCGCCTACCAGAATCTTGGTCAGGCTGATACCGGAGGATTTTTCTGCCAGTTCGATCTGCCCGGCAGTCTCTCCGTCAGCGGTACAAAGAACGGCGCTCACATCGGCTGCCTGGAAGCGGTAAACAAAGTCGTGCTCCATCAGCTGATTGGTGGCGGGAATGGCAATGGCGCCCAGCTTATGCAGGCCCAAAATGGCAAACCAGAACTGATAATGGCGCTTGAGCACCAGCATCACCCGATCGCCCCGCTTGATACCCAAAGACTTGAAATAGTTGGCGCTTTGGGAAGATGCGTCCTTCATATCCTTGAAGGAGAAACGGCGCTCTGTCAAATCGTTGGATACATGAACCATAGCCAGCTTATCCGGCTCCCGACGGGCGATGGCATCCACCGTATCAAAGGCAAAATTGTACTTTTCTGTATCGGCAAAGGCAACGCCCTGCAGTACACCGTTTTCGTCCTCTCTGCCGGTAACGAACCGGTTGCACAGCAGCTTCTGATCGCCCTTGACTTTCCGGCCCTCGCCGATATACATCGGCTGATCCGTCACATCGCTGGCCATAATCATGGACAGGAACACGCAGTCCTGGCCATCAATGGCGATCATGCCGTGGGGTTGGGAGGATTTATAGAAAATGCTGTCACCTTCCCGGAGAATCTCCTCGTGGTCGCCGATACGGATCTTCAGCGCGCCCCGGATCACCAGGTCAAATTCCTGGCCGGAGTGGGTGGTGGTGTGGATGGGTTTATCCTGCAGTTCCTTGGAGTACTGGTAGGTAACCCAATAAGGAGTTGCCAGCTTTTTGCGGAACATGGGTGCCAAGTCCTGGATGGTGATGCCATCTTCGCTGGCGGTAACCAGGCCCTTATCTCTGCGTGTTACCGTATAGCCGGTCAGCTTAGCGCTGCGGTCCTCCAGCAGCACGGAAATTTCTACACCGAACACCTTGGAGCACTTATGCAGGAATGTAAACGGCAGATCCATCGCTCCGCTTTCATATTCTTTATAAGTAGCCTCGCTTACATCGGTCAGCTCTGCCATTTTTTCGGTGCTGTAGCTGAGTAGTTCCCGCATATCCCGAATTCGCATAGCCACATCCATCAGCTGCGTTGTAGAATTCTTTCCCGTCATTGCTATTCACTCCTTTAAATTTCGCAATAAAAAAACGCCTCAAGAAGAATCTTGAGACGAGCATAAACATACCCGCGGTACCACTCAAATTACGGCTTTCGCCGTCTCTTCAGGCTCCAACAAGCCCTATCCCTTAACGCGGGCAGACGGAAGTACCTACTTAGCATTTCGGCGCTTCAGCTCAGAAGTGATAGGTGATACGGAACGGGATCTGCCGGCTCGCACCAAACGCCGGCTCTCTGGAAGATCTGGCATTCCCACCGTCTTCGTCACAGCTATTTTTCCTATTATCCGTATTGTATTCTGTCCGCCCCCAAAAGTCAAATGATTTTCTCTTGCAGACATTTATTTTTCACAATCCGGCAATTTTGCCCGTTCATCATATCATTTTTTTGGATAATTTGCAACAACCTTTTTCTTCATATTGACAAAAACGAAGCTTTATGTTTAAATTAATGTAATATTGAAAAGACAACGAAGGAAAACTTGGTCCTTTCAGATTGCTGCAGAGAGCCGGCGGTTGGTGTGAGCCGGAGCAGGAGAATGGACCGATCTGGTTCCTGAGTCGGTTTTGTGAAAGCCAGGTCTCGCCTGTGTCAGTAATGAAACCCGGACGCCCCGTTATCGGCTGGAACTCTGTTGGGAGTTCGAGAGTGATCCCGTTGCGAAGCGGGGTAATCAGAGTGGTACCGCGAATGTTTTCGTCTCTGAGGCAAATAGGCCTTGGGGACTTTTTATTTTCCATTTTCTAAGGAGTGTGACTCAAATGAAACAAATCAGAATCAGCGATGTAACCATGAAGCAAACCGGCGCACAGATCCGACTATCCTTCAAGGAAAAGATCGAGCTGGCAAAGCTATTGGATAAACTTGGCGTTTCTGTGATTGAATTGGAGCCAATTGAGCAGACAAAGATCGACAGTTTGCGGATCAAATCTGTTGCTGCTGCCGTCAAAAACAGCATTGTTGCCGTTCCGGTCGCCCTCAATGAGGAGAGCATCCAGCAAACCTGGAATGCCCTGAAGGAGGCAAAAAGTCCCCGGCTGCAGGTTTGCGCTCCGGTCAGCTCCGTGCAAATGGAATACCTGTTCCACAAAAAGCCGGAAGCCATGCTTACGGCTATTACGGATGCTGTAGCTGCCTGCTGCCGCCTCTGCGATGATGTGGAATTTGTAGCAGACGACGCCACCCGCAGTGACCCCGCCTACTTATATCATGTGCTCAGCGCTGCTATTGATTCCGGTGCCAAAACTGTCACCGTATGCGATACCGCCGGTGCTATGCTTCCCAACGAATTTACTGCCTTTATCCGCCAGCTTTACGACAATGTTCCAAAGCTCCCCCAGGTTTGCTTAGGCGTTTCCTGCTCCGACGGTCTTTCTATGGCAGATTCCTGCGCCATCGCCGCTGTGCGCTACGGTGCCGGAGAGATCAAAGCCGCTGCTTACCGGCTGGATGCAGTATCCCTTCCTAATGTTGCCAAGGTTCTCAGCGCAAAGGGCGAATTCTACAATGCCACTTGCTCCATTCATACCACCGTTATGAAGCGGATCACCGATCAGATTGCCTGGATGTACCAGACTGCCCGCAGCGAAAACTCTCCCTTTGACAACGGTGTTCAAGCAGATGACGGCAGCGTATATCTGACCGTTCACGACGATTTGAGCGCCGTGCGTAAGGTGGTTGATCATCTGGGATACGATCTTTCCGAGGAAGATGCCGCCAAGGTCTATGAATCCTTCCGGGCCATTGCCCAGAAAAAGGAAAAGGTTTCTGCACGGGAACTGGATGCCATCGTCGCCTCCGCTGCCATGCAGGTGCCTCCCACCTATATTCTGGAAAGCTATGTGGTCAATTCCGGCAACACCATTGCCGCCACCGCCCATCTGAAGCTGAAAAAACAGGATAAGACCCTGCAAGGCGTGAGCATCGGCGACGGCCCCATTGACGCAGCATTTTTGGCAGTGGAGCAGATCACCGGACAGCACTACGAGCTGGACGATTTCCAGATTCAGGCCGTCACCGAGGGTCGGGAAGCTATGGGTCAGACTGTTGTGAAGCTCCGTTCCGGCGGCAAGGTCTATTCCGGCCGCGGCATCTCCACCGACATTGTCGGTGCCAGCATCCGCGCCTACATCAACGCTTTGAATAAAATCGTTTATGAGGAGGAAACTGTATGAATCTCTCCTTTTCCACCCGCGGCTGGGGGGATATGACCTGGGAGCAGATGATCGAAACCGCCGTGGATATGAAATTCACCGGCATCGAAGTGTATAATCTGTTCAAATTCCCGGGTCTGACCGACCGTGGCGGACCTTTCCATAAACACGCCATTGCGGCAACCCGCCGACAGCTGCGGGATCTGAAGCTGAGCATTCCCTGCTTGGACAGCTCTGTGGATCTTTCGGAAAATACCCAAAACAGCGATACGGTTTTGCAGCTGCTGCAAACCGCCCACGATCTGCAAGTGCCTTATGTGGTGGCCTGGGCATCCTGCGACAAGGATGCTTTGCTCCGGGAAAATCTGACCCGGCTGCTGGCAGCAGCAGAGGAATTGCAGATCTGCCTGCTGATCAAAACCAGCGGTATTTTTGCCGATACCGCCCGCCTGCGTGCCTTGTTGGAAAGCTACGCCAGCGACTATCTGGGCGCGCTGTGGGATATGCATCACCCCTACCGGGATCACGGGGAGAGTGCGGACGCCACGATCAAAAATTTAGGCACTTATGTCAAGCACGTTCACTTGCGTGACTCTGACAACAAAGATACCTATAACCTCATTGGTGAGGGCGACCTGCCCATTGCGGATATGATGCGCGCGCTCAGTTCCATCAACTACGACGGCTTTATCTCTCTGGAATGGAAGCCGGAATGGATGGAGGAGCTGCAGGACCGGGATGTGATCTTCCCCCATTTTGTCAACTATATGAGCCGGTTCTCCAGTCCCCGCACCCGAAAGAAATCCCTCTACTACAACCACGACGGCTCCGGCCAGTATGTGTGGAAGAAGGACGATCTGATCGATCTGACCTTCCCCCAGGTTTTGGATCGGATGGTGGAGGAATTTCCCAATCAGTACGCATTTAAATACACCACCCTGGACTACACCCGTACCTACGAGGAATTCCGGGAGGATGTGGATAATTTTGCCCGGGCGCTGATATCGTTAGGTGTGCGCCCCGGTATGAAGGTAGCCATCTGGGCCACCAATGTGCCTGCTTGGTACATTACCTTCTGGGCAACCACCAAAATCGGCGCTGTTCTGGTCACCGTGAACACTGCCTACAAGATCCACGAAGCTGAATATCTGCTGCGGCAGTCCGATACCCACACCCTTGTGATGATCGAATCGGCTCTGGATTCCAACTACCGCAAGATTATCAACGAGATCTGTCCGGAAATCGCTCAGACCAAGGCAGGATCTCCCCTGCACTGCAAGCAACTGCCCTTCCTGCGCAATGTGATCACGGTAGATTTCCGGCAAAAAGGCTGCCTGACCTTCCAGGAGGCAATGGCCCGGGCGGATATGGTGCCTGTGGAAGAGGTTCATCGTATGGCCGCCAAGGTGCAGCCGGACGATGTTTGCAATATGCAATATACTTCCGGCACTACCGGATTCCCCAAGGGTGTTATGTTAACTCACTACAATGTGGTCAACAACGGCAAATGCATCGGCGACCGGCTGGGTCTTTCCACCGCTGACCGGATGATGGTGCAAGTGCCTATGTTCCACTGCTTCGGCATGGTGCTGACCATGACCTCCAGTATGACCCACGGCGCAACTCTGTGTCCCCTGCCCTATTTCTCTGCGAAGTCCTCTTTGGCCTGTATCAACCAGGAGCGGATCACCTGCTTCAACGGTGTTCCCACCATGTTCATCGCCATGTTCAACCATCCGGACTACCGGAAAACCGACTTCTCCCATATGCGTACCGGCATTATGGCCGGCGCTGGATGTCCGCCGGAGCTGATGCGCCGGGCGGCACAGCCGGATGAGATGAATATGCGGGGTATCGTCAGCGTCTATGGTCAAACCGAGTCCTCCCCCGGCAGCACCATGTCTGCCTGGACTGACCCGCTGGATCTGCGCACCAGTACCGTTGGCTACGATTTCCCTCATGTGGAGTGCAAGATCATCGACCCGGAGACCGGGGAGATTGTTCCCGATGGCGTCAACGGTGAGTTCTGTTCCCGTGGCTACAACACCATGAAGGGCTACTATAAAATGCCCGAGGCCACCCGGGATACGGTGGATGCCGAAGGCTGGCTCCACTCCGGCGACCTGGCATGCCGGGATGCCGACGGCACTTACCGCATCACAGGTCGCTTGAAGGATATGATTATCCGTGGCGGTGAGAATATCTACCCCAAGGAGATCGAGGAGTTTATCTACACCCATCCCCAAGTACGGGATGTGCAGGTCATCGGCGTGCCGGATAAGAAGTACGGCGAGGAAATTATGGCCTGCATCATTCTCAAAGAGCCGGGCAGTATGACCGTAGAGGAAATGACCGACTATATCAAAGCCAGCATGGCACGGCACAAAGTACCGCGCTACATCCGCTTTGTGGATAGCTTCCCCATGAATGCCGCCGGCAAGATCCTCAAGTACAAAATGCGGCAGGATGCTGCCCGTGAGCTGGGTCTTGTAGGCGACGGCGCTGACACCGCCGGCCCGGGTAAATCCTGATCAATCCCCGAAGAACCGGAATTTATGTTGCTATCGCACCATAAAGTTAATGCAAAATGTAAAATGCAAAATGCATAATTAATGTGTCGCCAAAGGCGACTATTTGAAATCATTTTCGAAGAAAATACCATAATTTTGCATTATGCATTATGAATTATGCATTATATTGTTTATCTTGCGTTAGCAA
>JAFODZ010000024.1 GCA_017380435.1 Oscillospiraceae bacterium
CTGGGCGTGCTGACACCGATGGAGAAGCACTTCAGCTATCTAATGGCGGCATAAGAAAGACTTCCGGCAACCCTAACCAGGTCGCCGGAAG
This sequence comes from Oscillospiraceae bacterium, assembly GCA_017380435.1. Classification (GTDB taxonomy): domain Bacteria; phylum Bacillota; class Clostridia; order Oscillospirales; family Oscillospiraceae; genus Faecousia. The sequence goes on from JAFODZ010000024.1 coordinate 92, forward strand.
CAAGAAAAATTTTATTTTATTTCACTGTCCACTTGACGGGGAGCAGTTCACTTCCTGCGGTTGAGAGGGTATCATTTTAGTTATTACGGAAACGAGCCAGGAAATCTCGGGTCTCTTGCCGCTGGGGATCGCCGAATATCTGCTCCGGAGTTCCCTCCTCGCAAATCACGCCCTGGTTCATATAAACCACACGGCTGCTCACATCCCGGGCAAAGGCCATCTCGTGGGTGACAACCAGCATAGTCATACCCTCGTGGGCAAGCTGCTGCATAACCGACAGCACCTCACCGACCATTTCCGGATCCAGCGCAGAGGTGGGCTCGTCAAAGAGCAAAACCTCGGGGTTCATCGCCAAGGCTCTGGCAATGGCCACGCGCTGCTTTTGTCCGCCGGAAATTTGGGAAGGCTTTGCGTTCTGATAAGGCAGCATTCCCACACGATCCAGATAGGAACGGGCAATTTCCTCTGCCTCCTGCTTGCTTCTGCGCAGCACCTTGATCTGGGGTAAGGTGCAGTTTTGCAGGACAGTCAGATTGTTGTAAAGATTGAACTGCTGGAATACCATTCCCACGGAGGCACGGTACTGGTACAGGGAGGGAATTTCCGTCTGGACATTCTGCCCGTGCCAGAGGATCTCGCCGTCCGTAGGCGTTTCCAAAAGGTTTACGCACCGCAGCATGGTGCTCTTTCCGGAACCGGAAGAACCGATAATGGCAACCACTTCGCCGGAATAGACCTGCATATCAATGCCTTTGAGCACATTCACCTTGCCATAGCTTTTTTGCAGATTGCGCAGCTCAATTACAGGCTTTTGTTCAGTCATTGGGCACCTCCTGCCGCTTCGGCACGCGGATTTCTGCATTAGGATCGGACTGGGAACCGCAGATCACATAACTGTCTGCTCCCTGGAGTTTCTTCTCGATCAGTCGGAGGATCCGGGTAATGGAGAAAGTCAGAACGAAGTAGATCACGCAGACCACAAAATATGTTTGGAAGGTCTGGAAACTCTCGCGCTTGATAATACCTGCAAAGTAGTACAGCTCCGTGACGCCAATGACATTCAATACAGATGTATCCTTGATATTGATAACAAATTCGTTGGCAACAGAAGGGAGAATATTCCGCAAAACCTGGGGCAAAATGATATGTACCATAGTCTGCCAATGGGTCATACCCACCGCCGCTGCACCCTCAAACTGGCCGTTGTCAATGGAGATAATGCCGCCGCGAACGATTTCCGCCATATAAGCGCCCGTATTGATGGAAACGATCAGAATACCGGAGGGAATCAAGGGCAGTGTAGAACCGCCGGAGGCGAAGGCATAGCCCCAATAGATAACCATAGCCTGCACCATCATAGGCGTTCCGCGGAACACTTCTACATACACGGCAATCAGACCATTGAAAATCTTCTGCAATGCCCGAACAAAGCCATTTTTGGACATGGGGCAGGTGCGCAAAACACCGGTGGCCAAGCCGATCACCAAACCGGCAACCGTGCCGATCAGCGAGATCAGCATTGTATAACCGATGCCGCGCAGCAGGAAGGGATAATGCTCGGTTACAATTTGGATAACATCTGTAAAAAACTTCATAATCTTAATTACTTCTTCTTATAAATAATGACCAGGTTGGAGGAATAATACACATTGGTGAAGTCGATCTGCTCTTCACGCTCTGCGGTGGGGCTCATACCGGCGATGATGGCATCCACTGTGCCGGATTCCAGTGCAGGCAGCAGGCCATCCCATTCGATGGAGTAGATTTCCAGGCTCATACCCAGCTTGTTGGCAACATACTGCGCAATCTGGACATCGTAGCCGTTGGCATACATACCTTCCTTGCCCTCGCCGCTGATGGCAACAGCGCCGACAGAAGCTTCGCCCATATCGGTCCAGTTAAAGGGGGCATAGGCGCATTCCATAGCAACCTTCAGTGTGCCCACAGGCTCGGCAGGCGCTTCGCTGGTCAGAACCAACTCGGTCACTTCCTTGCCGGCAGACATCTGAACCATCTGATTCATCAGCTCGCTGCGGGTCTCAGCGGGAATCTCAGCCAGGATAGCATTGATCTGCTCGCGCAGTTCGCTGCCGGTCTTCAAGCCAACGGCAATGCCCACATCCGCATCGGTAGCGGCGAAGCCAGTCTCGTTGTTCACCAGGGGCAGGTATGCCAGAGTGTCATCGCCCAGGCAAACTTCAATAGCGGTGGGTTCTTCGGCAACATAGCCGTCAATGGTGCCAGCCTGCAGAGCGGTGAGCAGGTCAGCGAACTCGGGGTAAGTAGAGTCCTGAACGTCCTCGATCTGCATCATAGCGTCGGCGTGGAAAGTGCCGGCCTGGGCAGCGATCTTAGCGCCCTTCAGATCTGCAATGTTCTGTGCTGCAGCTACATCTACATTGCTGCCTGCGCCACAAGCGCACAGGGACAGCACCATTACCAGTGCCAATACGATAGTTAATGTTCTTCTCATGATTCATTTTCCTTTCTTTTTTGGAGTATTTCTTTGGGCGCATCGGACGCCCGTTTTGATTTTGCGGATTTTATCGTCCGCCATTTCATAAAAAAACCGGATCGCCTGCAAAGCGACCCGACAGTAACACCACATTATGCGGTAAACTACTGCACCGATAGCGCTTCACAAAATACTTTGTGACAGTCCGGCAGATATTTTCTGACGAACCAGCATTGCAAATTCAGGCATTTGCAAAACTTCGGCGGTGTCCCCTTTCCTTTCCGACGGCTGCCTGGCCTTGCCGAAAAATACTGATGAACCCCGCGCCTCTATCAAGGCGATTTAGTTTTCTACATCCTACCATTGACATTGCAATCTGTCAATACCATTTTTTTCATTTTATCGTTTTTAACAATTCGAATTGTATTTTTATCCAATTTCTTGTATCTTTTTTTATTTTTATGCAATTATACGCCGTATATTTTATATTTTACCCTTTCCTTCATTTTTTGATTGCTTTTTTCCATCTTTGTGTGTATAATGACTCTTGCCTGTAAATCCCCGGATGTGGCTCAGTTTGGGGAGCGATGGGAGCGCCGCCAGTGGCGGATAATTAGGGATCCCGCAAAGACAAATGGTCTTTGTGGGAAGAGGAGAAGCCAAGATACAGATGAAATTTTCTGCTTGCAGAAAATGGAATATTGTATTTTGCGCTTCGACGAAGCGAGTGGCTGCGGTCGGCAAATGACGATGCCGCTCCGTCGGCAAGGAAGCTGCCGGGCACCGCAACAGGAAGCGCGCATAAATTCTAAATACAATATAATTTTTCCGGATGTGGCCCAGTTTGGGGAGCGATGGGAGCGCCGCCAGTGGCGGACTCAAGCGACCTGAGCGAGTGGCCGCGGTCGGCAGATGACGATGCCGCTCCGTCGGCAAGGAAGCTGCCGGGCACCGCAACAGGAAGAGCGCATAAATTCTAAATACAATATAATATTTCCGGATGTGGCTCAGTTTGGGGAGCGATGGGAGCGCC
>JAFODZ010000025.1 GCA_017380435.1 Oscillospiraceae bacterium
CGGGTATCGCCTGCGGTAGCCAGAACTTCCACGATGCCGTCGCCGATCTCCAGAATGGAAACGTCGAAAGTACCGCCGCCTAGGTCATAAACCATGATTTTCTGCTCATTTTCCTTGTCCAGGCCGTAGGCCAGAGCAGCAGCGGTGGGCTCGTTGATGATACGCTTAACTTCCAGACCGGCGATCTTACCGGCATCCTTGGTAGCCTGACGCTGGGCGTCGGAGAAGTATGCAGGAACGGTGATAACAGCTTCGGTAACAGTCTGGCCCAGGTATGCCTCGGCATCTGCCTTCAGCTTCTGCAGCACCATAGCGCTGATTTCCTGGGGACTGTAGCCCTTGCCGTCGATGGTTACACGGTAGTTTTCGCCCATATGGCGCTTAATGGAAGCGATGGTGCGGTCTGCGTTGGTAACAGCCTGGCGCTTAGCAACCTGGCCAACCATTCTTTCGCCGGTCTTGGAGAACGCCACTACAGAGGGGGTAGTTCTGCCGCCTTCGGCGTTGGCGATAACGACGGGTTCGCCGCCTTCCAGCACTGCTACGCAGGAGTTGGTAGTACCTAAGTCAATTCCGATAATCTTGCTCATATTCATTTCCTCCTATAGAAAAATATATACTTGGTTAGTTGGCGACCTGCACCATGGCAAACCGCACGATCTTTTCACCCATTTTGAAACCCTTCTGGAACACCTGGGTGATGGTGTTTTCCTGTGCGTTTTCATCCTCCGTGTGCATCACGGCGTTATGGATATTGGGGTCAAAGGCATCTCCCGGCTGACCGTAGATCTCTACGCCCAATCCGTTCAGGATGGATACCAGTTGGGTCATGGTCATTTCCACGCCCTTTTTATAGGCCGCATCCTCAGTAGGCTGATTCAGCGCCCGTTCCAGATTGTCATAAACCGGCAGCAGCTTTTCCACCGCATCGGATTTTCCGTTGGTATAGAGCTGCTCTTTTTCCTTGGCGGTGCGCTTGCGGAAATTATCATAATCCGCAGCCAGCCGCAGGTAGGAATCATGCTCGGCGTTGTACTTTTCTTCCCAGGGGTTCACTTCGGGGGCAGCTTCCTCTACGGGAGTTTCCTGCTTTACTTCTTCCTCCACCTCGGGAGTGTTTTCTTTCTTTTTCTTTGCCATGGGTTATTCCTCCTTGCCTTCTGTCAGCTGAGGCTGCTCAGGCTTTGCAAACATTTTCGACAAACTCTCCGCAAAATAGCTCAATCTTGCGGTAACCTTTGCGTAATCCATCCGGGTCGGGCCGACCACACCGATCATACCCTGCATCCCGTCGCCGATATCAAACTTCGTGACCACCACGCTGGTGTCCTTCAGTTCCTCGGCCACATTTTCCGGGCCGACCAAAACTTGGGTTCCGTTGGTATTTTGAATCACCGCAGGCAGATTGGAGAGTGCCTCCTCATCCAGGGTGGTCAGCAGCTTTTGGGCTTTATCCACATCCCGGTATTCCGGCTGACCCAGCAGGCGCATCTGACCGGCAACGGCCATATTCGTCCGCCCCTGGCGATTTAAGGTCTGCACGGTAAATTCCATAATCACTGGCACCAGGCTGGCACCGGCTCCGGCAGAGCGCATCACTCGTTCCAGCATACTCTGGTTGAATTCCTCGGCCTGCAGATCGGTCATGGATGCATTCAGCAGCGCGGACAAAACCTTCACATCCGATTCGTCCAGCTCAATGGGTAGCTTGATCAGCTTGTTTACCACCTCGTCGTTGGACAGCATCAAAACCAGAATGATACTTCCCTGTCCGGCCAGGATCAGATCGAAGCGGCTTACGGTTGCGCCTCCAAACCGGGAGGCCACCGAAATAGCGGGCAGGTCAGTAGCCTGAGATACGAGCTTCGCCACCCGCTCTACCAGCTTATCCACCTGCTGCATTTTCTCTTCAATGGCAGTATTGATGGACTTGGTTTCGTCAATGGACAGGCGGTAGTCCGCCATCAGTTCATCCACATACAGGCGATAGCCTGCCGCCGAAGGAACCCGGCCGGCACTGGTATGGGGCTGCTCCAGATAACCCATCGCCGTCAGATCCGCCATTTCGCTGCGGATGGTTGCAGAGGAATACTGCATATCCGGCAGCTGTGCGATCAATTTAGAGCCAACCGGCTCGGCGGTGCGGATATACAGATCCACAACGCTGCGCAGAACTTTCTTCTTCCGTTCTGTCAGTTCCATTTCATCGCACTCCTTCTTTTTCTTTAGCACTCAATCCCCTTGAGTGCTAAGCACACTATACTACAGAGTGCTAAAATTGTCAAGGGGTTTGCTTATGAATTATTTGTGAATTCTCAAAAAGACCGCTGGTGAACATACTTTTGATCAATGCCGCAGATACCGGTGCCAGAACGATCCCCACAAAGCCCAGCAAGCGGAAACCGAAATACACTGCCATCAACGATAGCAGCGGGTCTAATCCTAAAGACTTCCCCACTACCCGCGGCTCAACCACCGATCTGACCAGGCTGGCAATGCCATACACCGCCATCAGTCCGCCCCCCAGCTGACCGTTGCCCTGCAAAAAAGAAATAATCGCCCATGGCACTAAAATCGTTCCCGTGCCCAGAATTGGCACAGCATCTACCAGCGCCACTAAGATCGCCCACAAAAAACCGTAAGGTATTTTCAGGATTGTCAGTCCAATGGCGATCACCAACCAGGTAACGCTCATCATTTTCAGCTGCGCCTGCAGCCATCCGAAAAAGGTGGTTTTGATTCTGCTGATAGCCGGCAACGCTTTTTCCCGCCAGCCTTTCGGGATTTTGCAGCTGATTGCGGATCGGATCTTTGGCAGACGGGCAGAGATCATATATCCCGACAAAACCCCTGTTCCCACCGTCAGCGCCCCCTTTGACACCTTTCCGATCACGCCGGCTGCCATGGATGGAAGCTGGTTGGCTGCCTGCTCCAGCAGTGCTGTGGAGTCTGCAAAGGTATTCATAACCGTTTGGATCAGCATAGGCCGAATGGCATCCGGCGCCCGATCTGCTGCAGATATTAGAAAATCCTCTAATACCTCCATTCCCTGCTCCACCGTCTGCTCCACTCTGGGCAAATCCCGGGCAACATGGCTCAGCTCCCGCACAGCCGCCGCGCCTACCAAATAAATCAGCGCCGTTAATAATACCAATGTAAGACTGACGCACAGCAAAACTGCGGGAAACCGCCGCCATTTCATACGATGGCTGAGCATCGCCACTCCCGGCTCCGCCGCTAGGGCAATTCCGCCTCCCAGCACAAACGGCAATGCCAGCGGCAGAAGATAACGCCCCGATAACCACAGCAGCGCCAACCCCACCAACAAAATTCCTGCTTTTTTTACGGATTCCGCCCCCATTATGTGCTCCTTTCGCATTTGATTCTTGCATTTTTTTAATAGTATGCTACAATAGATAGTACATTTATGCTTTTACTACATACAGGAGGACGCACCATGGCAACAGACCCCAAATACTATATCGTAGAAGCCTCTGCCCTACCGGAAATCTTTCTGAAGGTGGCAGAAACCAAGCGGCTGCTCTCTGTTGGCGAGGCAAGTACCGTAAATGAAGCAACCCAGATCACCGGCATCAGCCGCAGTGCGTTTTATAAGTACCGGGATGCGGTACTCCCTTTTCAGAATATGATGACAGGACGGATTATTACCCTGCAGCTTCTGCTGCACGATTCCCCCGGTATTCTCTCTCTTATTCTTACCATGTTTGCTGAATTTAAAGCCAACATCATCACAATTAATTCCATCGTCCCCACCAACGGCTGCGCCGTGGTTACCATCTCCGCTGACACGATGAACCTCACCGTTCAGCTGGAGGAAATGCTGGTACATCTGCGGTCCTGCGATGGCGTGATCAAGGTAGAGATTCTGGCAGGCTAATAGAACAAATTCGAGGGTGTCTCAAGTTTGAGACACCCTCTTTCCTATTTAAAATGTCACGATAAACCACTTAAAATTGCGTAAAATTTTTATCCCCTTCCGGATAAATACACCTTCCCGCCGGGCATCGCATAAGATGATGCACAGGAGGTGATCCGAATGTTGATCGTTCAAAAATATGGTGGTACTTCACTTGCCAATGCCGCCCGGATCCACAGCGCCGCACGCCGGGTCACCGGTCTTGCGCAACAGGGGGCGCATGTGATTGTGGTGGTCTCCGCCCAGGGCGATACCACCGACGAACTGATTACCAAAGCAGAATTTGTTAACCTGCGGGGATCTGCCCGGGAAATGGATATGTGCCTGTGTGTCGGCGAGCAGCTTTCGGCGGCCTTGATGGCCATGGCCATCGGCGCTCTGGGATTCCCCGCAGTCAGTCTCACCGGCTGGCAGGCAGGCCTCCAAACCGACAGCGTTCACGGGAACGCCAGAATCACAGGTTTGGGGAACGACCGCATTCGCAAGGAGCTGGACAAAGGCAACATCGTCGTTGTCACCGGTTTTCAAGGCATTAACCAAAATAACGACATCACCACGCTGGGACGGGGCGGATCGGACACCACGGCAGTTGCCCTTGCCGCCTTTTTGCAGGCCGATCTATGTCAGATCTTTACCGATGTGGATGGCGTTTACGACCGGGATCCCCGCGTCTATCCCGGTGCTACCCGTTTTGGAAGACTTCCCTACGATAAAATGCTCCGTCTGATTGAGGGTGGTGCCCAGGTTCTTCACGATCGAAGTGTGGAAATGGCCCGAGATCACCAAATTCCCATTGAGGTCCTGTCTTCCTTTACAGGGGCTCCCGGAACCATCGTCGGCCCATAAATTGGAATTTATATCGCTAACGCTCATAAATTTAATGCAAAATGTAAAATGCAAAATGCATAATTAATGTGTCGCCAAAGGCGACTATTTGAAATCATTTTCGAAGAAAATACCATAATTTTGCATTATGCATTATGAATTATGCATTATATTGTTTATCTTGCGTTAGCAA
>JAFODZ010000026.1 GCA_017380435.1 Oscillospiraceae bacterium
ATAATGCATAATGCAAAATTATGGTATTTTCTTCGAAAATGATTTCAAATAGTCGCCTTTGGCGACACATTAATTATGCATTTTGCATTTTACATTTTGCATTGAATTTATGAGCGTCAGCGATATAAATTCTAATTTATCTTTAAAAAAGAAAACCCTCGCGGGTTTTCTTTTTTTGCATATTGTATCTTTGGGAAAATTGTGGTAAACTGTATGTAACTATGCAATATGATCAGGAGAAAAACTACTATGTCGGAATTAATTCAAGAAATCAACCGCCGGCGGACCTTTGCCATCATCTCCCACCCCGACGCCGGTAAAACTACCTTAACCGAAAAATTCCTGCTTTATGGCGGCGCCATCGCCCAGGCCGGTGTGGTCAAGGGCAAGAAGAACTCCCGTGCCGCCACCTCCGACTGGATGGAAATCGAAAAGCAAAGAGGTATTTCCGTTACCTCGTCGGTCATGCAGTTCCAGTACGGTGGCTTCTGCATCAACATTCTGGACACCCCCGGCCACCAGGACTTCTCTGAAGACACCTACCGCACCCTGATGGCGGCTGACTCCGCCGTCATGGTCATCGACGGTGCCAAGGGCGTGGAGCCGCAAACCCGGAAGCTGTTCAAGGTCTGCGCTATGCGGCACATTCCTATTTTTACCTTTATCAACAAGATGGACCGGGAAACCAAAGATCCCTTCGACCTGCTGGACGAAGTGGAGCGGGAGCTGGGCATCGAAACCTACGCTATGAACTGGCCCATCGGCTCCGGCAAGGATTTTCAGGGTGTTTACGACCGGGAAAACAGCCGTCTGCTGTTCTTCTCCGGCGTGTCCGGCAAGAACCGGGCAGATAAGCAGGAAATTGACCTGTACGATAGCCGGGTGGCCGAGCTTCTGGACAGCGAGCAAAAGCATCAGCAGCTTATTGACGATGTGGAGCTGTTGTCCGCCGGTCGGGAAATGGATTTTGACGAGGTTCGCCGGGGCAACCTCAGCCCCGTGTTCTTCGGCTCTGCGCTGACCAATTTCGGTGTTGAGCCGTTCCTGGAAGCCTTTTTGAAGCTGACTCCCCCGCCCCTGTCCCGCACCGCAGATTGCGGTACGGTGGATGCCTTCAGCCCGGATTTTTCCGCCTTTGTATTTAAGATTCAGGCCAATATGAACAAGGCACACCGGGACCGGCTGGCCTTTATGCGTATCTGCTCCGGCAAATTCCAGCGGGACGCAGAATACTACCATATGCAGGGCGGCAGAAAAATGCGCCTTTCTCAGCCTCAACAGCTGATGGCTGCGGAGCGGGAAATCGTGGATGAAGCCTACGCAGGCGATGTGATCGGCGTATTTGATCCCGGCATTTTCGCCATTGGCGATACCATCACCGTACCGGGGAAAAAGTTCCTCTATTCCGGCATTCCCACCTTTGCCCCCGAACATTTCTGCCGGGTCTCCGCCAAGGATTCTATGAAGCGCAAGCAGTTCGTTAAAGGCACGGAGCAGATTGCCCAGGAAGGCGCCATTCAGATCTTCAAAGTTCCCAATTCCGGTATGGAAGAGGTAATCGTGGGCGTAGTCGGCACGCTGCAATTGGATGTTTTCCAGTACCGGATGAAAAACGAGTACGGCGTAGATCTGCGAATGGAGATGCTGCCCTACGAGGAGATCCGCCGCATCGAAAGCGCCCCCTGTGACCTTTCGGATCTGAACCTTGGCTCCGATGCAGAGCTTTTGGAGGACTACCGCGGCAACAATCTGCTGGTCTTCTCCAGCTACTGGGCCATTGACTTCACCATCCGCCGTAACCCCGGCCTGGTGGTGCAGGAAATTGTCGTACAAGAAGGCTAAATTGAAATTTATCTTACGAATTACCTGTAGGGGCGAACTGTGTTCGCCCGCGGGCGTTCAAAGAACGCCCCTACGATTTTATACGATAGGATCATAAGGTAAACAATCATTTACAGAAAACCAATCCCCCGGAGGGTGTCAAACTTTTGACGCCCTCCGGGGGATTTTTTACAGTTTCAAAATGCGTTCGGCGGTTTTGTGGGCGATCTGCTCAAACTGAGAATCGGTCAGCTTGAGCTGCAAAAAGCGATTAACTTCCGCCACCGGATCCCACAGGGGGTAATCCGTGCCGTAGGCCATACGCTCCGCGCCGTAGTGGTTGATATATGTTTCTGCCTCACCGGGTTCCATAAACATCATAGCGCTGGAAATATCGAAGATGCAGTCCTTATCCGAGAGCACTTCTTTTGCGGTTTCAAACATGGAATAGCCACCGAAATGGGCAGCGATCACTTCCAGATCCGGAAACAACTCCATCACCTTGCGCAGGCGAATGGGATGGGAAAAATTATACCGTTGGTCGCCCATATGCAGCATCACGGGTATTTTCCCCTGAATGCGGTCATAGACCGGGAATAAATTGGGATCGTCAATGGCAAAGCGCTGGGAATCGGGATGCATCTTGATTCCGTGCAGTCCTTGCTCCAAAATCCACTCCACTTCTTCGCAAATATTGTCCATCTGCGCGTGGATCGTACCGAAACCAATGAACTTTTCCTGTTTTGCAGCCTGGTCGGTAATAAAAGCATTGATTGAGCGCACATGGCCCGGGGTATTGGAAACCGGCAGCACTACAAACCGGTCAATTCCTGCCTCCGCGCCCCGCTGCAGCAGCATCTGCACCGTTCCGTTCATCGCCACGCTGCCCTCCAGCCGGTAGAAATCCCGCACGCTTTGGGTAGCCTTTTGGGCGATCTTATCCGGATAGATATGGGTATGAATATCGATTATTTTCATGGGTTCATCTCCTTGTTCGCCTAAATTATAGCACAAAAAAACCGGAGCGCAACCCCTAAGGCGAATAATTCCCCCAACCGCGGGCAGAATAACGCACACAGAAAAGGAACAAAAAGGGGGCCGCACCATTGCAAACATTTGCCTACCTGCTCAAGCGTATTGCCTTGGCGGTACTGACGATCTGGGTCGTGATAACCCTCACTTTCTTTGTAATGCGTGCCGTACCGGGCGGGCCGTTTTTGGGAGAAAAAGCGCTGACCCAGGAGGCAATGGATGCCCTGCAAGCCAAATATGGCTTGGACAAACCCCTGCCGCAGCAATATATCACCTATTTAAAGGACATTGTGACCCGGCTGGACTTTGGGCCGAGTTTGAAACAGCGGGGGCGCACCGTATCGAAAATCATCGGGCAGGGACTGGGCGTATCCGTTCCGCTGGGCCTTGCTGCAGCAGCTATCGCCACGGCTGCCGGACTGACATTGGGCGCTGTGGCTGCACTGCGGCGCAATAAACTTCCCGACAGACTCATTATGGCCTTGACTACCACCTTTGTATCCATGCCATCTTTTATCATCGGCACATTTTTACTGTACCTATTTGCCATTGAGCTGCCGATTCTGCCCGCAAACGGTGCGATGGCCGGGGGACGCATTTTGCCCATCGTCACGCTGGCGCTGTATCCCACCGCCTATATCACCCGTCTGACCCGCTCCTCCATGCTGGATGTTCTGGGGCAGGACTATATCCGCACCGCCCGGGCCAAGGGTCTGTCCGGCGGCCGGATTCTTTTCGGTCACGCGCTGAAAAATGCCCTTTTGCCGGTTATCACCTATTTAGGGCCTATGATCGCCAACATCGTCACAGGTTCTTTAGTGGTGGAACAGATCTTTGCTACACCGGGCATCGGCAGAAGCTTTGTTTCCAGCATTTCCAACCGGGATTATCCCATGATTATGGGAACGACCATCGTGCTGTCCGTTTTGATCGTCACAATGAATCTTTTAAGCGATATTGTATATAAACTTGTGGATCCCAGGATTCATTTCAAGTAGGAGGAAGATAAATTGGAGTGGGAAATGGAAGATTTTCAGCCTGCCCTCCGGGAAGAAACTGCCACACCTCCCACCGCCAGGTCTGACAGTTTTTTCCGGGATGGCGCAGTGCGGCTGCGGAAAAACAAAGTGGCTTTTACTGCTTTTTTCGTCATAATTTTGATAGTTTTAGGAGCATTGTTGTTGCCGGCCCTTTGGCCGTACCGCTACGATCAGATGCTGGGAAATACCCCCGGCAAACCTATGGATCCCTCCTTCAACGATCTGCCTCCCTTTGGCTACAGTGCCACAGAGTATAAAAAAATAGAAGCCGGGGAAAAGGTATTTCCCCATATTTTCGGCACAGATGCTTCCGGGCGGGATTATTTCATCCGCGTCGTTTACGGCACACGAATCTCCCTTGCAGTCGGCTTTTTTGCCAGTATTATTGTGCTGCTGGTTGGGTTAAGTGTGGGGTCTATTGCCGGATTCTTCGGTGGAAAAACCGACCTTACCATTATGCGCATCGTGGATATCATCTACTCCCTTCCCGATACGCTGATGGTGATTTTGCTGTCATCCGTTCTGAAATCCGCCCTATCCTCCGCTTTTTCCGGCACGGTACTCAGCCGCCTTGGCAGCAATTTGATCAGTTTATTCCTGGTATTTGCCCTGCTGTACTGGGTTTCTATGGCTCGATTGATCCGGGGACAGATTTTATCTCTGCGGGAGCAGGAATTTGTCCTTTCTGCCCGATCTGCCGGAGCAGGCGCATTTTGGATCATCCGCCGTCATTTGATTCCAAACTGCATCGGCGTTGTGGTAGTCTCCACCGCCTTGCAGATCCCCAGCGCTATTTTCACAGAGAGCTATCTAAGTTTTTTGGGGTTAGGCGTAAACGCCCCCATGCCCAGCCTGGGTTCGCTGGCATCGGAGGCGCTGGGCAGCATTCATTCCTATCCACACAGGCTTTTGATTCCCGCGCTGGTTATCAGCCTCATCGTTCTGTCGCTGAATCTGCTTGGGGACGGCTTGCGGGACGCCTTTGACCCGAAGCAACGGGAGTTTTAGAAAAAAGGGTGATTTTATGGCACTTTTGGAAGTTACCGATCTGCACACTTCTTTTTTTACCTCTGCCGGTGAGGTAAAGGCCGTTGACGGCGTGAGCTTTGCGCTGGAACGGGGACAGACTCTGGGTATTGTGGGAGAATCCGGCTCCGGAAAATCCGTGACCGCCTATTCCCTGCTGAACATCCTGGATCAATCCGGCAAAATTGTTTCCGGCTCTGTAAAGCTGGACGGGCAAGAACTGGTAGGTGCAGGGGAGTCGGTAATGAAAACGATCCGGGGTGACCGGATCTCCATCATTTTCCAGGACCCTATGACCTCGTTAAATCCCACCTACACCATAGGCCGCCAGCTTACTGAGGGAATTACCCTGCACACCCGGCGCAATCGAAAAGAAAGCTACGAACGGGCCGTGGAGATGCTGAAACTGGTCGGTGTCAACGAGCCGGTCAAGCGTATGCAGCAGTACCCCCATCAGCTATCCGGCGGTATGCGCCAGCGAGTGATGATTGCCATGGCTCTTTCCTGCGAGCCGGATATTCTGATTGCCGACGAGCCTACCACCGCCCTGGATGTAACCATCCAGGCGCAGATCCTGGAGCTAATGAAAAAACTGCAAAAAGAAATGGGAATGGCCATTATGATGATCACCCACGATCTGGGTGTAGTTGCCCGGATGTGCGACCGGGTGCTGGTGATGTACGCCGGGACGGTCTGTGAACAGGGTACTGTGGAGGATATTTTCTACCACCCCAAACACGCCTACACCCGAGGCCTTCTGCGCTCTGTGCCCACTCTGGAAAACAACTGTATGCTCAAGCCTATCGCCGGCACGCCCATTAATCTTTTGAACCTGCCCCAAGGCTGTCCCTTTGCCCCCCGGTGCGACGAAGCAATGATCATCTGCACAAAACGGCGTTGTCCGCCCACCTCTGCCGGTGCGGGTCACACCACAAGCTGCTGGCTGCACACAAAAGAACTCCTGGAAAAGGATGAAGCATATGACGGAAAAACTCCTTGAAATTCGGGATTTGAAGCAATATTTCCCAATTTCCTCCGGCTTTTTTCGCACAAAGCCCCTAAAAGCAGTCGATGGAATCTCCCTATCCATCTATCAAGGAGAAACCTTGGGACTGGTTGGGGAATCCGGCTGCGGAAAAACCACTGTGGGCCGCACCCTTTTGTACCTTTATCCCCCAACCTCCGGACAGATCCTGTTCCACGGCAGGCTTTTGGACAGCAAAAAAGCGCTGGAGCATTATCGGCGGCGTACGGCAATGGTGTTTCAAGATCCTTATTCCTCTTTGAATCCCCGTATGACCGTTTCCGATCTGATTGCTGAGCCTTTGGATATCCATCATCTGTACAGTAGCCGCAAGCAGCGGCAGGAAAAAGTCCTTGGCCTTATGGACAAAGTCGGACTCAATCCGGAACACGCCAGCCGCTATGCCCATCAGTTTTCCGGTGGACAGCGACAGCGCATCGGAATCGCCCGGGCATTGGCCACAGAGCCGGAATTTATCGTCTGCGACGAGCCGGTTTCGGCGCTGGATGTTTCCATTCAGGCGCAGGTAGTCAATATGTTTCGCCGATTGCAGGAGGAAATGGGCCTTACCTACTTGTTTATCGCCCACGATCTTTTGGTGGTTCGGCATATTTGTGACCGGATCGCGGTTATGTACCTGGGCAAGCTGGTGGAGCTGGCAGACGCTGATGAACTGTACCACCACCCCTTGCACCCCTATTCCAAGTGTCTGATCAGCGCGGTGCTGCTGCCGGATCCCGTAGCCGCACGGTCGTCGGACCGGATCATCCTCTCCGGGGATATTCCCAGTCCCCTGGATGCGCCGCCGGGTTGCCCGTTTTGTACCCGGTGTCCCTACGCCACCGAAATATGCACCGTGAAAATGCCTGAGCTTTTAGAGGTTTCCACCGGTCATTTTGCAGCCTGCCACCATGTAGATAAAGCCAACTGACCCCTCCCGGGGGTGGATATTTAGAATGTCTTTTAGCGGACTTTAGGAGGAAATTATGAAAAAAATCGTTCTTATTTGTCTTGCCCTGTGCCTGGTGTTTTCCATTGCCGGATGCCAACAGTCCCAGAATATTTCCACAGAAAATCTGCTGCCTGTGGATGCCCGGGCAGAAGCCGAGATTCGGCAAGCTGTCAGTCTTATGCTGGACCGGGAATATATTGCTCAGCAAATTGCCCGGGGCGGTCAGCAACCCGCATCCACCTTTGTTCCCAAAGGCCTGACCGATGCTGACGGCTCCCAATTTTACGCCAACACGAACTACTTTGACCCCTCCCAGGATGCTTACGAGGAGAATTTCGCCCAAGCCATGCAAACTCTGCGCAAGTACTATGCCTACGACGAAGCTACCGGCAAATTTTTAAATTTCCCCACTGTGCAATACCTGTACAACAACTCCGATGCCCACCGGGCCGTGGGCGAATATGTACAAAGTGTCCTTTCCGGTGTAGGAATCCGGGTGGAACTGGAAAACCAGGAATGGAACACCTTCCTCAACACCCGCAAACAAGGCGACTATACCCTGGCCCGTAACGGCTGGGTGGCAGACTACAACGATCCTATCTGTTTTTTGGATATGTGGACTACCAACGCCGGCAACAACGATATTCAGTTCGGCAAAGGTGATCACGCCGGGCAGGCCATCTATTCCTTGGATTTGACCCCCTATGGGGTGGATTACCGTGTAGAAAACGGCACCTGGTCGCAAACCTACGATGTGCTCATCGATACCATCAAGCAGGAGGCCAACAGCCAAAACCGCTATGCCATGATGCATCTTGCCGAGGATATGCTGATGCAGACCGGCTGCATCACACCCCTGTACTACTACACCGACCCTTATATGCTGAGTAGTACCGTGGAGGGGTTCTATGCCAATCCCTTCGGCTGCAAATACTTCCACAACGCCCGTGTCAGCGGCAAAACCGACGCCATTTCCGTATGCCTGGCCTCTGAGCCGGACAGCTTAGATCCGGCCTTTAATTCCACCGTGGATGGGGCAACCCTTTTAGGCCATTTGTTTGCCGGTCTTGCCAAATGGTCTTTGGATGAAAAGGGGCAGCCGGTGGTGGTGGCAGATTGCGCCCAATCTCTGCCGGAAGGCACTTTGGAAAGTGACGGCACCGTCACCTACACCTACCATCTGCGGCAGGATCTGAAATGGTCCGATGGGCAGCCTCTGACCGCACAGGATTTTGTCTATGCCTGGAAACGGGCAGCCGCCGACACCACCGGCGCAGGCCAGGGATATTTGTTCCGGGTCATCCAGGGCTACGGCACCGGGGAGCTGGCGGTTGATGCCCCGGATGATAGCACCCTCACCGTCACCCTTACCAGTCCTATCGGCTATTGGAACGAGCTTCTGGCGCTGCCCACCTTCTTCCCTGTGCGGGAGGATGTGGTCAGCAGCAACGAAGCCTGGGCTGCCAATCCCAACAGTTTTGTGTGCAACGGGGCGTACCGGATGACCGACTGGGTTCACGACTCTCTTATCACCTTGGAAAAAAATGAAAATTTCTACGGTGCTGCCGATGTTACCATGGAAATGATTCGTTTTTTCCTCTCCGACGACGCCAACAATATGCTCAGCAACTTCAAAAACGGCACATGGCTGGTGATTGATCAAGTTCCCATCAACGAAATCCCTACTTTGCAAAAGCAATACGGGGAAGAATTCGTCATAGCCGACCAACTTGGCACTTATTACCTTTGCTGGAACATCAACGCCGATTTGTCCCCAAAATAAAGCACCTTTAATAAGTAAATTAGAATTTATCTTATGAATTACCTGTAGGGGCGAACTGTGTTCGCCCGCGGGCGTTCAAAGAACGCCCCTACGATCTTATACGGTAGTTGATGCTATAAACAATCATTTACAGTACAGCAATTCATACAAAATAAATTAACAAATTCTGTCATAAAAGGATATTGCCTTTCCTGCATAGGTATGGTATTATTGTATCATCCGGGCGTATGGGGACTACTCCACAAAAATAGTCACTTATGCGTCACAAAAGGAGGAAAAAGTAAACCCCGTCGGACTCACGGTGCGGCAGTGTGGAGACCTGTCGTAAAGCGTTCGCTGTTTTACCCGGCGTTCGCGAGAGCATATGCGAGGAGTCGATATGCTTAGAGTCGTGCATTATGGCAAGTTTGTCCCTGAGAAACATCAAAAAGATCTACCCCCACAACAGCGATGACGTGAAGGCCCAGAAAAAGGCCGAAAAAAAGAAAAAGAAGAGTGGCGAAGAAATCCCTGAGAAGAAGGTAAATCTGCAAATTACTGCTGAAGGCGTTGTGGCCGTTCAGGAGTTCAATCTGGAGATTGCTGACAAGGAATTTATCGTTCTGGTCGGTCCTTCCGGCTGCGGTAAATCTACCACTCTGCGTATGGTTGCCGGTCTGGAAGAGATCACCTCCGGCGAGCTGTACATTGACGACCGTCTGGTCAACGATGTTGCTCCCAAGGATCGTGACATCGCAATGGTTTTCCAGAACTACGCTCTGTACCCCCATATGTCCGTGTATGACAACCTGGCCTTCGCTCTGAAGCTGCGTCATACACCCAAGCAGGAAATCGAAAAGAAGGTCCATGAGGCCGCTGAGATCCTGGACATCGTTCCCCTGCTGAACCGGAAGCCTAAGGCTCTGTCCGGCGGTCAGCGTCAGCGTGTTGCTATCGGCCGCGCCATCGTCCGTGACCCCAAGGTCATGCTGATGGACGAACCTCTGTCCAACCTGGACGCCAAGCTGCGTAACCAGATGCGTGCAGAGATCATTCGCCTGCGCGAGCGGATCGACACCACCTTTATCTATGTTACCCACGATCAGACCGAGGCTATGACCCTGGGCGATCGTATTGTTATTATGAAGGACGGCTTCATCCAGCAGATCGGCACTCCCCAGGAAGTGTTCCATCACCCCTACAATCTGTTCGTAGCCGGCTTCATCGGCTCTCCCCAGATGAATATGTTCAACGCCAAGCTGCTGAAGGAAAACGGCAAGTACAGCGTTGAACTGGACGGTTATGCTGTAGAGCTGTCTGATGAGAAGCAGGCTGCCCTGGCTGCCAACAATGTGGAAGCACAGGATATCACCCTGGGTCTGCGTCCCGAGCATATCACTCTGGGAACAGAAGGCGTGAGCGCAGTGATCAATGTCCACGAGCTGATGGGCTCTTCTGTCCACCTGCACGTTGACACCTGCGGCAAGGATGCCATCGTTATCGTCAACACCATGGATATGACCGGCGCAGAAGTTGCGGCTCTGTCCTCCGGCAAGGAAGTCAAGCTGAACTTCGGCGGCAACAACTGCCATGTGTTCAACAAGGAAACCGGCATCAACCTGGAAGCTTAATTACATAAACATTTGTCCCGGTGGAATTTCCACCGGGACATTTTTTTACATTATGTTATCAATTACCGACCTTGACCCGCCAACCCATATCGTCGGGCAGGTTGCCCAACTGGATGCCGGTGATGGTTTCATACAGCTTCAAGCTCACAGGGCCGGTCTGGCCGTCGCCAATGGTCATCACATCGTCCATATAGCGCAGCTTGCCTACGGGAGAAATGACGGCGGCAGTACCTGTGCCGAACACTTCCTCCAGCTTGCCATTCTTCTGGGCAGCGATCAGCTCGTCAACGGAGATCTTCCGCTCTTCCACCTCATAACCCCACTTCTTGCAAAGCTGAATCACGGAATTACGGGTAATACCGGGCAGGATAGAGCCATTGAGGGAGGGTGTGACGATCTTACCGTCGATCTTGAAGAAGATGTTCATAGCGCCCACTTCTTCGATGTACTTGCGATCCACACCGTCCAGCCACAGAACCTGGGAATAG
Organism: Oscillospiraceae bacterium; assembly: GCA_017380435.1. Lineage (GTDB taxonomy): Bacteria > Bacillota > Clostridia > Oscillospirales > Oscillospiraceae > Faecousia. The sequence goes on from JAFODZ010000026.1 coordinate 10,777, forward strand.
CCGGCATCGTGGGCCTTCTTCTGGGCGATCAAGCTGGCAGCGTAGTTGCCGCCGGTTTTGGCATAGCCGATACCGCCCCGGACTGCCCGGACATATTCATCCTCGATCCAGATGCCAACGGGAGCAAGACCGCTCTCGTAGTAAGCGCCGCTGGGAGCCAGGATGATCATAAACAGGTATGTCTTGGAGGGTGCAACGCCCAAAAATTCATCGGTAGCGATGATAAAGGGACGGATGTACAGGGATGTACCCGGCTCGGTGGGGATCCAGTCCCGATCCACATCCACCACAGCGCTGACGGCCTGGACAAAGTCCTCCTCCGGCAGGCGGGGGATCACCAGACGGTCGTTGGAAGCATTGGTCCGCTTGGCGTTCATATCCGGGCGGAACAGATATACATTGCCGTCGGGATTCTTATAGGCCTTCAGGCCCTCGAACATCTCCTGGCCGTAGTGGTAAACCATAGCTGCCGGAGACAGGGAGATATTCTGGAAGGGAACGATCCGGGCATCGTGCCAGCCTTTTCCCTCGGTGTAGTTCATCACAAACATATGGTCTGTGAAAATCTTGCCGAAGCCCAGCTTCTGTCCGGGAACCGGCTTTGCCTTAGGCTGGGTAGTTCTTTCAATTCTGATATCGAGCATACTGTTTCCTCCTTAGAAATCGTAGCCTGCCTGCAATGCCTGGCAGTTCATATCAATCAGCGCTGCCTTCTTGGCGGGGATGAAGCTCTCCAAAGTTTCCTTATTGCCGTCAAAAGCTACTGCGTCACATTCCTTCATGACCTTGCCCATAAGGATCATATTGGCAAGGGTGGAGAAGCCGGCATCCTTAGCCATTTGGGTGGCGGGGATGTAGAAAACCTCCACATCGGCGCGCTCCACCTTGGCATCGATCAAGGTGGAATCGATGAAGATCTTACCGCCAGGAGCGACGGAATCCACGAATTTCTGCAAAGAGGGCAAATTCATCGCCACCAGCACATCAGGCACGGTGATAATGGGAGAACCCACAGGAGAATCGGACAAAATCACGCTGCAATTGGCAGTACCGCCACGCATTTCAGGACCGTAGGAAGGCAGCCAGGAAACCTGCTTATCCTGTACCAGGCCCTTATAGGCTAAGAACTTACCGGCAAACAGAACGCCCTGTCCGCCAAAGCCTGCAATGAGAATCTGTGTGGTTTTCATTTACCTTCAGCCTCCTTTGCAGCAGTTCTGTCCTTATAAACGCCGATGGGATAGTAGGGCAGCATATCGCTCTCCACCCAGGCAAGCGCCTGCTGCGGTGTCATACCCCAGTTGGTAGGACAGGCGGAAACCACCTCGACCAGGGAGAAACCCTTGCCGGCGATCTGGTTTTCAAACGCCTTTTTAATGGCTTTTTTGGCGTTTTTAACATTTTTTACATTGTTAACAGCCACACGAGCGATGTATTCCGGGCCTTCCAAAGTGGAGAGCATCTCGGAAACACGGATGGGCCAGCCGCAATGGTTCACATCACGACCGTAGGGAGAAGTCTGGGTGACCTGTCCGGGCAGACTGGTGGGGGCCATCTGGCCGCCGGTCATACCGTAGATGGCATTGTTGACGAAAATAATCGTGATATTTTCGTTTCTGGCAGCGGCGTGGACAGTTTCTGCCATACCGATGGATGCCAGGTCGCCGTCACCCTGGTAGGTGAAGACAATGTTATCCGGGCGGCAGCGCTTGATACCGGTAGCGGTAGCGGGCGCTCTGCCGTGGGCAGCCTCGATCATATCACAGGCAAAATAATCGTAAGCCATAACCGCACAGCCAACGGGGGCAACACCGATGGTCTTACCCTCAATGCCCAGCTCGTCGATGGCTTCTGCCACCAAGCGGTGGATAATGCCGTGGGGGCAGCCGGGGCAGTAGTGCAGCTGCACATCGGTTAAGGATTTGGGTTTTTCAAATACAACAGCCATAGCCTTACTCTCCTTTCTGTGCATTGCGGATGGATTCCAGCACCTGCTCGGGGCTGGGGATCATACCGCCTGTCCGGTTACACAGGGTAACAGGGCGCTTGCATCCGGTGGCCAGACGGACATCTTCGATCATCTGACCCATATTCAGCTCCACAGAAATGAAGCTCTTAACCTTGTCCGCAGCAGCCGCCAGGGGCTTTGTGGGGAAGGGCCACAGGGTAATGGGACGGATCAGACCCACCTTGATGCCCTCATTTCTTGCGGCAACCACTGCATTTTTTGCCACACGGGAGGCGATGCCGAAAGCAACTACGCAAATTTCCGCATCCTCCATCATATATTCCTCCCACATTGGCTCGTTTTCTTCCACGATCTTATACCGCTCGTACCGCTCAAAATTGGTTTTTTCCAGCTGGTCCGGTTGCAGATACAGGGAGTTTACGATGTTGTGGGGGCGCTTACCCTCGGTGCCGGTCAGCGCCCAGGGCTTTTCGTAGGTTTCAATTTCCGCATCCTCAAAGGAGATCGGCTCCATCATCTGACCGATGGTACCGTCTGCCAAAATCATGGAGGTCATACGGTATTTGTCAGCCAGGTTGAAGCCCTTGATGGTCAGGCTGGCCATTTCCTGCACAGAGGCAGGTGCCAGGACGATCATGCGGTAGTCACCGTGGCCGCCACCCTTGGTAGCCTGGAAATAATCGGACTGCGAGGGCTGGATACCACCAAGGCCAGGACCACCACGCTGGACATTGACCACGAAAGCAGGAACATCAGAGCCAGCAATATAGCTCAGACCCTCTGCCTTCAGGGAAATTCCGGGGCTGGAGGAGGAGGTCATAACACGCATACCGGCGGCAGCAGCGCCATAGACCATATTGATAGACGCGATCTCGCTTTCCGCCTGCAGGAACACGCCGCCGATCTTAGGCATCTTCTTTGCCATGTAAGCGGCGATCTCTGTCTGGGGGGTGATGGGATAACCGAAGTAATGACGGCAACCGGCACGGATCGCAGCTTCTGCAATCGCCTCGTTGCCCTTCATAAGTACTCTTTCAGCCATAAGTACCTCCTTACTTTTCCACGGTGATGATGCAGTCAGGGCACATGGTTGCGCAGAATGCGCAAGCGATGCACTTTTCCTGATCGATCATAACAGCGGGAGAATAGCCTTTCTTGTTGATCTTCTCGGATGCGATTGCAAGACATCCTTTGGGGCAGGCACTGACACACAGGCCGCAACCCTTACAAAGATCGGTTTGGAACGTTACTTTTGCCATTTGGGTTCCTCCTTGCGAATTGTCTCAATTATCCCCACAGAGGTCGGCTGACCGGCTTCTGAGTTGGTAAATCAAAGTATTTTTCCTGCAGCTGCAGGGGTAAAACGGGGTTCAGTTTATCTTGTAATGCGGATGCCACGTCTGCCTTGGCTGTATGGAGAAATACGGGCAGATGGGAGATCTCACTAAGCTTTTGGATAAAATCCAGGGATTCCAGCACTGTTTCCAGAGTGGTTTCTGTGCCAAGATTGGAATTATTGATAATGCAGGTAAACTTCAGACCGCAGGCGGCTTCGATTTCCCGCATTACCTCCAATGCATCCTCCGCAGTACGAGTCAATGGGCGGTAGCAATTGGCAACATAGGCCATGCGGTAGTCGTTTTCTTCCAAAATAGAGGGGACGTACCGTCCCAGGGCGTAGGCGCCCCGGTCGTCACCGCCAATATCCATAATGCCGTAGCTTTCCCTATCCGCGACCAGGCGGTAGGCTTCTGCAGGAAGGGCCGGCAGATCCACATTGGTATTGGCAAACTGGGGGCTGATCAGGTCGACACCGGCCTTTTCCAGCTCTTTGGCGCTGTCCTTTGTACGGAAATAGGGATTGACGATGTCAAGATCCGCAATGCAGACCTTCTATGCGAAAATCTTTGCTGTGGGTGTGGCCAAGGCAAAGAGCCTTAGAATCGCAAATCTGTTTGCCAGGTATATTCCTGTCATGAACGGGGAACTGAATGTTCACGAAGGCTATTTGGCTC
>JAFODZ010000027.1 GCA_017380435.1 Oscillospiraceae bacterium
ATTTTGGGAAATACCGGCATCAAGGTGAGTCGCGCCGGTTTTGGCGTGCTGCCCATGGGCCCCAGCCAGCTGGCTTTGCCGGTGGAGGAAGGGGCTGCCGTTTTGCGCTATGCGCTGGAACGAGGCTTCAACTTCGTGGACACCGCCCAGTATTACCGCACCTATCCCTATATCCGCAAGGCGCTGGAGGGCGGCGATTTCAAAGATGTGGTGCTGTGCTCCAAGTCGCTGTGCAACGATTATGAGGGCATGATGGAGGCCATTGCTGAAGCCGAACAGGAATTGGGGCGTCCAGCCGATATTTTCCTCATGCATGAGGTGCGCTCCGGCCAGCTGGAGGAGCGTGCGGGGGCATGGAAGGCGCTGGTGGACGCCAAAGCCCGTGGGTTGGTGCGTGCCATCGGTCTTTCCACCCACCATGTGGATATCACCCGGGCGGCGGCCGACATGGAGGATCTGGACGTGGTCTTCCCCCTCATCAACTATGCAGGACTGGGCATCCGCAAGGGCAATCAGTTTGCCACCCGGGAAGAAATGCTGGAGGCCATCCACGCCTGCCGCAAGGCGGGAAAGGGTGTGTTTTCCATGAAGGCCTTTGGCGGCGGCAGTCTCACCGCCAACTATCAGCAGGCACTGGACTTTATCTTTGCCCAACCGGATATTGATTCGGTGATGATCGGCTTTGGCAAGACTTCCGAGGTGGACGACCTGCTCGCCTATCTGGAAGGCAAAATGCCTGCCGATTACAACCCCGACGTGTCCAAAAAGAAGGTTTACATCAATCAGGAGGACTGCGAGGGCTGCGGTTCCTGCAAGGCGGCCTGCCCGGCCGGGGCCATCTACTGGGGCGAAAACGGTTTGGCGCAGGTGGACCACGACAAATGCCTGACCTGCGGCTATTGCAGCCCGGTCTGCCCTGTCCGTGCAGTGATTATGTATTAACATACAAAAAGACCCGCTTCTCTAACGGGCGGTGCTCATAAAACAGTGAACAGGCACAACAGTTTGATCTGTTGTGCCTGTTCTGGTATTTCCGGACAAGGTATACGATTGCAAAAGCAGTTAATAAAACTTGATTTTCGCTCCAAGATATCAAAAATGGGGGGTGGCTTAACAGTCCATTGACGGTTTGCCTTGATTCCCGTAGAATGATGGGCAGAGGTGAACCGATATGACCGATAAAAAAACATTCGGCTCGTTTATAAAAATAAAACGAACTGAAAAAAACTATTCGCAAAAAGACTTGGCAGAAATGTTGTTTGTTACTGAAGGCGCAGTGAGCAAATGGGAGCGTGGAGTTTCTTATCCCGACATTACTTTGATATCCGATATTTGCCGTGTTCTTGACATAAGCGAACATGAACTGATTACTGCCTCAGTCGACACAGACACAAGGAAAATGAAGCATGAAGCAAGGAAGTTCCGCGCAATCCGTGGCACATGGTTTTGGATTCCGACAATCTCCTATGGCGCTGCACTTGTAACCTGTTTCATCTGCAACCTTGCCGTAAGTCATACGCTATCCTGTTTTTTTGTCGTATTGGCAGCATTGATCTGCGCCTATACATTTATTCCTACAGTGACTTGTTTTTTTGAGTCGAAGAAGCTTCTTGCATTTACTGTTTCAACCTACCTGTCTATTTGCTTGCTTTTATTCACTTGTGCAGTATATACGAATGGTTTATCGTGGTTCTTAACTGCCTGCATAGGCATCTTGATGGTGTATGTGCTATTGTTTGGACCGATCTTGTTATCAAAAACAAATTATTCTCGCTATAAGTTCCTCATTTCTTTTACGGTCACACTTGTACTGACAGTTTTGATGATAATACACATCCGCATCTGGCAGCCATTTATGCTTGGCAATGCCATTCTAATGACTGTATACGGCTTTGCACCTGTTATTGTTTGCACGGCAGTATGTGCCTTTCGTCTTCATCCATTGCTTAAGGCAGGAATCTGTACCGCCGTCATTGGAATCATGCTTTATTACGCAAACTATGTGGCAGCAGCCTTGTTTGGCCCATCTTCCGGCAGTTTCTATCGGGTAGATTTCCACAACTGGGAACAATGCTTAGACGGAAATGTTCCATTCATAGGGTTATTATCATTTTTGTTTGTTAGTGCTGTCTTTTTCGTAATAGGATTCGTTAGTGTTATGAGAAACAATAAACGATAAATCCCACTAAAGTACACCTCATTACACATAAAAACGGAGCGTATCGGTACCGATACGCTCCGTTAACTGTTTTATGGACGCCCTCCAGATCGGGAGTGGGTCTTTTAATGATTCTTCCTTAGATTTCCTGCAGGGGCGGCTGGCCTTCCTTTGCGGCTGCAATGCTGTCCCGGATACGCTTTTGGGTTTCATCAAAGAGCAGCTCTTTGTTGTGGCGGAAATAGGCCTCGCAGCCGAAGGTCTCCACAAACCAGGAGGTATCAAAACCGGCGGTGATCTCGGTGACGAACATCACCAGCTCCTGACTCTGGGAGAAGGTCTGCTCCAAAAAGGCAAAGGCGTTGTCAAACATGGCGGCACATTCCTG